>DASSKA010000157.1:0-15294 GCA_035690905.1 Nocardioidaceae bacterium | reverse complement strand
CACCGGGATCCACCTGGCGCTGTCGCGCAACCCCTCGTCGTACCGCACCGGTGCCCGGGGGTGCTGCACCATCGAGGACGCCGGCGACGCCCGGCGGGCCGCCGACGTCATCGGTATCCCCTTCTACGTCTGGGACATGAGCCACCGCTTCCACGCCGACGTCGTCGAGGACTTCATGACGGAGTACGCCGCCGGTCGCACCCCCAACCCGTGCCTGCGCTGCAACGAGAAGATCAAGTTCGCTGCCGTCCTCGACCGGGCACTCGCGCTCGGCTTCGACGCGGTGGCCACCGGGCACTACGCACGGCTGGTCGCCGACCTGGACGGCACCGTGGCAATGCACCGGGCGGTGGATCCGGGCAAGGACCAGTCCTACGTGCTCGGCGTGCTCACCCAGCAGCAGCTCGCCCACTCGCTGTTCCCGCTCGGCGGCTCGCTGAAGCAGCAGGTGCGCGAGGAGGCCGCCGTCCGCGGGCTGGCGGTCGCCGAGAAGCCGGACAGCCACGACATCTGCTTCATCTCCGACGGCGACACCGCCGGCTGGCTGCGCGACCGGCTGGGTGAGGGGACCGGTCAGATCGTCGACAGCGAGAGCGGCGAGGTGCTCGGCACCCACCAAGGCGCGTACGGCTTCACGATCGGTCAGCGCAAGGGCCTGCGCCTCGGCCGCCCGGCCACCGACGGCCGACCCCGTTACGTGCTCGACATCGAGCCGGTCTCCGGCACGGTGACCGTGGGCTCGCGGGAGCGGCTCGCGGTCTCCGGGATCGAGGGCATCCACCCGCGGTGGTGCGGTGCCGCACCCTCGGAACCGGTGCACGGCGCCGTGCAGCTGCGGGCCCACGGCGAGGAGCACCCAGCCGTCGTCTCGGCCGAGGGCGACCGGGTCGGCATCGAGCTGCTCGAAGCCGCCGAGGGCGTGGCCCCCGGTCAGGCCGCCGTGGTCTACGACGGCACCCGGGTGGTCGGCTCCTGCACCATCTCCGCCACCCGCTGAGCGTTCTGTAGGGTCGGGTCTCGTGGTGAGGGCGAGCGGGATCGGGTCGATGCCCGGCGACGACGCGGCGGCGTACGACGAGGCCGTCCGCATCGTGCTCGGCGAGGTCCCCGAGCTGCCTCACCTGCCGGAGCTGCCCGGCCGCGGTGCGCACGCGAACATGACCGGCCGCGCGCTCGCGGTGGTGGCCGAGCTCGGTGCCGATCTGCAGCCCGCGGGCTGGCGGCTGACCGACGCGTCCGGCGTGGACCACCGCAGAGCCCGCTCGCTGCTCGCCCAGGACCTCGACGCGGTCGAGGAGCAGGCCCAAGGCTTCGAGGGCACGTTCAAGATCCAGGTCGCCGGTCCGTGGACGCTCGCCGCGACCGTGGAACGGCCGCGTGGCGACCGGGTGCTGGCCGACCACGGCGCGCGGCGGGAGCTTGCGCAGGGTCTCGCCGAAGGGTTGCGCGCTCACGTCGCGGACGTGCGGCGTCGGCTGCCGGCCGCCGAGATCGTGGTGCAGGTCGATGAGCCGGCTCTGCCCGACGTGCTGGCCGGCCGGGTGCCCACCTCGTCGGGTTTCAGCCGGCACCGTTCCGTCGACGCCCAAGGCGCCAGCCCGGCCCTGGAGTGGGTCTTCGCGGCCATCGAGGACGCGGGAGCCACGTCGGTGGCGCACTGCTGCGCGCCGCAGGCCCCGGTGGGGTTGCTGACCGGTGCGGGCGCGGCGGGGATCAGCGTCGACCTCACCGTGCTCGCCGTGGAAGCGTACGACGCGCTCGCGGAGGTGCTGGAGAAGCACGCCCCGACCTACCTGGGCGTGGTGCCGGCCGTCGAGCCGGCGCAGCCGCCGAGTGAACGGTCGCTCATCGAACGGGTGCTCCGGCTGCTGGACATGCTCGGCCTGGACCCGGGCGAGGTCGGCGACCAGCTGGTCGTGACACCGACCTGCGGCCTCGCCGGCGCCTCGCCCGCCTGGGCCAGTCGTGCCCTCGGCCTCGCCCACGCCATCGCCGCCAACCTGTCCTCCTGAGCCGCGGCAGCAGCACGAATTCCGGACCCCGGAGTCCATCTGGGCCCCGGAGCATGCCGGACGCGCCAGCGAGTTTGTCGCCCCTGAGCGGGGGTACGAATCAACCCTGCCCGAACGCGCGAGTCTGAGGGACTTGCAGGGAAGGGAGGGGCAGTGAACGCAACTGCGCGAATCACCGCAGCGGTGGCCGGCGGCTACCTGCTGGGCCGGACAAAGAAGCTCAAGCTGGCCATCACGGTCGGCAGCATGCTGGCCGGCCAGCGGATCTCCACCAACCCACGTGAGCTGCTGCGGCAGGGAGCACAGCTCATCGAAAGCAACCCGGAGCTGGCCAAGCTCTCCGACCAGGTCCGCTCCCAGCTCCTCCAGGCGCTGCGAGCTGCCGCGGTGAGCACGGCGAGCGACAGCATGAACCAGCTCAGCGACGCGATCCACAACCGCACCGAGCGGCTCGCCGTCACCCAGGGTGAGAACGGGTCCGGCGAGGAAGAGCCCGAGGACGAGGCGGCGCCCGACGAGCCCGAGGACGAGGAGCCCGAGGACGAGGAGCCCGAGGACGACGCCTCCGACGAGGAGGGCGAAGACGAGCAGCCGACAGCGCGCAAGCGGCCCGCCAAGCGCTCCGGTGGGTCCGACGCGGGCCGCTCCAGCCGGCGACGCCCGGCGAAGAAGAAGGCGCCGACCAGGCAGTCGACCGCCAAGAAGCAGGCTAGCAAGAAGGCCACCAAGAAGACGGGCAAGAAGTCCTCTGCGTCCCGGTCCGCGAAGGGATGAGTGGTGATGACCGAGAAGACAGCTGAGAAGGCCTCACAGGCAGCGAGCGGCGCCAAGTCGATGTTGGACGAGCTTCCCGTCGACCGACTCAAGGACGAGCTGATGCGCGGGATCTCCACGCTCGGCGAGCGAGCGGTGAAGTCCGTTGGGGAGCGCATCAACGGCTTCTCCGACAAGCTCAACGACGTCGCCGAGAACGGCGGGGCGCTCGCCAACGGTGGCGTCCTCGCCAAGGCCGCCAAGGGCGGGGTCGAGAACGCCGCAGGGGGCGACTCGCCAGTGGCCGGCGCGGTCAAGGGCGGACTTTCCGGGGTCAAGGACAAGGTCAAGGAGAAGCTCGGCGGCGGGGGCGGCAAGGGCAAGGGCTCCACTAAGGCCACCAACATCGTCGAGGAGATCGACATCGGCGTGCCGGTGGATGTCGCCTACAACCAGTGGACCCAGTTCCAGGACTGGTCTGGCTTCATGAAGAAGGTCGAGACCATCGAGCAGGAGGCCGACGAGAAGGTCAACTTCAAGGCACAGATCTTCTTGTCCCACCGCCGCTGGGACGCCACGATCCTCGAGCAGGTGCCGAGCGAGAAGATCGTCTGGCGCTCCAAGGGGGAGAAGGGGTACGTCGACGGGGCGGTCACCTTCCACGAGATCGGCCCCAACCTGACGCGCATCCTCGTCGTGCTCGAGTACCACCCGCAGGGCTTCTTCGAGCACACCGGCAACCTGTGGCGCGCACAGGGTCGCCGTGCCCGGCTCGAGCTCAAGCACTTCCGGAGGCACGTGATGACCCGGGTGCTCCTCGAGCCCGAGGAGGTCGAGGGCTGGCGTGGCGAGATCCACGACGGCGAGGTCACGCGTACCCACGACGAGGCGCTCGAGGACGAGCAGCAGGACACCGACGAGGACGAGCAGCAGGAGACCGACGAGGACGAGCAGCAGTACGACGAGGACGAGCAGCAGGACGAGTACGACGAGGACGAGGACGAGGAAGAACAAGAGGACGAAGAGGAAGAGGACGAAGAGGAAGAGGACGAAGAGCCCGAGGACGAGTACGAAGACGAAGACGAGTACGACGAGGACGAGGACGAGGAAGAACCAGAGGACGAGTACGACGAGGAGGAGCCCGAGCCGGAGGAGCAGGCTCCGGTCCGAAGGCGACGTGCCAGCTGAGCCGCAAGACAAGAACCGGAACCGAACTCCATCGGGAAGGAACCGATAGTGACCGTACAGACGAGCCAACGCAAGGGCAGCTACCTCGAACGACCGACTCCGAGCAGCCTCGCCGACGTGATCGACACGATCCTCGACAAGGGCATCGTCATCGACGCGTACGTGCGCGTCTCCCTGGTCGGCATCGAGCTGATCACCATCGACGCCCGGATCGTGATCGCCAGCGTGGACACCTACCTGAGGTTCGCCGAGGCCACCAACCGGCTTGATCTCTACGAGAAGGGTGGCGAGGGCCTGCCCGAGGTGATCGAGGACCTCCAGCAGGGCGGCGCCAAGAAGAAGACGAGCGGCGCCATCGAAGGGGTCAAGGACGGGGTCAAGAAGGCGGTGACCGGCGGGGACGACCAGGACGACGGCGAGCAGCGCAGGCCCGCCAAGAAGTCGTCGTCACGACGACGAAAGGAGCAGGCTTCATGACCGGGGCGAGCGTCGTGAGCGAGGACCGCGAGCTCCAGGTCCGCGAGGGCGAGGGCTGCTACGTCTACGGCGTCGTTCCCGCGGATGCGTCGAACGTCGGAGCCGTGGGTCTCGACGACGCCGAGGTGCACCTGGTCCGGCACGGTCCGGTGGCGGCGATCGTGTCCGTGGTGCGCCTCGAGCGGCCCGCCGGTCGCCGGGAGGAGCTGCTGGCGCACAGCCGGGTTCTCGACGCGTTCGCCGCCGGCGGCCCCGTCGTACCCGTCCAGTTCGGGGCCATCGTCGAGGACGCGCGGGCGGTGCGCGAGGACGTCCTCGCTGACCGCGAGCAGCAGTTCGTGGAGCTTCTCGCGGAGCTGTTGGGAGTGCTGCAGTTCACCCTTCAGGCGAGGTACGACGAGGCGACGGTGCTGGCGGAGCTGGTCCGTGACGACCCGGAGATCGCCGGACTGCGCGAGGCGACGCGGGGCGCCCCGGAGGAGCAGTCCTACGCCGACCGCGTCCGGCTCGGGGAGCTGGTGTCTCAGCGGCTGGAGGCGCGCCGGCAGATCGATGAGCAGGCCGTGCTCGACGCGCTGGAGCCGCACGTGATCGCCCACCGGGTCCGCCCCGGGGCGAGCATCGACCACCTCACCGACCTGGCACTGCTGGTGGGTGACGGGCAGCGGGAGGCCTTCGAGAACGCCGCCGAGCAGTTGGCCGCGGACTTGCACGAGCGGGCCCGGCTGCGGCTGATGGGACCGATGGCCCCCTACGACTTCGTCGGGGAGGAGTGAGCCGATGGGGTTGCTCGGAGCGATCATCGGGTTGCCGCTCGCGCCCGTGCGTGGCACGGCGTGGGCGGCCGACCAGGTCCGCCGCAAGGCGGAGGAGGAGTACTACGACCCGGCCCGGATCCGGCTGGAGCTCGAGCAGGTCGACCGTCTCCGAGAGGCGGGTGAGCTCTCCACCGAGGAGGCCACCCGGCTCGAGGACGACCTGGTCGACCGCCTGCTCGCCGGCCGTCCGGACCGCTGACGAGAGGTGTGACCAGTGGCGTCGAGAGACCGTCGCGATTCCGACGGGGCCCGCGACCACGAGGAGCAAGGACGACCGCGCGAGGATGGAGAACGCCGGCCGCGCAAGAAGAGCGGCGCTTCCGCTCCCCAGGTGGCCAGCAGGGCCGCCTCGGAGCTGTTGGAGCTGACCGGCAACGACGTGGAAGGGGTCGTCGGGCTCGAGCGTGTGGAGCACGACGGATGGAAGGTGCAGGTGGAGGTCCTGGAGCTGCGCCGGATCCCCGACACCACCGACGTGCTCTCGCTGTACGAGGTCGATGCCGACGACGATGGTTCGCTGATGGGCTACCGCCGGCTGCGGCGCTACACACGCGGCTCGGCGGGGGACGGGGGCAGGTCGCGATGAGCGAGACCGGACACCCGGTCACGCAGGCGCCTCGCACGATCGGTGTGCCGAGGGGCGCTTCCGCCGCGCCGCAGCCGGCGTCGCTGGCCGACGTGCTGGACCGGGTGCTCGACAAGGGCATCGTGATCGCCGGTGACATCAAGGTCAATCTGCTCGACATCGAGCTGCTCACCATCAAGATCCGGCTGCTGGTCGCCTCCGTCGACAAGGCCAAGGAGATGGGCATCGACTGGTGGCAGCACGACCCGATGCTGAGCAGCCAGGCGCAGGACGGCGGAGGAAGCGGCGAGGACGGCCGGCGCAGCCTCGAGCAGGAGAACCAGGAGCTGCGCGCGCGCATCGAGGCCCTGGAGGCCGGGCGTGGCTGATCGCAGCGGCTGCTACCTCTATGCAATCGGCCGCGGGATCGACGAGGAGGAGATCGCAGTCACCCCGGGTCTGCGGGCGGCGCCTTTGCGCGTCGTGGAGCACCGGGGCCTGGCGGCGGTGGTCAGCGACGTCGACCTCGACGAGTTCGGCGAGGACGGACTGCGGCGCAACCTCGAGGACCTGCACTGGCTCGAGGACGTGGCACGCGCCCACGACGCGGTAGTCCGCGCGGCCACCGCCGTCGGGCCCACCGCACCGCTGCGGCTGGCCACCGTGTGCTTCGACGACGACCAGGTGCGGTCCCGGATGGACCAGTGGCACGATCCGCTGGTGCGGGCCCTGGACCGGGTGGACGGGCGCGTGGAGTTCAGCGTGAAGGCGTACGCCGCCCAGCCGGAGCCCGCCGGGCAGGCGGCGCCCCCGGCCACTGGACCAGGCGCCGGGGCGGCGTACCTGCAGCGGCGCCGGGAGGAGACGCTGCGCCGGGAGCAGGCCGGCCAGGACGCCGCGCACGACGCGGAGGAGCTCTACACCGTGCTTGGCGAGCACGCCGTCGCCCGCCGTCGGCTGCAGCCGCAGGACCCGCGGCTGGCGCGGCACGAGGGCACCATGGTGCTGAACGCCGCCTACCTCGTGGATGCCGATGAGCCCTTCGCGGACACGGCCGAAGGGGCTGCCAGCCGATGGGCGGGGCTTCAGGTGGAGGTCAACGGCCCCTGGCCGCCGTACTCCTTCGCCACCTTGGAGGAGCAGTGACCAGCACCGCGGTCGCCGGCCGGGCCAGCACGACGCTGCCGCAAGACGTCGCCCTGGTGGACCTGCTCGACCGGCTGCTGGGCACCGGTGTGGTGCTGGCCGGCGACGTGGTGGTGTCCCTGGCGGGCGTGGACCTGGTCAGGATCCGGCTGCAGGCGCTGCTGATGACTGTGCGCGGGCCGGAGGATGAGCTGTGAGCCACCTGCCCGACCGCGATCCGGTGATCCCCGAGCCCAGGATGCTCCCGCAGCGGCTGGAGACCGACGCCGAGTCGGTGGAGCGCGACCTGGTCAAGCTGGTGCTGACCATCGTCGAGCTGGTGCGCCAGCTGATGGAGAAGCAGGCGCTGCGCAGGGTCGACGAGGGCAACCTCACCGACGAGCAGGTGGAGGGACTCGGTCTGGGGCTCATGCACCTCGAGGAGGCGATGGCCGAGCTCAAGGACCGGTTCGGGCTGACCAGCAGCGACCTCGACATCGACCTGGGGCCGCTCGGCCACCTGCTGTCCCGCTGACCCGTCCCCGCAGGTTCAGCGCAGGAAGGTCAGGGCTCGGTCGATCGCGAACGCGTTCCAGCGCGGGATTCCCCGCAGCATGTAGTGGCCCACCGGCCCCATGTCATGGAACTCCGCTGACGCCGCGACGTCCGCCGCGCGTCGTACGAACTCCTCGGTCCGCCGCGGCGAGGTGACCTTGTCCCGGCTGCCGTGGCCGGCCGCGAAGTGCTTGCCGGCGAGCGCGGTGACGGGCTCGCCGGCCGGCAGCCAGGGGGCCAGCGCCACGACGCCGGCCACCGCGGGGTCGTCGGCCACCGCGGCAGCGGTGCGGGCGCCCATCGAGTGCCCGAGGAGCACGACGGGCACCTCGGCGAGCTCGCGGCGGGCGGTCTCCAAGGCCCAGCGCGCGTCCGGGACCGGGGACGGCTGGGCTGAGACCCCGGCGTTCCAGCCCTGGTGGCGGTAGCGCAGCAGCCACAGCGACACCCCGGCCCGGTGCGCCCGCCCGGTGAGGTGCGACATCATCCACCGTGCCCGGCGCCAGGAGCCGCTTCGCCCGCCGACCGGCTCCAGCCCGTGCTCCCTGCCGCCGTGCAGGAGCAGGATCAGCCCGGCCGGCGTGCCGTCCACCTCGCGTCGCTCCAGGGAGGGCGCGGACGGCTCGCTGGCGTGCATGGGTCGATCCTCCCAGGTCGGCGAGACGCGCCCGGTGCTGGTTCGCGGCACCGGCCGGACGGGACGGGCGCTGTCGGCGCGGCAGGGCAAGATAGGCCGCATGGACACCATCCCCGAGTCGAGCGGCGTGAACGTGGAGCCGGCGCCGCCGGAGGCCCGCGAGGAGCACGGCGAGCTGAGCGAGCGGGTGGAGGAGGCACGCTGGCGCTACTACGTGCTGGACGCGCCGACGATCTCCGACGCCGAGTTCGACTCGCTGATGCGGCGGCTGGAGGAGCTGGAGGAGTCCTACCCGGACCTGCGCACCCCGGACTCGCCCACCCAGAAGGTGGGTGGCGCGGTGTCCACCGAGTTCACCGCCGTTGACCACCTCGAGCCGATGATGAGCCTGGACAACGCGTTCTCCCGCGAGGAGCTGGACGCCTGGGCGGCGCGCATCGTCCGCGAGGAGGTCGCGGGCGCCGAGTTCCTGTGCGAGCTCAAGGTCGACGGGCTGGCGGTCAACCTGCTCTACGAGCGCGGCCGGCTGGTGCGTGCCGCCACCCGCGGCGACGGGCGCACCGGGGAGGACGTCACCCCCAACGTGCGCACCATCGACAACGTCCCGCACCGGCTGCACGAGGCCGACGGCCACCCGGTCCCGGAGCGGTTGGAGGTGCGCGGCGAGGTGTTCCTGCCGGTGGAGGCCTTCGAGAAGCTCAACGAGTTCATGGCCGAGCAGGGCAAGGCGCCGTTCGCCAACCCCCGCAACGCCGCCGCCGGTTCGCTGCGGCAGAAGGACCCGCGGGTGACCGCGACGCGGCCGCTGGCCCTGGTCTGTCACGGCATCGGTGCCCGGGACGGCTTCGAGCCGGACCGCCAGTCCGCGTCGTACGCCGCGCTCGCCGCCTGGGGGCTGCCGGTCAGCGACCGGGTCAAGGTCTTCGCGGACCTCGCCGGGGTGCAGGGGTTCATCGACTACTACGGCGAGCACCGGCACGACGTGGAGCACGAGATCGACGGCGTGGTGGTCAAGGTCGACCAGGTGGCGCTGCAGCGCCGTCTCGGGTCGACGTCGCGGGCGCCGCGCTGGGCGATCGCGTACAAGTACCCGCCCGAAGAGGTGAACACCAAGCTCCTCGACATCCGGGTCAACGTCGGCCGCACCGGACGGGTGACGCCGTACGCCGTGATGACGCCCGTCCGGGTGTCCGGCTCCACCGTGGAGATGGCCACCCTGCACAACGCCTCGGAGGTACGCCGCAAGGGCGTGCTGGTCGGGGACACGGTGGTGCTGCGCAAGGCCGGGGACGTGATCCCCGAGGTGGTCGGCCCGGTCGTGGACCTGCGCGACGGCAGCGAGCGGGAGTTCGTGATGCCGACCCACTGCCCCGAGTGCGGCACCGAGCTGGCCCCGGAGAAGGAGGGCGACGCGGACATCCGCTGCCCGAACACCCGCTCCTGCCCCGCGCAGCTGCGCGAGCGGGTCTTCCACATGGCCGGCCGCGGCGCGTTCGACATCGAGGTGCTCGGTTACGAGGCCGCCGTCGCGCTGCTGGAGGCGGACGTGATCGAGGACGAGGGCGACGTGTTCGGCCTGACCGAGGCCGACCTGGTCCGGGTGCCGCTTTTCCAGCGCGCTCCCAAGAAGGGCGAGGAGGGGCCGCAGCTGACCGCCAACGGCGCCCGGCTGCTCGCCAATCTGGCCGACGCCAAGGACCGGCCGCTGTGGCGGGTGCTGGTGGCGCTCTCCATCCGGCACGTCGGCCCGACCGCCGCTCGCGCGCTGGCCACCGAGTTCCGATCACTCGACGCGATCCGGGAGGCGAGCCTCGAGCAGCTCGCCGGCGTCGAAGGCGTCGGCATGACGATCGCGGAGGCCGTGCACGACTGGTTCGCGGTGGACTGGCACTGCGAGATCGCCGAGAAGTGGGCCCGGGCCGGCGTGCGGACGTACGACGAGGTGGACACCTCGGTGCCCCGCACCCTGGTGGGCCTCAGCGTCGTGGTCACCGGCTCGCTGACCGGCTTCAGCCGGGACCAGGCCAAGGAGGCCATCGTGGGGCGCGGCGGCAAGGCCACCTCGTCGGTCTCGAAGAACACCGACTTCGTGGTCGTCGGCGACTCCCCGGGCTCGAAGTACGACAAGGCCGTGTCCCTCGGGGTGCCCGTCCTCGATGAGGACGGCTTCCGGACCCTGCTCGCGCAGGGTCCGGAGGCGGCCCGAGACGTCGCCGAGGCGCCGAAGGCCTAACGCTGGGCCTGCTGCGGGACCCGGATCGGGGGCTGCCAGCCGGTCGGCGCGATGTTGTGGTTGGACCGGAACACGTTGCCGGGGTCCCACTCGTCCTTGAGCGCGACCAGCCGCTGGTACTTCTCCTCGCCGAAGCCGGCCTTGACGTCGGTGAGCGTGGTGCCCGGCTCGAAGTTCAGGTAGGTGCCACCGGTGGCCGCCGGCGCCACGGCCGCGGTGAACCGCCGCACCCAGTCCATCTCGAAGTCGGTCTTGTCCGGCGTGTCCCAGCAGGCGATCGGGTGCGCCATGTACCGGGCGGCCCGGTTTCCGGCCGCAGTGGCGTTCTCGGGCACCCGGCTCACCGCTCCGCCGTGGTGGAAGATGATCCCCTGGGTCATCGGCGAGCCGATGCCGCGGCCCACCTCCAGGAACGGGTCGATGACCTCGTCGGTCAGGTCGGCCAGATGCAGACCGCGGTGGTAGTTCAGCCAGCCGCGCGGGGCGAACCCGTCCAGACTGGCCTGGAACACGGCGTAGGGCATCGGCTGGAGCAGGTCCATGCCGCCGGCGTCGGCCACCATCCGGCGCAGCGGGGCCAGCACCTCCTCGCCGGTGGACACCTCGCCGGCGAAGCCGGCGATGATCCCGATCACCGGGGTGCCCACCAGCTCCGGCGGTACGAACGGCTCCGGCGGGGCGAGCACGCAGGCCACCGCCGTCATCACCTGGTCGGGCGCGCTCTCGACGTACTGCCGCCAGCCGCGCACCAGCTCGCCCTGCTCCGGTCCGGTGTTCGGCACCACGAGCATCCCGGCCAGGATCAGCGGAGGCAGCGGGTGCACGCGCAGCTCGTAGCTGGTGACCACGCCGAAGTTCGCACCGGCACCGCGCAGCCCCCACAGCAGCTCAGTGTTCAGGTTCTCGCTGGCGTGCACCAGCCGGCCGTCGGCGGTGACCACGTCCGCGCCCACGAGGTTGTCGCAGGTCAGCCCGAGCGCGGGGGAGAGCCAGCCGTAGCCGCCCCCGAGCGTGAACCCGCCGACCCCGGTGGTGGTCACCCGGCCGCCCGGGGTGGCTCGGTCGAACAGCCCGGTCTCCCGGTCGTACTCGCCCCACAGGCAGCCGCCCTGGGCGATCGCCGTGCCTCGGGCGGGGTCGACGTGCACGCCCTTGAGGGCGGACAGGTCGATGAGCACCCCGCCCTCGGCCACGGCGGTGCCGGCCACCCCGTGCCCGCCGCACCGCACGGACAACGGGAGCTCCGCCGCGCGGGCGTAGGCGACCGCGTCGATGACGTCGGCGGCACCGTGTGGGCGGACGACCACGGCCGGACGCCGGTCGATGCTGCCGTTGTAGATCGACCGCGCCGTGTCGTACTGGGTGTCGTGCGGATGGATGGTCTCGCCCTGGAAGCCGCTGCTCAGAGCGATGCGCTGCGTCGTGGTGTGGGTCATGTGATGCCCCGCCTCGAGAGGGTGCCCCCGCTCCTCCCGAGTCGACTCCGTTGCCGGCGCGCGGGTCAATGACCAGTTCGGGCGGTTGACGGCTGCGAATGTCGGTGCCGGGTGACAGGCTGGTCGCGGTCGAAAGGAGCACCTCATGCCCGCCATGGTTCGTCCCGTCACGTCGGAGAAGGACGGTCTGAACGCCTACATCGCCCAGCAGCTCGACGCGTTCCGCGCCGTCGCGTTCGGCCTGACTGATGAGCAGGCTCGGGCCACGCCGACACCCAGCACGCTGTCGGTCGGGGGCCTGCTCAAGCACGTGACCTCGGTGTCGCGCGGCTGGGCCCAGCGGGTGGCCCACGCGCCGCAGCCGCCACCTCCGGACGGCCGTTCCTTCGCGGAGCGGATGGCGGCGCACCAGGCGGAGCTCAGCATGGGCCCCGACGAGACGCTTGCCGAGGTGCTCGCCCTGTTCGACACCCAGGCCGACGAGACGCTGCGGATCCTGGAGGCCGCGGACTTCGACACGGTGGTGCCGGTGCCGCGCGACGCGCCGTGGTTCCCCAAGGACCTGGAGGCCTGGTCGGTGCGCTGGGTCGCGCTGCACCTCGTGGAGGAGATCGCCCGCCACCTCGGGCACGCCGACATCATCCGGGAGGCCGTCGACGGGGCGACGATGTACGAGCTGGTCGCCGGCCGGGAAGGCTGGCCGGAGACCCAGTGGCTCAAGCCGTGGCGTCCCGCCCAGGCGTGAGGCCGGCGTCGATCTGCTCGCGGAGGATCTCCCCGTGCCCGGTGTGGCAGGCCAGCTCCTCGATCATGTGCACGTAGATCCACCGCACGCTCAGCGGTCCGCGCCGGTTGTGCAGCGCCTGGTCGTCGAGGGTGTACGACGCGGCGATGGCCCGCGACTCGGCGCTGGCCGCGCGGAACTCCGCGATCACCGAGGCGACCGTGTCGGAGTCGTCGACGCCGAAGCTGACGTCGCTGCCGTCGGCGCCTCCCTCGATCTCGTCGGCGGAACGGCCCGCCAGCGACCTCTGGAACCACGCGCGTTCCACCGCAGCAGCGTGCTTGACCAGCGCGATCGGCGTGGTCAAGGACGGCACCAGGCGCATCCGCGCCTGCTCCTCGGTGAGCCCGTCGAGGGTGCGAACCAGCTCGTCGCGGTACTGGTCCAGGAACGCCTCGAGCAGCTCGCGCTCGGGCAGGTTGAGGGCGCTTCCGATGCGGCTGGTGTCGGTCATGGTCCGGCATCCTAGCCATGCTCGGGGGCCAACCGCCTCTCGATAGGATGAGGACTTCCCGACCGCGTGACAGGAGCCTTGCATGCCTGACATCAGCCGCGAGGAGGTCCGGCACCTGGCCGACCTCGCGCGGATCGACCTGTCCGACGCCGAGCTCGACCACCTGGCGCCGCAGCTGGCGGTGATCTTGGACAGCGTTGCCGCGATCGCCGATGTCGCCGCCCAGGACGTGCCGCCGACGTCGCACGCGCTGCCGCTGGTCAACGTGTTCCGCGACGACGTGGTGCAGCCCGGGCTCACCGCCGAGGAGGCGCTGTCGGGAGCTCCGGAGGTCGACCAGCAGCGGTTCAGCGTGCCGCGGATCCTGGGGGAGGAGGCATGAGCGAGCTGACCCGTCGTACCGCCTCGGAGCTGGCCGACGCGCTGGCTGCCGGCGAGACCTCCTCGGTCGAGATCACCCAGGCGCACCTGAACCGGATCGCCGAGGTGGACGGCCCGGTGCACGCCTTCCTGCAGGTGGACACCGAGGGCGCGCTGGCGGCCGCCCGCGCGGCGGACGCGCGGCGGGCCGAGGGCAGCCCCGCGTCTGCGCTGGACGGCATCCCGATCGCGGTCAAGGACGTGCTGACCACCAAGGGGCTGGTCACCACCTGCGGCTCGCGGATCCTCGAGGGCTGGGTGCCGCCGTACGACGCGACGGTGGTCGGGCGACTCCGCAAGGCCGGCCTGCCGATCCTCGGCAAGACCAACATGGACGAGTTCGCGATGGGCTCCTCCACCGAGCACTCCGCCTACGGGCCCACCCACAACCCGTGGGACCTCGACCGGATCCCCGGCGGCTCCGGAGGCGGGTCGGCGGCCGCGGTCGCCGCGTTCGAGGCGCCGGTCGCGATCGGGACCGACACCGGCGGCTCGATCCGCCAGCCCGGCGCGGTCACCGGCACGGTCGGCATGAAGCCGACGTACGGCGGGGTGTCCCGTTACGGGCTGGTCGCGCTGGCCAACTCCCTCGACCAGGCCGGCCCGGTGACCCGCACCGTGCTCGACGCCGCGCTGCTGCACGAGGTGATCGGCGGCCACGACCCCCGCGACTCCACCTCGATCGACCAGCCGCTGCCGCCGCTGGTGCAGGCCGCCCGCGAAGGCGCGTCCGGCGACCTGTCCGGCGTGCGGATCGGCGTGGTCAAGGAGCTGACCGGCGAGGGCTACCAGGCCGGCGTGCAGGCCCGCTTCGACGAGGCCGTCGACCTGATGGTCAAGGCCGGCGCGGACGTCGTCGAGGTGTCCTGCCCGACGTTCGTGCACGCGCTCGCGACGTACTACCTGATCCTGCCGGCGGAGGCCTCCTCCAACCTGGCCAAGTTCGACGCGATGCGCTACGGGCTGCGCGTGTGGCCCGAGGGCCCGGAGTGGGCAGAGCGGGTGCCCAGCGCGGAGGACGTCATGCGCGCCACCCGCGACCGCGGGTTCGGCGACGAGGTCAAGCGCCGCATCATCCTGGGCACCTACGCGTTGTCCAGCGGCTACTACGACGCCTACTACGGCCAGGCGCAGAAGGTGCGTACCCTGGTCAGCCGGGACTTCGCGGCCGCGTTCGAGCAGGCCGACGTGCTGGTCTCGCCGACCGCGCCGACCACCGCGTTCAAGATCGGCGAGAAGGTCGACGACCCGCTGGCGATGTACCTCAACGACCTGGCCACCATCCCCGCCAACCTTTCCGGGGTGCCGGGCATCTCGGTGCCCAGCGGGCTGGCCGAGGAGGACGGCCTGCCGACCGGCGTTCAGGTGCTGGCTCCGGCGATGGCCGACGACCGGGTGTACCGGGTCGGCGCCGCGCTGGAGACGCAGCTGGTCGATCACTGGGGTGGTCCGCTGCTGGACCGGGCACCCGAGCTGAAGGGAGCAACGGCATGACCGCGACCACGTCCGGGCTGATGGCGTACGACGAGGCGATCGCCCGCTTCGACCCGGTGCTCGGGCTCGAGGTGCACGTCGAGCTGAACACCGCCTCGAAGATGTTCTGCGGCTGCGCCACCGAGTTCGGCGCCGAGCCGAACACCCAGGTCTGCCCGGTGTGCCTCGGCCTGCCCGGGGCGATGCCGGTGGTCAACCGCACGGCGGTGGAGTCCGCGATCCGGATCGGGCTGGCGCTGAACTGCGACATCGCGGAGTGGTGCCGGTTCGCGCGGAAGAACTACTTCTACCCGGACATGCCGAAGAACTTCCAGACCTCGCAGTACGACGAGCCGATCTGCTT
>DASSKA010000156.1:0-4790 GCA_035690905.1 Nocardioidaceae bacterium | reverse complement strand
ACCCTCGACGACGCGCCGAGCGACGTGATCGCGTCGGCGGACACCAACCCGAACAACCTCGTGGTGCACCAGCAGGACATCCAGGCGGTCGCGAACGCCCTGTGGGCCGGGGGTGCGGAGGCGATGACCATCCAGGGTCAGCGGGTGATTGCCACTACCGGCATCAAGTGCGTGGGCAACACCGTGGTGCTCCACGACGTGCCCTACTCCCCGCCGTACGTCATCTCAGCCATCGGCGACCCGGAGGCGATGCTGACCAGCCTCAGCAACAACCCGTACCTGATCATCTACCGGCAGTACGTCGAGCGCTGGCAGCTCGGCTACTCCGTGGCGCCCCGCGAGCAGCTGCGGCTGCCGGGCTTCTCCGGCTCGGTCGAGCTCAGCTATGCCCACCCGGCCGGCAGCGCGGGCACGACCGTCGGCGGCAACGGGCAGAACCCCACCTGACCGACAAGTCGGTCAGCGCGCCGACGGGCTGAGCAGCGAGCTCGGGCTGGGGCTGCTCGTCTCGGTGGGCGTGGGCGTCGGGGTGGGTGTCGGCGTCTCGCTCGGTGTCGGCGTCGGGGTGGGGGTGGGCTGCTCGTAGGACGACACCGTGATCACCACGGTGGTGCCCTGCGGCTGGTGGGAGTACGCCGGCGGGCTCTGCGCGAGCACGGTGCCCTTCTGCGACGGGGTCTGCGAGTCGTGCGTGACGCTGTAGGCGAACCCGGCCGCCTTCAGCGCGCTGATCGCGTGCTTCCTGGTCATGCCCACGACGTTGGGCACCTTGTGCGGGCCGGCCGAGTAGAACACCGTGACCAGCGTGCCCTTGGAGACCGACTCCGCCTGGTTCGGGCGGGTGCCGATGACGGTGTCGCGAGGCGAGTCGGACTGCCGTTTGACCAGCTTGACCCGTAGCCCCCGGGCCTCGATCTTCTGCTGGGCGGCGTCCTTGTCCATCCCTGTGACGTAGGGGATGACCACGTTCGGCTGGCCAGTCGAGACGGTGATGTCGACCTTGGACCCGGGCGGGATGGTGTCTCCGGGCTTCGGGTCCTGGGCCATCACCTGGCCCTTCTTGTAGTCCGGCGAGGCCTTGTGGTCGACGGAGCCGAGCTTGAGGCCCGACTGGTGCAGCTTCTTGGACGCCTGCGCCTGGGTCAGGTGCAGCAGGGTGGGCACTGACTTCTGCGGCGGCGCGGACGAGAACAGCTTCGGCCCGAACACCGCCGCGATGACCACGAGCGCGAGGACGGCCAGCGCGAGCAGCACGAACGGCCACCGCTTGCGGCGCTCGTCCTCCCGCTCCTCGGGTGGCATCCCACCGCCGAAGACCGAGGTCGCCCCGGTCTCGGGCTCCGGCGGGATGAACGCGGTGGCGTCGTCGGCGGGGACGGCGGCGGCGGTGACCGGCTTGCCGGCCAGGAACCGCTCGATGTCCGCGCGCATCGCCGCGGCGCTCTGGTAGCGGTCCTCGACCCGCTTGGCCAGTGCCTTCATGACGATCGCGTCGACCTCCGGCGGAAGGTCCGGGTCCAGGGACGACGGCGGAGCGGCCTGCTCGCGCACGTGCTGGTAGGCCACCGAGACCGGGCTCTCCCCGACGAACGGCGGCCGGCCGGTGAGCAGCTCGTAGAGCAGGCAGCCGGTGGAGTAGACGTCGCTGCGCGAGTCCACGGTCTCGCCGCGGGCCTGCTCCGGGGAGAGGTACTGCGCGGTGCCGACCACTGCGGCGGTCTGGGTCATCGTGGAGGACGCGTCCGCGACCGCGCGGGCGATGCCGAAGTCCATCACCTTGACGTCGCCGGTCGGGGTGAGCATCACGTTGGCGGGCTTGATGTCGCGGTGCACGATCCCGGCCCGGTGGCTGTAGTCGAGCGCGGACAGCACGCCAGAGGTGATCTCCAGGGCGCGCTCGGGCAGGATCTTCCGGCCCTCCCGGAGGATGTCGCGCAGGGTGCGCCCGGCGACGTACTCCATCACGATGTAGGGCTGCGGGACGTCGCTGCCCTCCACGTCGTGCTCCTCGCCGGTGTCGTAGACCGCGACGATCGCCGGGTGGTTCAGCGAAGCGGCGGACTGCGCCTCGCGGCGGAACCGGGCCTGGAAGGTGGCGTCGCTGGCGAGGTCGGTGCGCAGCCGCTTGATCGCGACCACCCGGCCGAGGCGTACGTCGTTGCCCTTGCGAACCTCTGCCATGCCGCCGCGGCCGAGCAGCTCGCCGAGCTCGTAGCGGTCGCCGACGCGGAGGCCCGTGCCGGTGCTCCGGCCCTTCGGGCCCGGGCCGCCGTTGTTCTCGTCTGTCATGGCTTCTTCTTGCCCTTCGCCTTGCCGTGTCCGTGATCGTGATGTTCGCCCTTGCCCGGCTCGGAGGCCGGCGGAGGGGCAGGGGCCGGACCCCAGACTCGCAGGGTGAGCGGGCTTCCGGGGGAAACCATGCCGTGCGGGTGGACACCGGCCACGGTGCCGCCGACCTGGTCGCCCGGGTTGTCGACGGGGCTCTGGGTGACGTGGAACCCGCGGCGGGTCAGCACGTCGGAGGCCTCGCCGGCCGGCATCCCCAGGTAGTCGGCCCGGCGCACCCGCACCAGGCGGGGGCTGGGCGACGGGGACGGCGCCCGGCTCGAGCCCGCCGCTGGAGAGGCCGGAGGCGTGGTCCGCGAGGATGCCGGCGGCGTGGGTCCGTCCAGCAGGGCGAGCACCAGGATGATCGCGAGGATGCCCACACCGGCCCCAGCCCACGGCAGCCAGCCCGGCAGCTCCCGGCGGGACGCCTCGGTCGGCGTCGCGGTGAGCACCTGGGTCGGCGGCGGTTGCTCCGCTGCCCGGCCGCGCAGCGCGGCGGCCAGCTCGGCGGCCGAGGCGTACCGGTCCGAGGGGTCCTTGGCCATCGCGGTGGCCACCACTCCGGCCAGCTTGTCCGGCACCTCGGGGGGCAGCTCCGGCGCGGGCTGCAGCAGGTGGGCGATCGCGGTGCCCATCGGGGAGTCGCCCTCGAACGGCCGCCGGCCGCTGAGGCACTCATACAGCACCACTCCGAGCGCGTAGATGTCGCTTGCCGGAGTGGCCGCGTGGCCCTCGGCCTGCTCCGGAGAGATGTAGTGCGGGGTTCCGACGATCTGACCGGTCTGGGTGAGCGCGACGCCGCCGGCGGCGCGGGCGATGCCGAAGTCGGTGATCTTCACCCGCCCCTCCGGGGTGACCAGCAGGTTGGCCGGCTTCACGTCCCGGTGCACGATCCCCAGCACGTGGGCGGCCGCGAGCGCGTCGGCGGCCTCGGCGACCAGGGCCGTGGCCCGCTCCGGCGGCATCGGCTCTCCGGGCCGCAGCAGGGCGGACAGCGGTTCGCCGGGCACCAGCTCCATCACCAGGAACGGGCGCGACCCGTCCTCGCCGTCGCCGGTCTCCCCGAAGTCGAAGACCGAGGCGACGTTCGGGTGGTGCAGGGCGGCGGCGTGCCTGGCCTCGGCCTGGAACCGCTCACGGAACGTCGCGTCGCCGGCGTACTCGTCCTTGAGCACCTTGACCGCGACCGGCCGCTCGAGCACGGTGTCGGTGGCCCGCCAGACCTCGCCCATCCCACCGGTCGCGATCCGGCTCTCCAGCCGGTAGCGCTCGGCGGCGTCGAGCATGCGCGGGCTCACTTGATCACCGCCTGCATGACCGCCTTGGCGATCGGCGCGGCCAGGTGGCTGCCGGAGATCTCGCTGCGGGTGATGTGCGCGTTCTGGATCAGCACGGCCACCGCGACCTGCGGGTTGTCGGCGGGCGCGAAGCACACGAACCAGGCGTACGGCGGACGCGACGGCGTGGTCTGGGCCGTTCCGGTCTTGCCGGCGACCTTGATGCCGTCGATCTGCGCGGTGGTGCCGGTGCCGTACTGCACCACCGCCTCCATCATCTTGGTCAGGTCACGGGCCACCGACGGGCTGATCACGTTGCTGCGGAACGGTTCCGGGCTGGTCTTGTCCAGCACGGACAGGTCCGGGGCGCGGACCTCGTCGACCAGGTACGGGCGCATCACGGTGCCGTTGTCGGCGATCCCGGAGGCGACCATGGCCATCTGCAGCGGGGTGGCCGCCACGTCGTACTGCCCAATGGCCGACAGCGCGGTCTGCGGCGGGTCCGGGTTCTTCGGGAACCGGCTCGGCACCTGCCCGTTGAGGTCGTCGAGGTAGTGCTGCCCGAAGCCGAACTTCTGTGCCTGCTGACGGATCACGTCGTCGCCGAGGTCGAGCCCGACGTACCCGTAGGAGACGTTGCAGGAAACCACCAGCGCCTGGGTGAGGGTGATCTTGTCGCCGCCGCAGGACATCCCGTTCTCGTTGACCAGGTCGGTGGTGGTCTGCGGCAGGTCGAGGTGGGTGCCGCCGGGCACCAGCGACTTGGGGGTGTACTGGCCGCTGGACAGCGCGGCGGCCGCGGTGACCAGCTTGAACGTGGAGCCGGGCGGGTAGACCTGCTGGATCGCCCGGTTCAGCAGCGGCTGCCGCGGGCTGTTGGTGAGCTTCTTCCAGGACTTCTCCACCGCGTTGAAGTCGTGGGAGGCGAGTTTGTTCGGGTTGTAGCTCGGCGTGGAGGCCATCGCCAGGATCGCCCCGGTCGACGGGTTCAGCGCGACCACGGCGCCCTCGGTGCGGGGGCCGAGGTTCTTCAGCCCGGTGAACGCGGCGTCCTGCGCCTTCGGGTTGATGGTCAGCGTGACGCTGCCGCCCTTCGGCGCGTTGTTGCCGAGCAGGTCGCCGAGCCGGTTCACGAACAGCCGGGGGTCGCTGCCGGACAGGATCGCGTTCTGGGTCAGCTCGAGT
>DASSKA010000155.1:0-20359 GCA_035690905.1 Nocardioidaceae bacterium | reverse complement strand
GGCCCGCCAGCGGCTCTACGTGTCCCGGGCCGTGGTCCGCTCGGCGTGGGGGTCACCGGCGCACAACCCGGCCTCCCGGTTCCTCGACGAGCTGCCCACGGACCTGGTCGACTGGCGGCGCACCGAGGCGGCGCAGACCTCGTGGACCCGCGCCATCGCCACCGTCCCCGAGCGCGGACGGCGCCGGTTCGGCACCGCGGCGGCGCGCGCGGACGCCGACGCCAAGGGCAAGACCCGGGAGATCCCGGCGCTCGAGCCGGGGGACCGGGTGCTGCACGACAGCTTCGGGCTCGGCAACGTGGTGGCGCTCGAGGGCGCCGGGCAGAGCGCGGTGGCTTCGATCGACTTCGGCTCCGAGGGCGTCAAGCGGCTGCTGCTGCGCTACGCGCCGGTCGAGAAGCTCTGATCCCACCCAGTTGTCAGGCGGGTGAGCGGCTATGACCGGTCACCCGCCTGACAAGTCGGGGAGCGTCAGGGCTGGACGCCGTGCGCGACCAGCTCGGCATACGGGTCGACCGGGTCGCCACCGCCGGGGCGCACCTCGAGGTGCAGGTGCGGACCGGTAGTGTTGCCGGTGCTGCCTATGTAGCCGATCACCTGGCCGGGCAGCACGTGCTGGCCGACCTGCACGTTGAAGCCGTTCTGGTGGCAGTACCAGATCTCGGTGCCGTCCGGCAGCGTCTCGATGGTCTGGTTGCCGTAGGCCCCGGCCCAGCCGGTGGAGGTGATCACCCCGCCGGCCACCGCCATGATCGGGGTGCCGACTGGCCCGGCGAAGTCCAGGCCGGTGTGCACGGTCATCCACAGTCCGCTGACCTCGCCGAAGCGGGCGGTCAGGTCGTAGCGCCCGCGGGCCACCGGGAGGTGCCAGGCCAGCGAGTCGGCGTGCCGCTGCGCGCTGGCCGCGAGGGCGTCCAGGGTGGCGCTGCGCTGCTGCGCCTGAGCGTCGGCCGCGGCCACCAGCTTCTGGTCCTGGGCGTCCTGCAAGGTCGCGCGGGTGGCGTCCCGGCTGGGTCGCTGCTGGCGCTCGTAGCTCCCGGCGGCCAGGTCGTTGGCACCCAGGAAGCTCGCCGACGCCGAGAGCCGGGCCAGGCCGCCGGTGCCGACGTCGGAGAGCGGGGCGTGCCCGAGGGTCAGCGCGCCGGTCGCCGCCAGGGCCAGCACGGCCGCGCCGGCAATGGTCGGCACAGAGGGCGTCAGCTTGCGCCGGGCGCCGGCGGGGGCGGCAGGAACGGCCTTCCGGGCGCCGCCCTTCCGCTTCGCGGGTGGTTCCGGGGAGCGCCCGGCGCGACCGTCGCTGGGCTTGGCCGGTACGGCGCGGCGCCGGCCGCCGCGAGGGGCACTGGGGGAGTCGGTGCGATGGGACCCCGAGCTGGCGGAGTCAGAGGAGGACGCGGTGCGCGCCTGCCCCCGACCGGCTCGGTGGTTTGCCACGAATAGGTCCCTTACGTCGTATGTGTCGCGCGCCGGGGCAAACCATAACGGAAATGACACGGCGTGCCTACTGCGCGACATGCCGTTGTGGACAGCGGCGCAGCACCTCGCTGGTCGGCGCAGCGGTCCGGTCGGCTAGTCTGCGGACGACGTACCGACCGCTGGTCGAGGGGCCGGCGCAGACCCGAGGTGGTGGCAGTCTCATGGTGGCTCCGATCCGGATCGTGGTGGCCAAGCCTGGGCTGGACGGGCACGACCGGGGCGCCAAGGTGGTGGCCCGGGCGCTGCGCGACGCCGGCTACGAGGTCATCTACACCGGGCTGCACCAGACCCCGGAGCAGATCGTGGAGACCGCGATCCAGGAGGACGCCGACGTGATCGGCCTGTCGGTGCTTTCCGGGGCGCACATGACGCTCTTCAAGAAGCTCGTCGAGCTGCTCGAGGCCCGCGACGCGCGCGACATCGTGGTGTTCGGTGGCGGGATCATCCCCGAGGAGGACATCCCGCTGCTGGAGCAGATCGGTGTCGCGAAGGTATTCACCCCCGGCGCGACCACCACCGAGATCGTGTCCTGGGTCAGGGACAACGTCGCCGATGCCTCCGGCGCCGCCGCCTCCTGACGCGTCAGAAGCGCAGCGGACCGGTCAGCGGCATGCGCAGCACGCTCGGCTGCTGCGGGTCGGTGGTCACGGTGACCGGTTGCACCACCTGGTTGCCGGCGTAGGCGGCGTCGCTCGCCGCGAGCACCAGCTGGATCCGGTGGCCCTTGGCGAACCGGTGCACGATGCCCGGCAGGGTGATGTGCACCGGCTTCGTGACGTCGGCGACCCGGACGGGTGAGATGAGCCGGTGGGCCAGCGTCTGGGTGCCGTCCGGCGCCACGTCGTACACCTTGGCGAACAGCACCAGCTTGCCGCCGGGGCCGGCCTGCTGCGACTGCGCGGCGACCGGCGCAGTCAGGTGCACGGTCAGCCGCGCGGAGCCGACCTCCGCGACCGCCCGGGCGAGTGGCTTGCTCGTGAAGGCGGCGAAGGTGCCGGGCGCGTCGTAGACCGGGTTGTTGACCTGGCTGCCCTCGACGCCGGAGGTCTCGGAGTACGACGTGGGTGCCCCGGCAGCATTGGCATAGCTCGCCGATCCGGCCTGGACCGCGGTCTCCGACGGGGTCAGCCCGTCGTTCCCGGTCAGGTACAGCGAGGCGGTCGGGGTCTGCGAGAACCCGCGCCGGTTCGCGTAGGCGCGGTCGACCGCGGTGCCGGCGTTCGCAGGCGAGGTGTCGTAGCGCACCCAGTCGCGGAAGTAGCTGAAGCGTGGTCCGAGCGGCGCGGAGGTGTCGCCCTTGACGTAGTGGTCCATCCAGTCCAGGAACCGGCGGCCCTCGTAGGAGTCGCGCAGCGACTTCGCGCCGAAGTCGAGCTCGCCGGGCGCGGGCGTGAGGCCGGAGTGCCCCCAGGACTGCCAGATCATCCGGGCCGGGGTGCCCTGGGCGCGCAGCGCGCGGTAGGTGGCGGCCGCCTCCTGGAGGTTGAACAGCGTGTCGTTCTCGCCCTGCACCACCAGCGTCGGCGCGGTGATCCTGGACAGGTAGGAGGTCACCGACGCGTGCCGCGCCAGCGCCAGCGTGGCGTCGTCGGGGTAGCCGAGGGTGTTCAGCTCGGCGGCCGCCGGGCAGGCCTCGTCGGCGAAGTTCGGGCACTGCGGGCTGACCCGGTTGGGGTCGTCGTTGATGCCCTGGACGCCGTCGGCGATACCGAGGCCGAAGAACAGGTCGATCCACTCCCTCTTGGCCACGCCGGGGGTCCGGTAGGTGACGCCGTGCGCGAGGTCGGTGTTGTTGGGCGCCAGCGAGTAGGCCAGGTCGTTCCAGGTGATGATCGGGATCAGCGCGTCGACGCGCGTGTCCTGCATGGCCACGGCGTACTGGATCTCGCCGCCGTAGGACCCGCCGATCATCCCGACCCGCGGGTCGCCCGGCGCGTTCTGGGCCACGTAGTGGATCCGGGCCCGCTTGCCGGTGCCGGTGTAGGTGACCGGCTTCGTCCCGGCGAGCACGTCGACCAGCTGCTTGCCCGCCTTGCCGTCCCAGTCCGGGTCGTCGAGGTGGATCTTGCAGCCGGAGCCGCCGAAGCCCAGCCCGGAGTAGGCCAGCACCACGTAGCCCTCCTTGACGAACCCCTTGCCGATCGCGCTCTCGTTGCTGTCGTCCTTGCTGCCGCCGAAGCCGTTGGTGGTCAGGATCGCCGGCGCCGGGTTGCTCGCCGACGTGCCGTCCGGCTTGTAGAGGTCGGCGTTGACCACGCAGGTGGTGCCGTCATCCGGGCCGACGTGGGTGGTGACGTGCAGGTGGCGCAGCGTGTAGCCGGGCGTGGAGTCGGTGGCCGCCTGCGCGGTCGGGGCGGTGGCCGTCGCCGCCGCTGCGGCGGCCAGGGTGGCGAGCGTGGTGAGGGTGGCGGTGGTACGGCGTGCCGGCATCGTGCGTCCCGTCTAGTGGCTGCGTGTGACGAGTCCAACGAGCGACCGGGCGATCCGCTACGCAGCGGTGCGGCGGACCTGCTCGAGGACCAGGTCTGCCAGCTGGTGAGGTTGCGACACCATCGCCCAGTGGCCGGCGTCCAGGTCAACCACCCGAAGAGCGGTGCACGCCGAGGCCAGCCCGTCGTACAGCATGTCGGTGACGAAGGCGTCGCGGGTGAGTCGAACGACCTGCACCGGCACGTCGGTGTGCAGCCGACCGGGGTGTCGCAGCCGGTGGGGGATGTTCGCGCGGTACAGGCCGAGCCCGTTGACGGCGTTGGTGGCCAGCTCCGGCCCCCACACCGGCACGCCGCCGGCCTGGGCGCGCATCAGCGGCGGGGGACCGCCCAGCAGCCGCCAGGCGAGCTCGGGGAGCACGGGGAGCTGGAACGCCGCGATGTACCACGACGCGCGCAGCTGCCGCAGCATCGGCAGTGCTCCGGGCCGGCGGCCGGGCGGAGGGTCGAGCGACGGCCCGCCGAGCGAGGTGAAGGACGCGACCCGGCCGGCCAGCCGGGGGTGGCCGCGGTCGGCGTTGACCGCGTCCCACAGCTGGATCGAGCCCCAGTCGTGCCCGACCAGGTGCACCGGCCCCTCCTCGGGAACGGTGGCGGCCACCACCGCGGCCAGGTCCTCGAGGAGCAGCTCGGTGCGGTAGCCGGCCGTGTTGCGGGGTACGTCGGAGGCACCAGCGCCCCGCACGTCGTACGTCACCAGGTGCAGCTCGTCGTGGGGAAGGGCAGCGACCAGCCGGTCCCAGACCTGCTGCTGGTCGGGGTAGCCGTGCACCAGCAGCACGCTGGGCCGCCCCGGGGACCACGAGCTGTGCTCGTGCACCTCGAGGGACACCCCGGCCGAGTGGACCCGCACGATCTCGACCCTACGCCGCCGACCCTCCGTGTCAGTGACGTCCGACACAGGGCTAATGTCGGCCGAGGACAGTTGCCCGCGGCTCTCGCACGCCCGGGCCAGCCGCATCGAAGAGGACGGGCAACCCGTGGACCTGATGGAGTACCAGGCGAAGGAGCTCTTCGCCAAGCATGACGTGCCGGTCACCGTCGGCGCCGTGGTCGAGAAGGCGGAGGACGCCGCGGACGCGGCGCGGGCCCTGGGCGGCCGGGTGGTCGTCAAGGCGCAGGTGAAGGCCGGCGGCCGCGGCAAGGCGGGCGGCGTGAAGCTGGCCGAGAACCCGGAGCAGGCGGTCGAGCGCGCCCGGGACATCCTCGGCATGGACATCAAGGGCCACACCGTGAAGCGGGTGCTCATCGCCCCTGCCGCGGACATCGCCGACGAGTACTACTTCTCCTTCCTGGTGGACCGCGCCAACCGCGGCTACCTCTGCATCGCCAGCGTGGAGGGCGGTGTCGAGATCGAGGAGGTCGCGCACACCAAGCCGGAGGCGGTCGCCAAGGTCGCGATCGACCCGCAGACCGGCGTCGACGACGCGAAGGCCGCCGAGATCGTGGCCGCCACCGGCTTCCCGCAGGAGGTGGCCGAGGAGGCCAAGGACGTCGTCAAGAGGCTGTGGGACGTCTTCATCGCCGAGGACGCCTCGCTGGTCGAGGTGAACCCGCTCGCCAAGCTCGGGGACGGGCACCTGGAGGCGCTCGACGGCAAGGTCACCCTCGACGCGAATGCCGACTTCCGGCACGAGGACCACGCGAAGTACGCCGACACCGATGCGGTCGACCCGCTCGAGGCGAAGGCCAAGGCCAAGGGCCTGAACTACGTCAAGCTCGACGGTCAGGTCGGCATCATCGGTAACGGCGCGGGGCTGGTGATGTCCACCCTCGACGTGGTCGCCTACGCCGGGGAGCGGCACAGCGGCGTGAAGCCGGCGAACTTCCTCGACATCGGCGGCGGCGCGTCCGCGGACGTGATGGCCGCCGGTCTCGACGTGATCCTGGGCGACTCGCAGGTCAAGAGCGTGTTCGTCAACGTGTTCGGCGGGATCACCGCCTGCGACGCGGTGGCCAACGGCATCGTGTCCGCCCTGGACATGCTCGGTGACGAGGCGAACAAGCCGCTCGTCGTACGCCTGGACGGCAACAACGTCGAGGAGGGGCGGCGGATCCTCACCGAGGCCGACCACCCGCTCGTCACCATCCTCGACACCATGGACGGTGCGGCCGAGCGCGCCGCCGAGCTGGCCGCCCGCTGACCCTCCGCCGACAACAGGGAACCGAGTAGACAATGGCTATCTTCCTCAACGAGAACAGCAAGATCGTCGTCCAGGGCATGACCGGCTCCGAGGGCCAGAAGCACACCCGCCGGATGATCGCCGCCGGCACCAACGTGGTGGGCGGCACCAACCCGCGCAAGGCCGGCCAGAAGGTCGACTTCGACGGCACCGAGGTACCGGTGTTCGGCACCGTCAAGGAGGCCATGGACACCGCGGGCGCCGACGTGTCGGTGGTGTTCGTCCCGCCTGCGTTCACCAAGGCGGCGGTCATCGAGGCCGTCGACGCCGGGATGCCGCTGGTCATCGTGATCACCGAGGGCGTGCCGGTGCACGACACCGCGGAGTTCTTCTCCTACGCGCAGGCCAAGGGCAGCACCCGGATCATCGGCCCGAACTGCCCAGGTCTCATCAGCCCCGGGAAGTCCAACGCCGGCATCATCCCCGCCGACATCACCAAGGGCGGCCGGGTCGGGCTGGTGTCGAAGTCCGGGACGCTGACCTACCAGATGATGTACGAGCTGCGCGACTACGGGTTCAGCTCGTGCGTCGGCATCGGCGGCGACCCGATCATCGGCACCACGCACATCGACGCGCTCAAGGCCTTCGAGGAGGACCCGGAGACCGACGCGATCGTGATGATCGGCGAGATCGGCGGCGACGCCGAGGAGCGGGCGGCGGACTACATCAAGGAGCACGTGACCAAGCCGGTGGTCGGCTACGTGGCCGGCTTCACCGCCCCGGAGGGCAAGACCATGGGCCACGCCGGCGCCATCGTGTCCGGTTCCTCGGGCACCGCCGAGGCCAAGAAGGAGGCCCTGGAGGCGGTCGGTGTGCGCGTGGGCAAGACCCCGTCGGGCACCGCGCAGCTGATGCGGGAGATCCTCGAGAACCGCTGACCCGGTATCGGTACGTCGAGCGCGACCTGTAGGTCGCGTTCGGCGTACCAATACCGGTAAGGATCAGGTGACGGGGTTCCGAGTGGCGTACGACGGGCGCGCGAACTCGCCGGACTCCACCACCTCGACGAGGTGCTGGACGGCGTCGTACACGTCCACGTGCCGCACGTAGAGCGGCGCGAAGCCGAACCGGGCGATGTCCGGGGTGCGGAAGTCGCCGACCACGCCTCGCTCGGTGAGCGCCTGCACCACGCCGTAGGCCTGCTCGTGCCGCAGGCTGACCTGGCTGCCTCGGCGCTCGCGGTCCCGCGGGGTGAGCACCTCGAAGATGTCACCGAGCCTCGCGTCGACCAGGTCGATGAAGTAGTCGGTCAGGGACAGCGACGCGGCCCGCAGGTCGGCGACGTCCACGCCGTCGAAGGCCTCCAGCGCGGCGTCGAGCGTGGTCAGCGCGACCACCGGCGGGGTGCCGGAGGCCATCCGGCGGATCCCGGGCGCGGGTGCGAAGCCGCGCTCCATCGCGAACGGGTCGGCGTGCCCCATCCACCCGGAGATCGGCTGGTCCAGGTCCGGCTGGTGCCGCGGCGCGGCGTACAGGAATGCGGGTGAGCCGGGGCCGCCGTTGAGGTACTTGTAGGTGCATCCGACGGCGAAGTCGGCGTCCGCGCCGGCGAGGTCGACCGGCACCGCGCCGGCGGAGTGGCACAGGTCCCACGAGACCAGCGCGCCTGCGTCGTGGGCCGCGGCGGTCAGCGCCGGCAGGTCGAACATGGCGCCGGTGCGGAAGTCCACGTGGGTGAGCGCCAGCACGGCGACGTCGTCGTCGAGGCTGGCCGCCGGGTCGGCGGGGTCGCACCAGCGCAGCCGCATCCCGAGCAGCCGGGTGACCGCGTCGGCGACGTACCCGTCGGTGGGGAAGGTGCCCGGCTCCAGCACCACCACGTCCCGGCCGGGGCGCAGCCGGCAGGCGGCCACCAGCACCTTGAACAGGCTGACCGTGGTGGAGTCGCCTACGTGCAGGTCCTCGCCGCGGGCGCCGACGAGGGGCGCGATCCGGGCGGCCACCCGACCGGACAGGTCCATCCAGCCCGCGCTGTTCCAGGAGCCGATCAGGCCCTGGCCCCACTCGTGCTCCAGCAGCCTGGTGACCCGCGCCGGCACCGAGCGGGGCAGCGCGCCGAGCGAGTTGCCGTCGAGGTAGACGAGCCCGTCCGGCACCGTGAACAGGATCCGCCGGTCGGCGATCGGGCAGGCCTCGTCGCGGGCGGCGGCGGCGTCACGGGTCAGGGTCGGCGCGAGGGCGGTCACGGCCCGACCCTAGTGCCTCCCGGGCCGAGCTCGCGCAGCCGTTGCCCGGCGCGGACGACCAGGCCCCGGAACCGTGCGGAGGAGATGTCGTCCCCGCCGGCAGGGGAGAAGGTCACCTCCGCGACCGCGGCGCCGGCGCGCACGAAACCGAGGCGGAAGGCGACCGTGCGCCGGGCCGTGACAGCGGTGTCCAGCCGCCAGGTGCCGATCCGCTTCCCCAAGCGCGGGCCGGGGTGCACGGTCGTGGCCAGGTGCCGTGACTCGCAGCGGTCAACCCGGCGCTGCATGGTCGCCATGAACGCGCGAGCCTGGTCCACCGACCCGAACAGCCCGTAGGTCTCCGACAGTCCGAACCTTGTCGGCAGATCGGCCTCTGGGACCAGGAACGTGCGGGTGCGGGCGCGCACCGCCCCGGCCTTGCCGAAGTCGGCCTGGTCACAGGTGGTGGCCGCCGGGTTGTTCCGGGGCGGCCTGGGCGTGGTGCCGACCCACGGCTGGCGTACGTCGCCCACCGGGGGGAGGTCTACCGCGGTCAGCAGCCCCCGCTCGGCGGCGCTGGTGGCAGGCGGCGCCACGGCCAGTGCGGGGTGCATCGCGCAGCTCTCGACACCTGCGGACGGCCCGCTCGCCGGGCAGACCATCGCCACCGAGTCCGCCAGGGACTGCGCGACCTCGCCGGACGGCGGTGGCCGTCCGGCCACCGTCCAGGACACCGTGGAGGTGGTCACCACGCCGACCCGGGCCACCGTGACCCAGTAGGTGGTCGCGGGCTCGCGCCACAGCCGGAACCGCAGCGCGGCCGCCGCGTCGCCGACGCCGTCGACGCGGTAGCCGGCGGTCAGCTGCAGCCGGCCCATCTCGCAGCCGGCGTACCAGCCCAGCGTGGTGCCGAAGGCCTGTTGGGCATCCTCGGGTGTCGTGGCCACCTCGACGCGCTGCACCGCTCCTCGCGCGGGGTCGCCGGTGGCCTGGAACGCGCGGACCTGCGCGGAGCGGCGCTGCGGATCGGCGAACGTGCTGGCTCGGCAGGTCCCGTCCAGGTCGTCGCCGGTGTAGGGCACGACCTGCCAGTCCTGGTACCCGCGGCCGAGCCGGGTGACCTGGTCGGCGTCCAGCAGCCGCGGCGACGCGGCCCGGTGCGGCCGCGGGCTGGGCAGCGACGGGGGAGGCGCGGACGGCATCACCGGTAGCGGGGCGGTCGCCGGTGCGGGCGCGGGGGCCGGTTCGTAGGCGATCGCGCCGCTGACCAGCGCGATCGCGACGGCCGTCAGGGCGGCCAGCACCGTGTGCCACCGGCGGCGTCTACGGCCCGCCCGTCGTACCGCCGAGGCCCGGGGGAGCCGCAGCGCCGCCGTGGGCCCGGCAAGCTCGGCGAGCAGGGCGGGTACGGCGGAGGGGGCGACGTCGCGCTGCAGCGCGAACAGCGACGTGCCGGCCTGCAGCCCGCGCTCCGCCGCCTCCTGGGTCAGCCCGACCTCACGGGCCGCCTGCGGCAGCGGCACCGCGGCCAGCTCGGCCAGCAGCAGCAGCCGCCGCTGCAGGTAGGGAACCCGGGCCAGGGCGTCCAAGGTGGCCAGCTGCTGCTCGTCGATGTCCTTGGTGCGGTGCCAGATCCGGGCGGTGTGCCGGCGATGCGCCAGCGCCCACGCGCGCGGACGCACCCACTCCTCGGCGAGCCCGTGCGCGTCGGCCTTGCGCCAGTGGTGCCAGGCGGCCACGAACGCGTCACGGACGGCGCTCTGCGCGGCGGGCAGGTCGCCGGTCAGGGCGAAGCACTGGTGCAGCAGGTCCGCGCGGTTGGAGCGGTAGAAGGAGTCGAACCGCTCCTCCCGTTCCATCCGTCCTCCGACCCCGCGCCCGCTGCCTGACCCGCGACACGGAGGGTAGTCGCACCGGCGCGGCGTGGCAGCGTCGGGTCGGGATGGTCGTGGGTGAGGATGAGGCACGATGGCTGATCTGCTGACTTCGGCACCAGACGCGACCGGGACGGCCCCAGGGGAGCCGCGACCGCTGCCGGTGGGCGCGGCCGTTGCCGGGGCGCTGGCCGCGGTGTCGGTGCTGCTGGCCTGCCTCGCGGTCGGGGTGGCCGGCTGGTTCTTCTCCGGAGCGTCGGACCGGGTCGGGTCCGCAAACGCGCTGCGGGTCGGCGCTGACGCCTGGCTGCTCGGACAGGGATCGCACCTCGACCTGTCGGCCGCGCACATCACCGTGGTACCCCTCGGGCTGACCCTGCTCTGCGCCTGGGCGTGCCACCGGGCCGGGCGCTGGGCGCGGCACGGCACGGCGGTGCCGGGGTGGCGCGGCGGGTTGCCGGCTGCGGCGGCGATGGCCGGCACGTACGGCGCGGTGGCCGCGACCACCGCACTGGTCGCCTCCGCCGGGGGGGTGCACCCACGGCCCGCGGCCGCCTTCGCCGGCGGGTTCGCGCTGGCGTTCCTCGCCGGGGGAGCCGGCCTGCTCTCCGCCCCGGACCGGTCCCTGCGCTCCCGGCTGCCCGAGCCGGTGGCCGCCTGTGCGACCGGGGCTGCCGCGAGCGTGCTGCTGCTGGTGGTGGCCTCCGCCGTGGTGCTGACCGGGGGTCTGCTCCACCGCTTCGGTGCCGCCGCGAACGTGCTGGCCGGGCTGCACGTGGACTCCGTCGGCGCACTGTTGTACACCCTGGTGGTGGCCGGGGTGACCCCGAACGCCGTGCTGCTCACCGGGGGCTACCTGCTCGGTCCGGGATTCCAGGTCGGCGTCGGCACGGTGGTGTCGCCGACCGCGGTCTCGCTCGGCCCGGTGCCGGCCTTCCCGCTGCTGGCCGCGCTTCCGGAGGACGGCCCGGCCCCGTGGTGGACGCTGCTGCTGATCGGCGTTCCGGTGTTGGCCGCCGCGGCGGGCGCGGTGCTCATGCTGCGGCGGCACCCGGTGCGCGGCTACGAGATCGGTGCCCTTCGCGGGCTGGCCGCCGGCGTCGGCGGCGGGGTGCTGTTCGCGGTGCTCGCCACCGTGGCGAGCGGCTCGGTCGGCCCGGACCGGATGAGCCAGATCGGTGCGCGGCTCCTCGACGTGCTTCCCGCCGCGGCGCTGTCCCTCGGTCTCGGCGGGGCGCTGGGCGGGTTGGTCGGCACCTGGTGGGAGCGCCGCCGGTCCTAGCCCCCTGCGGCCAGCGTGGTCCCGCCCGCCTCGGCGGTCGGCGCCGCGAGCAGCCGGCGGACGGCCTGCTCGTCTCCGCGACGGGTGAACGCGCTGACCAGGTCGCCGGCGGACAGCACGGTGTCGCCGTCGGCGAACATCAGCCCGTTGTCGCGCAGCACGGCGACGAGCACCGCTCCGCGTGGCAGCTGCAGGCCCTCCACCCGGGCGCCGTCGGCGGGTGCGCCGGGCTCGACGCTGCCTTCGACCAGCTCGGCCTGCCGGGCGGCACGGCCGAGCCTCCGGATGGCGTGCCGCATCGCCATCCGCCAGCCGACCACCAGGTCGGAGCTGGCCACGATGCCGACCACGCGCATGTCCGAGTCGAGCACCGGGACCCAGCCGCGGTGGCTCGTGGAGACCGCGTCGACCGCTGCGTCGAGGGCCGCGTCGGCGGGCACCGTCATCGCCTCCACGTCCGCCAGCCGACCGACCGGCTGGTCCGGCCGGTGCTGCACGCATTCGGCCAGCCGCGCGGCGTGCACGGTGCCGATGAACGCGCCGTCGCCGTTCACCACCGGAGCTCCGGGCAGGCCCTGTCCGTGCAGCTGCGCCAGCGCCTGGTCCGCCGGGGTGTCCGCGCGCAGCACCAGCCGGGGCGCGGCCATCACCTCGCGCAGCGCCACCGATGACGATGCGGGCAGTCCGAACGAGAACCGGTGCGAGGGCGAGTCGGCGCGGGTCGCGAGCTGGCTGCGGTAGATGGTGGTGTCGCCGACCACGAGCACGGCGAAGGCGACGGCCACCATGGCCGGGGCGAGCAGCGCCAGGTTGCCGGTCATCTCCGCCACCATCAGCATCACCGCCAGCGGCGCGTGCGCGATCGCGCCGAAGCACGCGGTCATGCCCACGATCACGAACGGGACCGGGTCCTGCGGGGCCAGGCCGAGCAGGAGCAGGAGGCGCCACAGCGCGGCGCCGGTGGCGCCGCCGATCACCATGCCGGGGCCGAAGATGCCGCCGGACCCTCCGGAGCCGATCGACAGGCTGGTGGCCAGGATCTTGGCGAACGGCACTGCGAGGACCACCCACAGCGGCAGGCCCAGCAGCTGCTGCCGGTCCAGGCTCGCCTGCACCTGCCCGTAGCCGGTGCCCAGGACCCCCGGAACACCGAGGCCGATGGCACCCACTGCCAGCGCGGCCACGGCCGGCTTCAGCCAGCGGGGCCCGGGGGCTCGTGAGAACACGCCGGTGGTCCGGTAGAAGCAGCTGACGTAGAGCCGGCCGACCAGTCCCGCGGCGACGCCCAGGGCGACGTACAGCAGCAGCTGGCTGGCACTGTGCAGGTCGAAGCCGTTGTGGTAGCCGAAGATCGGCGTGAAGTCGCCGGTGATCGAGCCGAACACGCCGTACCCGACGACCGAGGCCACCAGCGACGGGATGAGCGCCTCCACCTCGACGTCGTCGCGGTAGAGCAGCTCGACGCCGAGGACGGCGCCGCCGAGCGGGGCCCGGAAGATCGCCGCGATCCCGGAGGCGATCCCGGCCGCCACCGCGATCCGTGCGTCGGCCGGCGTCAGGTTCATCGACCGGGCCAGCACCGAGCCGAAGCTCGCCGAGATCTGCGCGGTCGGGCCCTCCCGGCCACCGGAGCCGCCGGAGCCGATGGTGAGTGCGGAGGCGAGGATCTTGACCACGGTGACCCGAGACCGCATCCCCTTCGGGTTCGTGTGCACGGTGCGGATCGCGGCGTCGGTGCCGTGCCCCTCGGCCTCGGGGGCGAGCTTGAACACGAGGAGCCCGGACGCGAGCCCGCCGAGCGCGACGACGAGCGGGATGGCCCAGGGGTGCGCGAACCCGCTGGCGGGGTGGATGCCGCCCTCTCCGGCGGTGGTGGCCGGCTGGTAGCCGCCCAGCGACCCGAGCAGGTAGTGGGTGCCCAGGTGCAGCGCCTCGTAGAAGACCACCGCACCGAGGCCGGCGACCACGCCGATCAGTGCGCCGAGCACCAGCCACTTGCGGACGTAGGACGCAGTGCGGACCCCGGACAACCAGCGGCCGGTCACGCGCCGCGCGGCGAGCCGCAGCGAGAGCACCGCAGCGGGCGGTCCGCTAGGCATCGCCACCCCAGCCCAGCGACCAGTCCTGTTCCGGCACCTCGCCCGCAGCGTCGGCGAACATGCGCAGCGTCTCGACCAGCCGGTCGCGACGCTCCGCCGGGATCCGCCGCACGATCGCCGCGATCTCGGCGCGGCGCTGACTGGTGACCGTGGCGACCAGGTTCCGGCCGGTCTCGGAGATGCTTACCCGGACCGTGCGCCTGTCGCTGGGCAGCCGCTGCCTGCGGACCAGGCCCTTCCTGACCAGCCGGTCGCACATCCGCGTCGCCGTCGAGGCGTTCACGTCGAGGAAGCCGGCGAGGTCGATGACCCGCTGCGGGCCACGGGAGGCCAGGACCACCAGGGCGCGGTACTGCGGCAGGGTGACGTCCTGCCCGGCTGCGCCCAGTGACCGGGCCGCGATCGCGACCAGGGCGCGGCTGGCGCCGACCACCGCGTCGACGACCTGGCCCGGGAGCTCGGACTCGGCGTCCCGGCGTGTTCGTGTCACAGGGACATCATTGCACTGTGCATTTCCCCCGGGTCGGCCGCCCCCGGGGCGACCGACCCACGCGGGCGGCCGGCCGGTAGCCTGTGCGCGTGTCCCAGACCATGCCCCGCCGTCCGGCGCGCGTGGTCGTGCTCGTATCCGGCGCGGGCACGAACCTGCAGGCCCTGCTGGACGCCTGCGCCGATCCGTCGTACGGCGCGGAAGTGGTCGCCGTGGGCGCCGACCGGGACGGCATCGAGGGCCTGGAGCGCGCCCGACGCGCGGGCATCCCGACGTTCGTGCACAGGGTGTCGGACTTCGCCTCCCGGGAGGACTGGGACACGGCGGTGACCGCGTCGTGCCGGGAGCACGCGCCGGACCTGGTGGTGTCCGCCGGGTTCATGAAGCTTGCCGGAGCCTGCTTCCTCGCCGAGTTCGGCGGGCGGTACGTCAACACCCATCCCGCGCTGCTGCCGTCGTTCCCGGGCATGCACGGAGCCGCGGACGCGCTGGAGCACGGCGTCAAGGTCACCGGCGCCACGCTGTTCATCGTCGACGCAGGAGTCGACACCGGGCCGATCGTGGCGCAGACCACGGTGCCCGTGCACGACGACGACGACGTGCCGGGGCTGCACGAGCGGATCAAGGTCGCCGAGCGGCGGATGCTCGTCGACACCGTGGGCCGCATGGCCCGAGAAGGCTTCACCATCACCGACAGGAAGGTCCGGATCGGCCAGTGAGTGACCCAGTGAACGGCGCAGTGAACGACGCAGGGAAGCGGGAGATCAGGCGCGCGCTGGTCTCGGTGTACGACAAGACCGGCCTCGAGGAGCTCGCCACCGGCCTGCACGAGGCGGGGGTGGCGATCGTGTCCACCGGGTCGACCGCCGCGAGGATCGCCGGCGCTGGGGTGCCGGTGACCAAGGTCGAGGAGCTCACCGGCTTCCCCGAGTGCCTGGACGGCCGCGTCAAGACGCTGCACCCGAAGGTGCACGCCGGCATCCTGGCCGACCTGCGCCTGGACAGGCACCGCGACCAGCTCGTGGAGCTCGGTGTGGAGCCGTTCGACCTGGTGGTGTCCAACCTGTACCCGTTCAGCGAGACGGTGACCTCCGGTGCTTCCGAGGACGAGTGCGTGGAGCAGATCGACATCGGCGGCCCGTCGATGGTGCGAGCGGCCGCGAAGAACCATCCGAGCGTGGCGATCGTGACGTCCCCCGCGTCGTACGCCATGGTGCTCGACGCGGTGCACAGCGGCGGGTTCACGCTGGCCGAGCGCAAGCGGTTGGCCGCCGAGGCGTTCGTGCACACCGCGACGTACGACGTGCACGTCGCGTCCTGGATGGGCAACGTGCTCACCGACACCTCCGACGGCAGCGGCTTCCCGGCCTGGATGGGCGCCACCTGGGACCGGGCAGCGGTGCTGCGCTACGGGGAGAACCCGCACCAGCGGGCGGCGCTGTACACCAACGGCTTCGCCCCCGAGCCGGGCCTGGCCCAGGCCGCCCAGCTGCACGGCAAGGAGATGTCCTACAACAACTACGTCGACGCCGACGCCGCCCGCCGGGCGGCGTACGACTTCGACGAGCCCGCGGTCGCGGTCATCAAGCACGCCAACCCGTGCGGGATAGCCGTGGGTGGGGACATCGCCGAGGCGCACCGCAAGGCGCACGCCTGCGACCCGCTGTCGGCGTTCGGCGGGGTGATCGCCACCAACCGGCCGGTCAGCGCCGCGATGGCCGAGCAGGTCGCGGAGATCTTCACCGAGGTCGTCGTGGCGCCGGGGTACGACGAGGGGGCGGTCGACATCCTGGCCCGCAAGAAGAACATCCGGCTGCTCGAGTGCGCCCCCGCGCAGCGCGGTGGCATCGAGAGCCGGCAGATCTCCGGAGGCACCCTGCTGCAGTCGCGGGACGCGATCGACGCGCCCGGCGACGACGCGTCGACCTGGACCCTGGCGGCGGGTCCGGCCGCCTCGGACGAGGTGCTCGCCGACCTCGCGTTCGCCTGGAAGGCCTGCCGGGCGGTGAAGTCCAACGCCATCCTGCTGGCGCACGACGGCGCGTCCGTCGGCGTGGGCATGGGTCAGGTGAACCGGGTGGACTCCGCACGGCTCGCGGTCGCTCGCGCCGGCGACCGGGCGGCCGGGTCGGTCGCTGCGTCGGACGCCTTCTTCCCGTTCGCCGACGGCCTGCAGATCCTCGTCGACGGAGGGGTCCGCGCGGTGGTGCAGCCGGGCGGTTCGAAGCGTGACGAGGAGGCCGTCGCCGCGGCCGAGGCCGCCGGCATCACGATGTACCTCACCGGCACCCGGCACTTCTTCCACTGACACTTCCACTGGCCTGGTTCGATGTCCCCGAGTGCAAGGATGACCACGTGACGGCACAGATCCTGGACGGCAAGAAGACCGCGGCCACCATCAAGGCGGAGCTCGCCGAGCGGGTGGCGAAGCTGCGCGAGCGCGGCGTGGTCCCCGGCCTGGGCACCGTGCTGGTCGGCGAGGACCCGGGCAGCGTCTGGTACGTGCGCGGCAAGCACCGCGACTGTGCCGAGGTCGGTATCGCGTCCCTCCGCAAAGACCTGCCCGAGACCGCGAGCCAGGCCGACGTGGAGGCCGCGGTCGCGGACCTGAACGCGAATCCCGCGTGCACCGGGTTCCTGGTGCAGCTCCCGCTGCCCAAGCACATGGATCCGCACGCCGTGCTCGAGCTCGTGGACCCGGCCAAGGACGTGGACGGGCTGCACCCGACCAACCTGGGCTGGCTGGTGCTCGGTCGCGAGGCGCCGCTGCCGTGCACGCCGTACGGCATCGTCGAGCTGCTGCGCCGCCACGACGTGCCGATCGCCGGCGCGGAGGTGTGCGTGATCGGCCGCGGGGTCACCGTGGGCCGGCCGCTGGGCCTGCTGCTGACCCGGCGCAGCGAGAACGCCACCGTGACGCTGTGCCACACCGGCACCCGCGACCTGGCCGCGCACACCCGGACAGCCGACATCGTGGTGGCCGCCGCAGGTGTGCCGGGGATGATCACCGCCGACATGGTCAAGCCCGGGGCCGCGGTCCTCGACGTCGGGGTGTCGCGGGTGGACGGGAAGATCGCGGGGGACGTCGCGGCGGACGTGTACGACGTGGCCGGCTGGGTGTCGCCGAACCCGGGTGGGGTGGGGCCGATGACCAGGGCGATGCTGCTGTCGAACATCGTGCATGCCGCCGAGCAGCAGCTTGCTTGAGGCGCCGGAGGTGACCGCGGACCGCGGACCCAAGCGCAGACCCCAGACGTTCGGCGGAGTCGTCTACCTGATCGTGCTGGGGCTGGCCGGGGCCGGGCTCGCATTCACCGCGCTGGGGCCCTGGCGGACGGGAGTCAGCTGGATCGGCACCGCGCTGCTCGTGGCAGCCGCCGCCCGGCTGGTGCTCTCCGAGCACGGTGCCGGGATGCTGCGGGTGCGCCGGAAGATCCCGGACGTGCTGATGCTGGTGGTCGCCGGGGTCGCGCTGCTGGTGCTCGCCGTGGTGATCCCGGACCAGCCCCCGGTCCGCTGACCTGGGTCAGATCAGGCCGAGGTCCTTGACCGCGGAGCGCTCCTCGGCGAGCTCGGCGGTGCTGGCGTCGATCCTGCCCCGGGAGAAGTCGTCCACGTCCAGGCCGGTGACGATGCTCCACTCGCCGTCGCGGGTGGTGACCGGGAAGGACGAGATCAGGCCCTCGGGCACGCCGTAGGACCCGTCGGAGACCACCGCCATCGAGACCCAGTCGCCCTCGGGGCTGCCCTTGAGCCAGTCACGGGCGGCGTCGATGGTGGCCGAGGCTGCGGACGCGGCGGACGAGCTGCCCCGGGCCTCGATGATCGCGGCGCCGCGCTTGGCGACGGTGGGGATGAAGTCGTTCTCGATCCAGGCCTGGTCACCGACCACCTCGGCGGCGTTCCGGCCGCCGACCTCGGCGTGGAAGATGTCCGGGTACTGCGTCGCGGAGTGGTTGCCCCAGATCGTCATCTTCGTGATGTCCGAGACCGGGGTGCCGGTCTTGGCGGCCAGCTGGGAGATGGCCCGGTTGTGGTCGAGGCGGGTCAGCGCCGAGAACCGCTCGCGGGGGATGTCGGGGGCGTTGCTCATCGCGATCAGCGCGTTGGTGTTGGCCGGGTTGCCGGTGACTCCCACGCGGATGTCGGAGGCGGCCACGTTGTTGAGAGCCTTGCCCTGGGTGGTGAAGATCGCGCCGTTCGCCTCGAGCAGGTCGCCGCGCTCCATCCCCTTGGTGCGCGGCCGTGCACCCACCAGCAGCGCCAGGTTCGCGCCGTCGAACACCTTCTCGGCGTCGTCGCCGATCTCCACCGAGGCCAGGCTCCCGAACGCGCAGTCTTCGAGCTCCATCACCACGCCCTCGAGCGCCTTGAGCGCCGGGGTGATCTCCAGCAGCCGCAGCTCGACGGGGGTGTCGCGGCCGAGCAGCTCCCCGCTCGCGATCCGGAACAGCAGGCTGTAGCCGATCTGGCCGGCGGCGCCGGTGACGGCGACCTTCACGGGGGTCTGGGACACGACATCTCCTTCATGGCTGCGGCCGCGCGGACGTGGGCCGGTTCCTCGACGTACCGACGCTAGCAGCGGGGCAGGGGTTCGCCGCTTCCGGGTGGCCGCGGGTGCAGAGGTACGGCGTAGCGTTGGCCTGTCCCTGCCTGCCGGAGGGGGATGTATGGTGGGTTTATCTTGACGTCAAGATAGAACAGCGGAACGGAGCCCCGGTGACGGACGCGACAATCATCTACACCAAGACCGACGAGGCGCCGGCCCTGGCGACGTACTCGTTCCTCCCGATCGTCGCGGCCTACGCGGCCACCGCCGGGGTCGCCGTGGAGACGCGCGACATCTCGCTGGCCGGCCGGATCATCGCGGCGTTTCCCGAGCGCCTCAAGCCCGAGCAGCGCATCGACGACGCACTTGCCGAGCTCGGTGAGCTGGTCGAGCGGCCCGAGGCGAACATCATCAAGCTGCCCAACATCAGCGCGTCCATCCCGCAGATCAAGGCGGCCATCGCCGAGCTGCAGTCCCGCGGCTACGACCTGCCGGACTACCCCGACGAGCCGAAGACCGACGAGGACAGGGACGTCCGCGCCCGCTACGACAAGGTCAAGGGCAGCGCGGTGAACCCGGTGCTGCGGCAGGGCAACTCCGACCGGCGGGCGCCGGCGTCGGTGAAGAGCTACGCGCGCTCGCACCCGCACTCGATGGGCGCCTGGTCGAAGGACTCCAAGACCAACGTCGCCCACATGGAGGCCGACGACTTCCGGTCCAGCGAGAAGTCGGTGGTCGTCGACCGCGACGGCGAGCTGCGCATCGAGCTGGTCGGCGACGACGGCACCACCACCGTGCTGCGCGAGCCGGTCCCGGTGATCGCGAACGAGGTCGTGGACGCCACCGTGATGCGGGTGGCCCCGCTGCGGCAGTTCCTGACCGAGCAGATGGCCCGGGCCAAGGCCGAGGACGTGCTTTTCTCGGTGCACCTGAAGGCCACCATGATGAAGGTCTCGGACCCGATCATCTTCGGCCACGTCGTGCGGGCGTTCTTCCCGAAGCTGTTCGCCGAGCACGCCGAGGCGCTGGCCCGCGCCGGGGTGAGCCCCAACGACGGCCTCGGCGCGCTGCTCAGCGCGGTGGAGAAACTGCCGGCCGAGGAGCGTACGGCGATCCAGGAGGCCGTCCGGCAGGGCCTCGACGAGGGACCGGCCATGGCGATGGTCGACTCCGACAACGGCATCACCAACCTGCACGTGCCCAGCAACGTGATCATCGACGCCTCGATGCCGGCGATGATCCGCACGTCGGGCCACATGTGGGGCCCGGACGGCGAGGAGCAGGACACGCTGGCGGTGATCCCGGACGGCAGCTACGCCGACGTCTACCAGGTGGTCATCGACGACTGCCGTGCGAACGGCGCGTTCGACCCGGCCACCATGGGGTCGGTGTCCAACGTCGGGCTGATGGCCCAGGCCGCCGAGGAGTACGGCAGCCACGACAAGACGTTCGAGATCCCCGCGACCGGCACCGTCCGCGTGGTCGACCAGGACGGCGACGTCGTCCTCGAGCACCAGGTCAGCGCCGGCGACATCTGGCGGATGTGCCAGACCAAGGACGTCGCGATCCGTGACTGGGTGAAGCTCGCCGTCACCCGGGCCCGCGCGACCGGCGACCCGGCGACCATCGGCACCGTGCCGAACGTCGGCCTGATGGCGCAGGCCGCCGAGGAGTACGGCAGCCACGACAAGACGTTCGAGATCGCGTCGGACGGCATCGTGCAGGTGCTCGACAGCGAGGGCACCGTGCTCA
>DASSKA010000154.1:0-2161 GCA_035690905.1 Nocardioidaceae bacterium | reverse complement strand
CAGCCGGTCGCGCAGCGCGGCGAGCCGCTCGGGGATCTGGTAGACCGGCGTGCCGGTGACCACCAGCACCCCGAAGATGCCCAGCAGCACCAGCAGCGGCACCACCACGAAGCTGCTGCGCAGCAGGTCCATGAGCAGGGTCGCGACCACGAAGCCGAGCGCGCCCCCGGCGTGCTGCAGCGCCTCGATGTCGCCGCGGTGCGGAGCCGGCATCCCGTTGGCCACCTCGACCAGGCCGAGCACGCCGAGCAGCAGCGCGGTCCAGCCGATGGCCTGGCGCCCGGCCGGGCCGTTGCTCTCCGGGTTGCGCAGGTTGCGCCAGGCCACGAAGCACAGCAGCAGCGGGACGACCCAGGCCAGCAGGCCGACGGAGCCGGCGACGACGGTGCGCACGAAGGTGCCGATGCCGCCGGGGAGCTGCCACCACACCGCAGCGGCCACCACCACCGCCAGTCCGATCAGGAACAGCCCGGCGCCGTCGCGGCGATGCTCGGGCTCGAGCTCGGCGGCCGAGTGGCCGACCTTGCGGACCGCTCCCCCGACCACGTGGGCGATCCCGAGCCAGACGCCGCGCACCATCGTCACCCCCGCGGTGAGAAGGGCGCCGAACAGGCGCGACACGGGGCCAGGCCCACTGCGGACCGCTCTCGGTGCCGGTCGCTTGCTGGAGCTGCGGCTCGACGAGGTCCTGCGGGTCTGGCTGCCGGACGACCGGGTCTTCGAAGGAGCCGAACGGGTCCGGCTCGATCGCGACGCCGGCGGGGAAGACGTACGGGTCGCCATGGTGACCAGCCTAGGCTAATGCCACACCAGCCTCACGCTTCACACGCCGACCACCGGGGAGGGTTGCCCCGCGGGCGTTCCGGGTAAAGGTTCCCAGCAGGCACCGTCAGCCCGCGTGCCATCAGGCGGCCCGCGGACGTGCGCCAGGAACGAGGTGGAGAAACATGTCTGCGACCCAGCGTGTACCCATGAGCGACCGATTCCGGGTGCGCCGGAGCCGCGGCGCCGTCAGCGGCGTGGCGCTGGCGCTGCTCGGCCTCTGGGGGATCCTGATCCCCTTCATCGGGCCGATCTTCGGCTACGCGTACTCCCCCGCGACGGCTTGGACCTACACCACCGGCCGGCTGTGGCTGGAGATCCTGCCCGGTGCCGCCACGCTGCTGGCCGGGCTGATCCTGCTGGGCGGCGCCAACCGGGTGACCGGGCTGTTCGCCGGCTGGCTGGCCGCCGTCGCCGGCGCCTGGTTCGTGGTCGGCCCGGTTCTGAGCACGCTGTGGACCCTCGGTCTGCCCGCCGCCGGCGCGCCGGTGGGGCTCGGTGTCGTGCAGCGCGCGATGGAGCAGATCGGCTTCTTCTCCGGCCTCGGCGTGGTGATCACCTTCTTCGGAGCGCTCGCCCTCGGCCGGATGACCGTGCTCGGGGTCCGCGACGTCGCGCCGCCCGCCGAGCACCGGCGCAGGGAGGCCGTCGAGCCGGTCGGGTCCGAGCGGGACTACGAGACTCACCGGACCGAGTAGCCGACCGGTCTGCCTTTACCCAGGGTCCCCTGGTAAAGGCCCGCTGCCCATGGTGAATTCACCGTGGGCAGCGGGCCTTCTCCATGGGGGGTGCCGGGCGGGCGGCGCGGTTGGGTCGCGCGGCCGGGCGGCAGTACGACGGACGGGCGGCTCAGCTGGGACGCGTGGCGTGCTCGTCGACCGGCCTGCCGGCGGCCACCGCCCCGAGCCGGACCAGGTCCTCGCGGAGCGCGGCCGACCGGTCGAGGTGCTCGGGCACCATCATCAGGATGGCCCACTCGACCGCTCTCGGCAGGCTCAGGATCTCGTAGGACTGCACGACCAGGCAGCCGCTGTCGGAGGGCTCCAACGTGAACGTCCACTCGGTGGCGTCGCCCATGATCCCGCCGTTGGTCCGGTAGACCAGCCGGTGCGGCGCCTCCAGCTCGGTGATCGTGCACGGCTTGCTCCACCGCGCGAACCGCGCCTTGTTGGCGCCCCGGAAACGGGCTCCGACCGCTGCTTCACGCGCACCGTCCAGCCACTGCGCCGTACGGCACTCGTGCGACCACTCACCGATCCTGGTCACGTCCGACAGCACCGCCCACACCTGCTCCGGGGTCGCGGAGACCTCGGCCTCCACCCTCCCGGTGCGCGGCATC
>DASSKA010000153.1:0-10143 GCA_035690905.1 Nocardioidaceae bacterium | reverse complement strand
GACTACCGCTACCCGCACATGGACTGAGCAAGTACGACGGGGGTCACCGGGCCAGCCAGGCCCGGCCCACCCCCTGCTCGACGTCCAGGGCATCGATGAGGACGCCGGCGATGAGCTGCTCGAGCCGGCTGCCGAGCAGGGGGATGGCGACCGTGATCTCGCCGGTCACAGCCTGCACGGTGCGACCGTCCACCCCGCTCAGCCGGATGTCCCCGTCTAGCCGGCCCGGCCGGCCAGGCACGCTCACCTCCAGCCGGGCGGCCCGCGGGCCCGTCCAGGACTCGCTGGTGCGGATGCGGATCTCCTCGCCGACGAACTTGGCGGCGATGCTGGGCACCCCGTGGGTAGGACGGCGCTGCTCCACGACGACGTCGAGGCCGGATCCGGTGGAGTCGACGCGGATCTCCCAGTCCGTGGCGCCCTGGGCCCGGCAGACCTGCTCACGGAACTCCCGCTCGCCGAGCATCGCGTAGACGTTCTCCGCGTCGGCCGGGTAGACGAGCTCGTGGGCGAACCTCATGGCGGCAATCATGACGTACCCGGCGCGGGTCGCTACGCTCACCCGGTGACCTCCCAGACCTCGTTCGGTGAGCAGGGCGCCCGGCTCACCTACGGCAGCTACCTGAGGCTGCCCCAGCTGCTCGACGCCCAGGTTCTCGAGTCGGACCCGCCGGCCCACGACGAGCTGTTGTTCATCACCATCCACCAGGTCTACGAGCTGTGGTTCAAGCAGCTGCTCCACGAGGCGTCCCACGCACGCGACGCGATGCTCGGCACCCCCGCCGACGGAAGCCCGGACCGGTTGTGGTGGGCCCAGCACCTGCTGCGCCGGATGCACACCATCGAGCGGGTGCTCGTCCAGCAGATCGACGTGCTGGAGACCATGACCCCACAGGACTTCCTGCAGTTCCGGCAGAGCCTGGCCCCGGCCAGCGGCTTCCAGTCCGTGCAGTTCCGGGAGCTGGAGTTCCTCTCCGGCGCCAAGGACCCCGCGTTCGTGAAGCGGTTCCGCGGGCTCACCGACGACGAGCGGGCTCGGCTGGAGGCCCGGCTGGTGGAGCCGACGCTGTGGGACGCCTTCCTGCACGTGCTGACCACTCGAGGTCTGCCGGTCGACGACGACGAGGCGGTGACGGCCTCGCTGCACCGCGTCGCCCATGACCGGTCCGGGTACGCCGAGGTGTGGGCGCTGGCGGAGGCGTTGCTCGAGCACGACGAGCTGGCCGCGACCTGGCGCGCCCGCCACGTGGTGATGGTGGAGCGGATGATCGGAGCCAAGACCGGCACCGGAGGGTCCACCGGGGCGGGCTACCTGCGCGGCCGGCTGGACCTGCGCTACTACCCCCTGCTCTGGGAGCTTCGCTCGGTCCTGTGACGTCTCGGGACCGAGACACGCCCACCCGCCCCGTTGTTGAGGGCGGGCAGGGCACGTTCTAGGGTCGAACCGGCGACACAACGACGTGTCGCGCGAGGTGTGCCGGTGCGCCGTCGCGGCCCGACCGCCTCGCGGGAGAGACAAGGTTGGATGCTTCGTGCGTACGACGCTGGACGAGAGCAGGGACGCCCTCATCGCCAAGGCAGCCGCCTTGGCCTCCACCCGCAGCGGAGCCGGTGGGCTGTCCGCCGAGCGGTCCGCGAAGCTCCTCGCGGCGTACTTCCGCCACGTGCCCGCCGAGGACGTCGTCGAGCGCAGCGAAGCGGACCTGTACGGCGCGGCGATGAGCCACTACGAGCTCGCCGCCGAGCGCCCGCAGGGCACCGCGAACATCCGCGTCCTCACCCCGACCGAGGAGGAGCACGGCTGGTCGGCCTCCGGCCACACCGTCGTCGAGGTGGTCACCGACGACATGCCGTTCCTCGTCGACTCGGTCACCATGCTGCTCAACGAGCAGGGCCGGACCGTGCACGGCGTGATCCACCCTCAGCTCCTGGTACGCCGTGACATGGCCGGCGCGCTCAAGGAGGTCTTCACCGACGAGCAGCGCGGCGCCGACCTGCCCCACGACATCTTCCGAGAGTCCTGGATGCACGTCGAGATCGACCAGGAGACCGACACCGGCGTCCTCGCCGAGATCGAGCGGGCGCTCAGCAAGGTGCTCCGCGACGTGCGGGAGGCCGTGGAGGACTGGGGCAAGATGCACGCCGCCGCGGTGCGCGCCGTCGACGACCTCACCGAGAACCCGCCGCCGCTACCGGCGCGCGAGGTCGCGGAGGGCAAGGCCTTCCTGGACTGGCTGGCCGACGACCACTTCACCTTCCTCGGCTACCGCGAGTACACCCTCGAGCGGGTCGGCGACGACGACGTGCTCCGTGCGGTCCCCGGCACCGGGCTCGGCATCCTGCGCGCCGACCAGGACCTGTCCCGGTCGTTCGCGAAGCTGCCGCCGCTGGTCAAGGCGAAGGCGCGCGAGCGCGAGCTGCTGGTGCTGGCCAAGGCGAACTCGAAGGCCACCGTGCACCGGCCGGTCTACCTCGACTACGTCGGCGTGAAGATGTACGACGGGGGCGGCGAGGTGGTGGGCGAGCGCCGGTTCCTCGGCCTGTTCTCCTCGGCTGCCTACACCGAGTCGGTAACCCGGATCCCGGTGATCCGCAAGAAGGCCCAGCAGGTCATCGACCGGGCCGGCTTCGACCCGCTCAGCCACACCGGCAAGGCGTTGATGGACGTCTTGGAGACCTACCCGCGCGACGAGCTCTTCCAGACCCCGGTCGACGAGCTGGTGCAGACGGCGGAGGCCGTGCTCAACACCCGGGAGCGCCGGCAGGTGCGGCTCTTCGTCCGCCGCGACCCCTATGGCCGGTTCCTGTCCTGCCTGGTGTACCTGCCGCGGGACCGGTACACCACCCCGGTCCGGGAGAAGATGGCGGCGATCCTGCGCCGCGAGCTCGGCGGCGACTCCATCGAGTACACCGCGCGGGTCAGCGAGTCGCTGCTGGCCCGGCTGCACTTCGTCGTACGCCCCAATTCCGGTGCGGTCGTCAGCGACTTCGACCGAGCCGCCCTCGAGCACCAGCTGGCCGAGGCGGCGCGCTCCTGGCGCGACGACTTCGTCGCTGCCGCTCACCAGGTGCTCGGGGAGCGGGACGCGTCGCGGCTCGCGCGGGTCTACGCCGAGTCCTTTCCGGAGGCCTACAAGGAGGACTACCCGCCGCGCACCGCCGCGCTGGACCTGCAGCGGCTGGAGTCCATCGAGGGGGACGAAGGTCTCGGCCTGTCGTTCGCCCAGCCGGAAGACGCCCGCCCGAACGAGGCGCGGCTGAAGGTCTTCCGGATCGGCCCGCCGCTGTCGCTGAGCCACGTGCTGCCGATCTTCTCCGCGATGGGCGTCGAGGTCGTCGACGAGCGCCCGTACGGCCTCGAGGGGCTGCCGCGGCAGTCGCACATCTACGACTTCGGGCTGCGCTACCCGCGCGCGTTGCCCGACCGCGGAAGGGAGCTGTTCCAGGACGCTGTCACCGCGGTCTGGGAGGGCCGCAACGAGAGCGACGGCTTCAACGGCCTGGTGCTCGCCGCCGGCCTCACCTGGCGGCAGGCCACGCTGCTGCGTGCCTACGCGAAGCACATGCGCCAGGGCGGCACGCCGTTCGCCCAGGACTACATCGAGGGTGCGCTGCTCGGCAATGTGGAGATCACCCGGCACCTCGTCGAGCTCTTCGAGGCCAGGTTCGACCCGGGCAAGAACGGCGGCATCGCAGCCGACAACGAGTCGCGTGTCGCGCTGATGACAGAGATCGAGGACCGGATCACGCGTGCTCTCGAGGACGTGGCCAGCCTGGACCAGGACCGCATCCTGCGCTCCTACCTGACCGCCATCAAGGCGACGATGCGGACCAGCTACTACCAGCGGGACGCCGACGGGGCGCCGAAGCCGTACATCTCCCTCAAGCTCGAGCCGGAGCGGATCCCGGACCTGCCCGAGCCGCGCCCGCGTTTCGAGATCTTCGTCTACGCACCATGGGTGGAGGGCGTGCACCTGCGTTTCGGCGCGGTCGCCCGCGGCGGTCTGCGCTGGTCGGACCGCCGCGACGACTTCCGCACCGAGGTGCTCGGCCTGGTCAAGGCGCAGATGGTCAAGAACGCGGTCATCGTGCCCGTGGGCGCCAAGGGCGGGTTCTTCTGCAAGCAGCTGCCCGACCCGTCCGACCGGGACGCGTGGCTGGCTGAGGGGATCCGCTGCTACAAGACGTTCATCTCCGGGCTGCTCGACGTGACCGACAACCTGGTCGCGGGTGAGACGCGACCGCCCGAACGCGTCGTACGCCACGACGCCGACGACTCCTACCTCGTGGTCGCCGCCGACAAGGGCACCGCGTCCTTCTCCGACATCGCCAACGACGTGTCCAAGGACTACGGCTACTGGCTCGGCGACGCCTTCGCCTCCGGCGGCTCCGCCGGCTACGACCACAAGGAGATGGGCATCACCGCCCGCGGTGCGTGGGTCTCGGTGCAGCGGCACTTCCGGGAGATGGGCATCGACTGTCAGTCGGAGGACTTCACCTGCGCGGGCATCGGCGACATGTCCGGCGACGTGTTCGGCAACGGCATGCTGCTGTCGCGGCACATCAGGCTGGTCGCCGCCTTCGACCACCGCGACATCTTCTTGGACCCGAACCCCGACCCGGCCACCTCGTTCGTGGAGCGCAAGCGGCTGTTCAACCTGCCGCGCTCGTCGTGGCAGGACTACGACCGCGAGCTGATCTCCAGCGGGGGCGGGGTGTATCCCCGCAGCCAGAAGTCGATCCCGGTCAGCAAGGAGGTGCGCGAGGCTCTCGGGCTTCCCGACGACGTCTCGTCGATGAGCCCGCCGGAGCTGATGCGCGCGATCCTGCTCGCCGAGGTCGACCTGTTCTGGAACGGTGGCATCGGCACCTACGTCAAGAGCACCGAGGAGTCCAACGCCGACGTCGGTGACAAGGCCAACGACGCGGTCCGCGTGGACGGCAACCAGCTGCGCTGCCGTTGCGTCGGCGAGGGCGGCAACCTCGGGTTCACCCAGCTCGGCCGGATCGAGTACGCCCGAGCCGGTGGACGCATCAACACCGACTTCATCGACAACTCCGCCGGGGTGGACACCTCCGACCACGAGGTGAACATCAAGATCCTCCTCGACGGGGTGGTGGCAGACGGCCGGCTCACCGGCGACCAGCGCAACACGCTGCTGGAGTCGATGACCGACGAGGTCGGGGAGCTGGTGCTGCGCGACAACTACGAGCAGAACCTGGCGCTGGCCAACGCCGCCGCGCAGGCACCGTCCCTGCTGCACGTGCACGAGGACTGGCTCCAGCGGCTGGAGCGCCACGGACTCATCGACCGGGGGCTGGAGTTCCTGCCCAGCCGCAAAGAGGTGGCGGCCAGGAGGGAGAACCGGCAGGGGCTCACGCTGCCGGAGCTGTCGGTGCTGTTGGCCTACACCAAGATCGTGCTCTCCGACGAGCTGCTCACCAGTGACGTGCCCGACGACCCCTACCTGCGTACCGACCTGTTCGGCTACTTCCCGACGGCGATGCGCCAGCAGTACCGCAAGCAGATGCTCGAGCACCCGCTTCGCCGCGAGATCATCGTCACCCAGATCGTCAACGACCTGGTCAACGGCGCCGGTATCAGCTACTTCCACCGGTTGTCCGCCGAGACCGGCGCGTCAGCGGCCGAGCTGACCCGTGCGAACTTCCTGGCTCGAGAGATCTTCGGGTTCCGGGCACTGCTCGACGAGATCAGCTCCCACGACAACGCCATCGACGCCGCTGTGCAGACCCGCATGCGGCTGGAGCTGCGCACCCTGGTGGAGCGCGCCTCGCGCTGGCTGGTGGCCAACCGGCGGCCGCCGCTGGACAGCGAGAGCATCGTGGACTTCTTCGACCCGGTGTCCGGGCGGGTGCTGGCGGCGCTGCCGGAGTTGCTCACCGGCCGCGAGCTGGAGTCCTACGAGCACCGGCGCAAGGAGCTGGTGGGCGCCGGAGTGCCCGAGGATCTGGCATCCCGCGTCGCGGTGCTGCAGCCCGCCTACGTCGTGCTGGGAGTGGTGGAGACCGCCCGACGCGACGACATCGACCCGATCGAAGTGGCCCGGGTGCACTTCGCACTCGGCGAGCGGCTGGGCCTGCCGGCCCTGGTCAGCCGCATCCTCACGCTGCCGCGCAACGACAGGTGGCAGACCATGGCGCGGGCCGCGCTGCGCGACGACCTGAACGCCGTGCACGCCCAGCTCACCGCGCAGGTGCTGGCCGAGACCTCGCCGGACGAGCCGGCCCCGGTGCGGATCGCGGACTGGGAGGAGGAGGACGGCGTGGTGGTCGGCCGTGCCGTCCAGACGCTCGGCGAGATCTGTGCCGACGACACCGCCGACCTGGCCCGGCTCTCGGTGGGGCTGCGAGTGGTGCGGACCTTGTTGGCGACCCCGTGAGGGAGGCCGTCGGGGGGCTGAGCCCCCTGGAGAGGAAGGTCCTCGACCAGCTCGACGAGGACGCGCTGGCGGACACCCTGGCCACCCTCGTCCGGATCCCGAGCGTCGGCGGCAGCGACGCCGAGGTCGACGTGCAGGAGGTCGCTGCGGCGATGCTCGGCGAGCTCGGGCTGGACGTCGACCGCTGGGACATCGACCTCGACGAGCTGGTCCTCGACCCGTGGTTCCCGGGCGCGGAGACCGAACGGGAGAAGGCCGTCGGCGTGGTCGCCAGCACTGCGGGCGACACGGTGCCCGCGCTGATCCTGCAGGGCCACCTCGACGTGGTGCCGGCCGGGGACCCGGAGACCTGGCAGGGCAGCGACCCGTTCTCCGCGGAGATCCGCGGACGGGCGCTGTTCGGGCGGGGAGCCTGCGACATGAAGGCCGGGGTGGCGGCGAACATCGCCGTGGCGGCCACCCTCCGGACCGCCGGCGTGACGCTCGAGCGGCCGCTGGCGGTGCACTGCGTCATCGGCGAGGAGGATGGCGGCCTCGGTGCGTTCGCGACCCTGCGCCGCGGGCACCGCGGCGAGGCGGCGGTGATCACCGAGCCGACCAGCGGCCGGATCGTCACCGCGACGGCCGGCGCACTGACCTTCCGCATCGAGGTGGCCGGGCGCTCCGCGCACGGCAGCATGCGCCGGGAGGGGTTCAGCGCCTTCGACGCGTTCCTGCCGATCCACCGGGCGCTCGCCCGGCTCGAGGCCGAGCGCAACCAGGACGTCGACCCGCTGTTCGGCAGCACGCTGCCCTACGCGCTGTCGATCGGCACCGTGACCGCGGGGGAGTGGGCGAGCAACGTCCCCGACAAGCTGGTCGCCGAGGGACGCCTCGGCGTGATCCTCGACGAGGACCCGCGGCAGGCCAGGCTGGCGCTGGAGGACGCGGTGACCGAGGCCAGCGTCAAAGACCCGTGGCTGCGGGAGAACCGGCCGGTGGTGACCTGGCCGGGTGGCCAGTTCGCCAGCGGCCGGATCGACCCCGACCACCCGCTGACCGATGAGGTCATCGGCGCGGTGACCGCGGTCGGCGGCGACCGCCCGACCCTGGGTGCGGAGGTGTACGGCAGCGACCTCCGGCTGTACGCCGGCATCGGCGGGATCCCCACTCTGCACTACGGTCCCGGAGACATCCGGGTAGCCCACGGCGCCGCCGAGCACATCGACCTCGACGAGCTGGTGTCGGTGACCCGCGCCCTGGTCGTGCTGGCGCTGCGGCGTTGCGGGATCGCCTAGCAGGCCGGCGCCATGGACGAGCAGGACGAGCAGCTGTGCTGGGCGGGGGTCGCCGGCCAGGCGGCCGCCGTCCGCGACGGGCGGGTCACCTCGGCTGCTCTCACCGAGTCGCTGCTGCGCCGCATCCAGTCCTACGACGGCCGGCTGAACGCGTTCACGACGGTGCTGGCCGAGCATGCCTTGGAGGAGGCGGCGGCCCGGGACGCCGCACCCACCCGGGAGCCGCTGCACGGGGTGCCGCTGGCGGTCAAGGAGGAGTTCGACGTCGCGGGCACGGTGACCACCTTCGGCGGCCGGGTGAGCTCCGAGCCCGCCGCCCGGGACTCCGCGGTGGTCCGCCGGCTCCGCGCCGCCGGGGCGGTCGTGGTCGGCAAGACGAACATGCCGGAGTTCGGCCAGTGGCCGTTCACGGAGTCGGTCGCGCACGGCATCACCGGCAACCCGTGGGACCTGCGCCGCTCGCCGGGCGGGTCGAGCGGCGGCACCGCAGCCGCGGTCGCCGCGGGCCTGGTGCCCGCCGGCCTCGGCGGGGACGGCGGCGGGTCGATCCGGATCCCGGCCGCCTGCTGCGGCCTGTTCGGCCTCAAGCCGCAGCGCGGCCGGGTGAGTCTGGATCCGCGTGACCAGGGCTGGTGGGCGCTGGGCACGGCGGGTCCGCTCACCCGCACGGTGCGCGACAGCGCGCTGCTCTACGACGTGATCCGTGGGCCGGAGCCCGGCGACCGCTACCGAGCGCCGGAGCCGGTGGGCAGCTTCCTCGCCGCCGCGGACGCCGAACCTCGCCGACTGCGAGTCGGCTGGTCGGTGCGACCGGCCGTGCGCGGCGTTCGCCCCTGCGACGAGCACGTCCAGGCCGTGCGCGACACCGCCGACCTGCTCGGCCGCCTCGGCCACGACGTGCGGGAGGTGGACCCGGGCTACCCCGACGCGACCGCGGCGTTCGTGCCGCAGTTCCTCGGCGGTGTCCGGGAGGAGCTCAAGGCCGTGCAGCATCCGGAGCGCATCGAGCGGCGGACCCGGCAGACGGTGCGGCTGGGTTCCTGGGCCCGGGCCACCGTCGCCGCGTGGGCGGTGCGGCGCGGCGAACGGGTGGCGGCCGAGCTGAACCGGGTGTTCGACCGCTGTGACCTGCTGCTCACCCCGGTGCTCGCGCACCGGCCGCCGCCCGTCGGCGTCCTCGACGGTGCGGGCACGCTGCGTGCAGCGCTGGCCGCGATGCCGATGATCGCTTACACCGCGGTCTGGAACGTGGCCGGGAACCCGGCCGCGTCGGTGCCCGCCGGCTTCGCCCGGGACGGGCTGCCACTCGCCGTACAGCTGGTCGGACGTACTGCCGACGAGGCGACGGTGCTGTCGGTGGCCGCCCAGCTGGAGCGGGCCCGGCCCTGGGCCGACGCGACTCCCCAGCTCGACTAGCACCACGTCAGGCAACCTGTGGTCGTCTGGTCGTGGCCGAAGGACACGCCCGTCCACAAGCTCGGCATTGCCGAACTCGTCAGCTCGCCTTCTTCCGCCTGGCCGACTCCTTGCGGGCGGGCTCCTTCTTGGCGGTCTTCTTGGCTGCCGACTTCTTGCTGGTGGTCTTGTCTCCGGCGGCCTTCTTGCCGCTGGTCTTCTTCGCGGAGGACTTCTTGACCGGCTTGTCCTCCTCGGCGGGGGCCTCGCCGCGGGAGGTCTTGGCAGCCTCGACGCTTCGCTGCAGCGCGGCGAGCAGGTCCACCACCTCGCCCGTCTCGCGCTCCGGCTCCGGTGCGTGACGCACCTCGCCGCCCTCGAGCTTGGCCTGCACCAGCGCCTCGACGGCGTTGCGGTAGTCGTCCTCGAAGTCGCCGGGATCGTAGTCGCCTGCGAGCGTGTCGACCAGCAGCCGCGCCATCTTCAGCTCCTGGTCGGTGGCCGCGTGCTCGGTGGCCTCCAGGCCGGAGAAGTCGGGGGTGCGGATCTCGTCGGGCCACATCATGGTCTGCATCACGATCACGTCGTCGCGGACCCGCAGGATCGCGGTGGTCATCCGGGTGCGCAGCGACACGGTGACCACGGCGACCCGGTCGGCCTCGGCGAGGGCCTCGCGCAGCAGCGCGTACGGCTTGGCGGCCGCCTTGTCCGGCTCGAGGTAGTACGACCGTTCCAGCAACATCGGGTCGATCTGATCGCGAGGCACGAACTTCTCCACCGAGATCTCGCGGCTGCTGCTCGCCGGCAGCTCGGCGAGGTCCTCGTCGTCGAGGACGACCATCCGGCCGTCCTCGGTCTCGTAGCCTTTGGCGATGTCGGAGTAGGCCACCTCCTCGCCGTCGATGCTGCAGACCCGCTGGTACTTGATCCGGCCGCCGTCCTTGGCGTGCACCTGCCGGAACGAGATGTCGTGGTTCTCCGTGGCGGCGTACAGCTTGACCGGCACGCTGACCAGCCCGAACGAGACGGCGCCCTTCCAGATCGCACGCACGCGGTTCGCTCCTGTCCTC
>DASSKA010000152.1:0-30684 GCA_035690905.1 Nocardioidaceae bacterium | reverse complement strand
AGATCCGCCCGCTCGTCGTACGCCTTGCGGTAACGCGGCAGGTCGGCGAGGACCGCTCGGACCGCGCGCAGGTAGTCGTCGACGTCGCCGGCGCGGAACACCTCGCCCTGGCCGAGCATCCGGGTGGTCTCGGCTGTGGTGCGTACGTCGGACACGACCATCGGCAGGCGGGCCTGGGCGTACTCGTAGAACTTGGTGGGCAGGTCGCTGTCGTGGGACAGGTTGTGCAGCGCCGGGAACACGCCTACGTCGACGGAGGCGATGTGACCGACGATCTGGTCGACCGGCACGTAGGGCAGGGCGTGCACCCGGCCGCTGACGCCCAGCTTCTCGGCCAGGGTGGTGAGCCGTTCCAGGTTCGGTGACTGCTTCGCGACCAGCGCGACGTGCACGCCGTCGAGCCGGGGCAGCGCTTCGATCATCGTGTCCACGCCGCGCTGGGGAGCGGTGACGCCGATGTAGAGCAGCAGCGGCACGTCGTCGGCGAGGCCGCACAGGGCACGGACGCCCGGTCCGGTGTCGACGTCGGAGTCCAGGCCCACGGTCGGGGCGTTGCGGACGATCGCCGGCGTGCCGGGCAGGTCGTGCTGGGAGCTGAGCAGCTCGACCATCATCTCCGAGGTGGTGCACACCGCGTCGGCGTAGGGCACGAACTCGGCCTCGTGGGCGATCTGCGCCTCGTGCCAGCGCGGATGCATGCCCGGCACGTCTCGACCGGGCAGGAACTCGTGGGCGTCCCAGACCAGCTTGATGGTGCGGCCCTCGGCAGCGGCACGAATCTTGGCGCGGGCACCTACGCCGATCATCCGGAAGTCGTTGGCGTGGATGAGGTCCGGGGCCAGCTCGTCGACGACGGGGCCGTAGGCGAGCTCCCAGTCCCACAGGTTCGGGTCCAGCCTGCGCCAGGCGCGGTTGCCCATCGTCGTACGCCAGAACCTGGTGGCGAGCACGTCGAGCGGGGCGTCCATCGTCTGCCGTCTGCGGGCCAGGTCCTCGGTCTGCTTCACGCGGAGCTCGACCAGCTCGCCGCGCGCCTTGGCGTAGGCGCGGTTGAGGAACACCCGGGCGCGCTCGGGCGCGGAAGGGCTCGCTCCCGCGGTCCTCTTCCCGGCCAGCTGGTCGCGCAGGATGCGGGCGTCGGCGCGGCGGGCCAGCGCCTGTTGGCGCTGGTAGCTGGCCAGCGGGCCGGCCGGGTAGGCGAGCGGGGCGCGCAGCGGCGAGCGGCGGAAGGTGTGCCGCGGCCTGAGCAGCGGCACCGGCATCGGGATCAGCCGCACCCTGGCGTCGCCGATCTTCCAGTGGTGCGGCTGGCGGTCGGGGGAACGGCCGAGGAGCACGACGTCCCAGCCGCGTGCGGCCATCGAGCGGGCCTCCTTCTGGACCCGGGAGTCGCCCTCGACCCGGTTGTCCACGAGCATGACCACGCGGCCGCGCTTCTTCTTGCTCATGGCTCCCCTCGTGTCTCGTCCCGTCACAGCGTCTCGGCGCCGCCGAGGCCGGACACCCGCCGGCAGTCCAGCACCCGGGCGGCGTGCTCGGCGACCAGGCCGAAGTCGAACCGGTCGTGGTCGGTGAGCACGACCACCAGGTCCGCCTTCTGCAGCTCATGGCTGGTCAGCTCGACCAGGTCGATCCCGTCCATCAGCGCGGGCTCGACGTGCGGGTCGCAGGCGCGCACCACGCCGCCCATCGACTCGAGGAGCGCGGCGACCTGCGGCCCCGGCGACTCCCGTGCGTCACCGGTGTTCTTCTTGTAGGCCATGCCCAGCAGCAGGATCCGTGAGCCGTTGACCGGCTTCTTCTGCTCGTTGAGCACCGCTGCTACCCGTCGTACGACGTAGTCCGGCATGTGCTCGTTGATGTCGTTGGCCAGCTCGACGAACCGGAACGGCTGGCCGAGGGACCGCTTGACCTGCCAGGACAGGTACGACGGGTCGATGGGCAGGCAGTGCCCGCCGACCCCAGGCCCGGGCGTGAACCGCATGAAGCCGAACGGCTTGCTGGAGGCGGCGTCGATGGCCTCCCAGATGTCGATGCCGAGCTCGTGGGCGAACATCGCCAGCTCGTTGACCAGCGCGATGTTGACGTGCCGGAAGGTGTTCTCCAGCAGCTTGGCGAGCTCGGCCTCCTTCGGGGTGGCCACCGGGACGGTCGTGTCGATCACGCTGTCGTAGAACGCCTGGACCTGTGTGAGGGACGTGGGATCGATGCCGGAGACCACCTTCGGGGTGGTCACGAAGGTCCAGGTCTTGTTGCCTGGGTCGATGCGCTCTGGGCTGTAGCCGAGGTGGAAGTCCTCGCCGGCGGTCAGCCCGGAGCCCTGCTCGAGGATCGGGGCGACCAGCTCCTCGGTGGTGCCCGGGTACGTCGTGGACTCCAGGATCACCGTCGCACCCCGCTTCAGGCACGCGCCCAGCGACCGGCTGGCGTCCTCGATGTAGGACAGGTCGGGAATGCCCTCGCGTAGCGGGGTGGGGACGGTGATCACCGCAACGTCGAAGCCCTGGCACTGCTCGTAGCCGGGGGTCGCGTGGTAGCGCCCGGTCCGGAGGGCGTTCGTCAGCTCGTCGCTGGTGATGTCGTCGACGTACGACTCCCCGGCCTGGAGGCGCTTGGCGCGCAGCTCGTCCGGCTCGACGCCGATCACGTTCCAGCCCATCTCCACCGCGCGCACGGCGAGCGGCAGTCCGACGTACCCCTGGCCGGCGACGACGAGCGTGCCTCGCTCCTGGTTCTGTTCCGGCACCGTGGTCTTCCTCCGTGGTCGGGTGGGTCCCGCTCAGTGTATTTGCCGGTGGTGCGGGGCCGACTGTCCGCCGTCGGGTGCGTCTCTCCGACTCGTGTTTCCGGTAGGTTGCCGACGGTACGCCGGACTTGATCGGGGGAGTAGCCGCGTTGACCGCCAGTGCGCCTGCGGCCGTGAGCGTCGCTGGCGACACGCGTTGGTAGGCTCGCGAAGGCCGCCCAATGATCAACCCTGCGAGGAGCATCCTTGCCCGACTTCATCCCTCCCGCGCGCCCCGTTGTCGGGGACGACGAGATCGACGCCGCGGTGCGGGTGCTGCGCAGCGGCATGGTGGTGCAGGGGCCGGAGGTGGCCGGCTTCGAGGAGGAGTTCGGCGCCCTGGTCGAGGGCCGGCACTGCGTGGCGGTGAACTCGGGTACGTCGGCGTTGCAGCTTGCCCTGATGGCGATGGGGATCGGGCCCGGTGACGAGGTGATCGTGCCGTCGTTCTCCTTCGCGGCCAGCGCGAACGCCGTACGCCTGGTCGGGGCAGACCCGGCGTTCGTAGACATCGAGCCCGACCACTTCAACGTGGACCCGGCGGCGGTCGAGGCGGCCATCGGCCCGCGGACTGCGGCGATCATGCCGGTGCACCTGTACGGGCACCCGGCGGACATGACCGCGATCGGTGTGATCGCCGAGCGGCACGGGCTCGGGGTGGTCGAGGACGCCGCGCAGGCGCACGGCGCGACGTGGGCGGACCGACCGGTCGGGGCGTTCGGTACGACGGGGTGCTTCAGCTTCTACCCGACCAAGAACATGCACTCCCTCGAGGGCGGCATGGTCACCACCGGTGATCCATCGATCGCGCGGACGGTGCGGCTGCTGCGCAACCAGGGCATGGAGCAGCGCTACGCCAACGAGGTCGTCGGCGCGAACATGCGGCTCACCGACGTCGCCGCCGCGGTCGGGCGCGTGCAGCTGACCAAGCTGGCGGAGTGGAACAAGCAGCGCCAGGAGAACGCGGCCTTCCTCTCTGCAGGCCTCGATGGGGTCGTCACGCCACCGGTCGACCAGAACGCCTCGCACGTGTGGCACCAGTACACGATCCGGGTGCCGTCCTCGCGTGACCAGGTGCAGGCGGCGTTGAAGGAGCGCGGGATCGGGAGTGCGGTGTACTACCCGACGCCGATCCACCTGCTCGCGCCGTACCGCCCCGGCGCGCACCCCTCGAACCGCGACTGGGACCTGCCGGAGACGATGCGCGCGGCCGGGCAGGTGCTGTCGCTGCCGGTGTGGCCGGGGCTTTCCGAGGACGAGCTCGGCCGGATCGTCGAGGCGGTCAATGAGATCGTCGTCGCTCGGGCCTGAGCACGCCGTGGTGAGCGCGGCACACCGCTTGTGATCCTCGGTCTCGGTGCTGCGCTGTTCGGCTCCCTCAGCTACGGCGCCGCCTCGGTGTTGCAAGCCATTGGCGCCGGGCGGGCGAGCGGCCCGGCTGTGGTCCGTCAGCCCGTCTACCTGCTCGGGCTGGTCTTCGACCTGATCGCCTGGCTGGCCTCGCTGGTGGCGCTGCAGCAGATGCCGGCGTTCGCGGTCCAGTCGCTGCTTGCCGGATCGGTCGGCATCACCGTCCTCCTGGCATGGGTGTTCCTCCGGGTGCGGCCGCGGCCGCGCGACGGAGCCGCGCTGGCGCTGCTGACGGTCGCACTGGTGGGGGTGGCAGCCGCGTCGGGTACCCAAGCGGCCTCCGCAGCGCCGCCTTGGTTCGCGGCGGCCGCCGGGGTGTCCGTGGTGGCGCTTGGCGGACTTCTCGCGGCGACCTATCGGCAGGGACGCTGGGCGGCTCTCTCTTTGATCGCCGGGACCGGGTTCGCCGCCGCCGCGGTGTGCGCCCGCGGGCTGGACGTCTCCGCCGGATGGTCGGAGCTCCTGCTCGAGCCGCTCGTGTGGGCGATTGCCGGTTTCGGCGTGCTGGGTGCCCTCGGGTACGCCCGGGCGCTCGAGTCCGGGCAGGTCGGCCCCGCGACGGCGCTGCTGTGGGTCGTGGAGGTGCTCGTCGCCGGAGGCGTCGGCGTCGTCGCTCTCGGTGACCAGGTCCGTCCGGGCCTGGGGTGGCTCGCAGTGCTCTCGGTCGTCGTTGCGGTGGGGGCGAGCGGCGTCCTCGCGCTGAGCCCGGCGGCGGAGCCTGGAGCGGCTGCCGGATGAAGATCCCGGGGTCCCGAGCTCGCGTCTCGCTCGCCTACTGCGCGAGGGTGGAGACGGTCTCGCCCGATTCGGCCGAGCCGAGCATGGCGGCGGCCACCTGGACGGTGCGCAGCCCCTCGCGGAGGGTGACGATCTCGGCGTCCTTGCCGAGGACGGCGTCGCGGAACCGTTCGTGCTCGACGAGCAGGGGCTCGCGCTTGGCGATCGCGAACCGGGTCATGTCGCCTTCGGCGACGCCGCGGAACGCCCGGATCGCTTCCCACTCGGTGGCTGCGACCCCGTTGGCGTAGAAGGTCAGGTCGGCGGTCAGCGTGTCCGCGACAAAGCAGCCGCGTTCCCCGGTCACGACCGTGGAGCGCTCCTTGAACGGGGAGAGCCAGTTCACCAGGTGGTTGACCATGATCCCGCCGGTCAACTCCCCGACGGCAGTAACCATGTCCTCGTGCGGCCGGCCGCTCTTGGTGACCGTGCGCGCGGCGATGGACAGGTAGTCGCGCCTGGTGACCCAGGCGGTCAGGTCGATGTCGTGGGTGGCTAGGTCCTTCACCACGCCGACGTCGGCGATCCGCGAGGGGAACGGGCCCTGCCGGCGGGTGACCACCTGGTACACCTCGCCGAGCTCGGCGTTCTCCAGCCGGCGGCGCAGGTGCTGCAGCGCCGGGTTGTACCGCTCGATGTGCCCGACACCGGCCACCAGGTCACGAGACTCGAACTCCTCGACCAGTCGAGTCGCGGCCTCGGGGGTGTGCGCCAGCGGTTTCTCGATCAGCGCGGCGACCCCGGCATGCGCCAGCTGCAGCCCGATCTCCTCGTGCAGCCCCGTGGGACAAGCCACCACCGCGTAGTCGATGCCGATGCTGAGCAGCTCGTCGAGGGAGGGGAGCACCGGCGCGCCGTACACCTGCTCGGGAGCCCCGCCACCGGGCTCGACGACGCCCACCAGGTCCACGTCGTCGAGGCCGGAGAGCACCCGGGCGTGGTTGCGGCCCATGGCCCCCAGGCCGACCAGCCCAGCGCGCAGACCCACGGTGGTTCCTTCCTCGCGGACGACGCTCAGACGCTATCAGCGGGGCCAGGCGTACGACGGGGGTGGGCGGCGGCGCGACTTCCCATGGGAAAGGGAAGCTCACCATGGTGCATTCACCATGGGAACGTTCCCTTTACCAGGGCACCCTGGTAAGGGGTCAGCCGCGCTTGGGAAACCGGAGCCGGTTGAGCACGGAGGGCCGCGACGGGGTGCCGTCTCGAGCCCCATCGGCATCGCGGTCCCGGCGGGCGGCCTGGGTCGCCTTGCGGCGGGCCGCCTCGGCCTCGGCCTGGGTGGAGTCGAAGGCGAGCCGCTGGGCGGCCAGGTAGAGGTCCGCGTAGTCGGCGCGGGCAGCGTCGAGCGCGGCCAGCGCGGTCGCATCCGGTTGGTCGGCGAGCACGTCGAGCGCCTCCCAGACCCGATCGGCGAGCGCGGTCAGATCGGTCGGCAGGTCGTGGTCGGCCCAGGTGAGTCGGTGCCGCCTCAGGTCCGGGTCGATGAACTCGTCGACGGCATGGGGACCGGGCGGCACGGACACGTCGATGCCGAGGCAGGGCAGCGCCCGGCCCAGCGCCGTACGCCAGTCGGACAGCAGGTCGTCGTACCGCACGAACGCCCGCGGACGCTCTCGGGTCTGCACGTCGGTGTTGAGCATCGCATTCAGCCAACCGGCCAGGTTCTTCACGGCGAAACCGGCCTCGCCCATCCACGGGCTGCGTGCGAAGTAGTGGGTGGCTCGGCTGCCCAGCACCTCCGCCGGGTGCCGCAGCATCACCAGGTGCGCGACCCGGAGACCCCGCGACCGCGCGGCGCTGGCCCAGACGTCAAGGAGCCAGGAGGTGCGCGGATCCTTCACCACCGTCACCGGCTGACCCTCGGTCGCCTCCGCGATGAAGGACGCCAGGCGTTGCTCGTCGGACTCGCCGACGGCCGAGCGCATCAGCGACAGAGCCTCCGGGCGGCCGTCGGTGAGGGTGACGTTGGCCCGCTTGAGCAGCTTGTTGTGGAACTCCACCGACCAGCGGGACTCGTAGAAGCCGCGCGGGTTGGACGCGTTCGCCTGCAGGTACGGCCCGGGCACGTGCACACCGAGGTGGTGCAGCGCACCCGCGGCCGTGCTGGTGCCGCTGCGCCCCGCTCCGGTGACGAGCAACAACGTCCGATCCATGACGGGGGACCCTACTCGCCGCCCCCGTCGTTAGACTGCCTGAGTCCGAAGACTCGACCCGGGGGACCTGCCCATGCCGCCTGATGCCGCGCGCAGGGGCCTCGTCGAACGCGGGCTGCGGCGGCTGACCAGCCGCCGGCCGGACGTCACCGTTGTGGTGCGCTGCGCCGAGCGGGACGAGGACCTGCTGCCCGGCTGCCGGGAGGGTCTGCGGCGGCAGACGCATGAGTACGTCGACGTGCGGGTCGCCCGGCCGGGGGGCGTGAACCAGGAGGCCGCGCGGGCCCGCAGCCGGTACCTGCTGTTCCTCGACGTCTCCGAGCGACTCACCGACTCGGCGCTGGCCGACCTGGTGGCCGCTCTGGAGGCCAGCGGTTCCGACCTCGCCCTCGCCGGAGTGCCCGCGGACCGGGCCGAGGTCACTCTCGCCGAGGCGCCGGAGGTGGTGGCCGGCCCCTCGCTGGGCGGCACCCTGTTCCGCCGCCAGTTCTGGACCCGGTCCGGCCTGCGCGCCCCCGTCGACGGGTCGTCGGCGCACCCGTTGCTGGTGCGGGCCTGTGTGCTGGCGGACCGGATCGACCTGCTCGGACGCCCGGTGTGCCAGGGCACCGACCGGGCCACGGTGCCGTTCGGGCAGGTAGCGCAGCTCGAGGACGCGACCGACCGCTGGCTGGACGCGGTCGCGGAGGTGGACGGGCTGCTCCGCGAGCCGAAGCACGCCGAGGCCCGTCGCCGGTGGTTGCACGAGCTGCTGGACTCCGAGGTGCACCGGTTCGTCGACGCTGCCGAGCAGAGCGATCCCGCTCAGTGGGAGCGGATGTGCGAGGTGCTCGGCGGGCTGGTCGACGAGGTCGCCCGCCGGCCCGGGGACTGGGGTGTGCTGCGCTGGGAGTCCCGGGTCAAGGGCTGGCTGGTGGTGCAGCGGCGGCGCGTCGTGCTCGAGGACTTCGTGGAGGCGCGGCGGCGCGCGCCGGGGGTGGCCACCGAGGTCCGGGACGGGAAGGTGTACGCCGTCGAGCCGGCTGCTGGCCGAGTTCCAGACGCCTGTCTGGAGCTGACCGACGCCGAGACCGCCCTGGTCGCCTCGCTGCGCCAGCTCCGCTGGGTGGACCGCACCCTGGAGCTGGAGGTGTTCGCCTACCCGCGGCTGGTCGGCGACGACCCGACCCGGCCGGAGCCGGAGCTGGTCGCGGAACTGGTCGACCAGACGGGGGTACGTCGGACGCCGGTGAAGGCCACGCCCACGCCGAGCCCGGCGGCCACCCGGTTCGCGAAGGAGCCGCACCAGACCCATGACCTGGGCGCGTACCGGATCGCCGTCAGCGCCGACCAGGTGCTCGAGTCGACCGCCTGGGAGCTGGTGCTCACCTGGCGCGGCCACGGCCTGACCCGCACCGGGACGATCAACCATCGCGACCACAACGGCACGGTGGGCGAGCGGCCGCGGCGGATGGCCGGCGGCATGCTGTGGGGACCGAGCCCGGCCGGCGACGGCGGCCTGCGCATCGAGGCGCACCGGCCCGCCGCGGTGCTCGCCGACGCCACGGTCTCCGGCCGGGAGCTGCGAGGCCGGTTGGTCGCCACCTCCGCGGAGTCGCCGCTGGTCGCGGTCGAGCTCGAGCACCCGTCGCGGGCACCGGTCCGGGCGCCCCTCGACCCCGGCGGCAGCTTCGTCGTCACGCTGCCCGACCTGGGCTTCGCCAACCGGGACGACGAACCGCCTGAGTGGCGGCTGAGCGCGGTCGACGAGGAGGCCACCGAGCACCAGGTCGCGTTCCCGCCCGAGGTCGACGAGCACTGGATCGGTGAGCCGTCCGGGACGCTGGCGTTCCGGCGCTCCCGCTGGGGCGCGGCGTCCGTGCACGAGGTGCGGCACCGGCCGGTGGTGCGTGACGTGCGGCTGTCCGGCGACGAGCTGGTGCTGTGCCTCGATTGGCTGGGGGCCGCCCCGACCGAGTGGGGTGTCGACCTGGTCGGCGAGCGGGTGCGGCTGACCGGTGAGCTCCGCGACGGCGAGGTGGTCTTCCCGACCACCTGCGACGAGTGGGGCCTCGGGGCCGCGGCCATCCCGCCCGGTGCCTACCGGCTGGAGCTGTCGCTGCCCGGCACGTCGACCGGGGCCATCGAGGTGGCCGAGGAGCTCAGCGCGCACAGCCCAATCGAGCTGCTCTCGGCGCTGCTGCGGGTCCGGGCCCGGCAGACCCCGCGCCGCCGGCTGGCCGTGCACGTGATGCCGCCGCTGCGCGACGACGAGCTGGGGGTGCGAGCCCAGCGGCTGCAGCAGGAACGGTTCGCCGCCGCGTCGTACCCCCTCGACTCGACGGCGGTCTATCTGCAGTCCTACACGGGGCAGGCCGCCACCGACAGCCCCCGCGCGATCCATGACGTGCTGCGACGGACGCACCCGGAGCTGACGGTGTACTGGGGGATCGAGGACCGGTCGGTGCGGGTGCCCGAGGGCGCGGTGCCGGTGCTGATCCGCAGCCGGGAGTGGTACGACGTGCTCGGGTCGGCCGGCTTCCTGGTCAACAACATCGACTTCGACGACTGGTTCGTGAAGCGCCCCGGGCAGCGGGTGCTGCAGACCTTCCACGGCTACCCGGCCAAGAGCATGGGCCTGGTGCAGTGGCGCGCGAAGGGCTGGGGGCCGCGGCAGATCGAGGCGGAGCTGGACCGCACCGCCCGGAAGTGGGATCTGATCCTCACCCCGTCCCCGGAGATGGACGAGCACTACCGCCGCGAGTACGCCTACGACGGCCCGATCCACAACCAGGGCTACCCGCGCGACGACCTGCTGGTGTCCGCTTCGGCTGCCGCTGTGCGTGACTCGACGCGTCGCCGGTTGGGCATCGGGCCGGAGCAGAAGGTGGTGCTGTTCGCGCCGACCTTCCGCGACCACCTGGCCGTCGACCACCGGGCGGCGGTGCTCGAACGGCACCTCGACCTGGAGAGCGCCTCGGAGGTGCTCGGCCCGGACTACGTGCTCCTGCTGCGCGGGCACCGGTTCCACGCCAAGGGCGAGCGGCGGCTGGCCAGCACCCGCAGGCTGGTCGACGTCACCGACTACCCGGAGATCAACGACCTGATCCTGGCCGCGGACGCCGCGGTGCTGGACTACTCCTCGCTGCGCTTCGACTTCGCGCTCACCGGCCGGCCGATGGTGTTCCTGGTGCCGGACCTGGAGGCCTACTCCGGGCCCGTTCGCGGATTCCTCTACGACTTCGCGACCAGTGCGCCGGGACCGCTGGTCAGCGACGCCACCGAGGTGGTCGAGCTGCTGCGCGACATCGACGGGCTGGCCGCTCGGTGGGCGCCGGCCATCGCCGCGTTCAACGAGCAGTTCCAACGGTTCCAGGACGGGCACGCCGCCGAGCGGGTCGTCGAGGCGTTCTTCGGATCGCGCTGACCGCGCCGTACGGCAGGTACAGTCACTGTCGTCACGGTCAGTCCTGTGCCTGTGCAGCGTCCACGAGGCGTCCGCGCCCGCACCCATGTCGGGAGGCACCTTGAAGCTCCTTCTCACGTCCGGCGGCGTCACGAACCCGAGCATCCGCGATGCGCTGATCGACCTGCTGGGCAAGCCCATCGCCGACGCCACAGCCCTCTGCATCCCCACGGCGAAATGGGCCCACCCGATGTGTGGGCCGGCCTCGGTGCGTGACTTCGTCGTCGGAGGAAACATGTGCGACCTGGGCTGGAAGTCGGTGGGCGTCCTCGAGCTCACGGCACTGCCCAGCATCGGTGAGGAGCGCTGGACCCCGTGGGTCCGGGAGGCTGACGTGCTGCTGGTGGACGGCGGCGATGCGACGTACCTGGGCCACTGGATGCGGCAGTCCGGGCTGGCGGACCTTCTGCCGTCGCTGCCCGACACGGTCTGGGTCGGGCTGAGCGCCGGCAGCATGGTGATGACTCCCCGGATCGGGGCCGACTTCGTGGAGTGGCCGTCCGCCCCGGACGACAGGACGCTGGGGGTCGTCGACTTCTCGATCTTCCCGCACCTGGACGGCTTCCCGGAAAACACCATGGCTGACGCCGAGAGATGGGCCGCCGACATCGCGGGACCGGCGTACGTCATGGACGACCAGACCGCCATCAAGGTCACCGACGGCGCCGTCGAGGTCGTCTCCGAGGGGCGCTGGAAGCTGTTGTCCTCCTAGTTGCGCCGCACCTGCCCGGCATCTTGTCCTCGCGCCAGGCGAGGAGACCAGCCAGGTAGCCTACGCGGATGCCTGCTGAGCGTGCCCCGGAACTACAAAGTCAAGGCCCGCGACGGCGAGATCTTCCTCCGGAACTACGGAGCCCCCATGTCGCCGACGTGGTCGGTGAAGGCGCGGATGGCGGACACCATCGACGGCGTCCAGGTCACCGGCCGCCTCCGCGGTGCCCTCGACAGGTGCTACTTCTTCTTGTTCGCGCTGACGGCGGTGATCTGCCTCGGCGCCACCGTCGTCACGGGGATCGGCAACGGGCTGGGCGACAGCGCATTCCTCGCCTGTTGCACCTTCTCCGTCATTCTGTGTGGGGTGGTGCTGCTCCTCCTCCTGCTGCACCCCGGCGTGCTGGCGAAGCGGGAGGCGGCCGCGAAGGAGATGCTGCGCGGGCTGTTCGAGACCGCCTGACCCACCCGAAGGAGCGGCCTCACGGCCGATCGTTTCTCTAGGCGACACCTGCGCTGAGAGCGCCGGGATGGTTTCGAGACGCTCACTCCTCAACCAGCGGTGGGGTCCTCGCGGCGCAGGTCGATGACGTGGCCGGTGGCGTCGGACAGCAGGGTGTCCAGCGCGGCCCGGGCCACCTCCCGGGAGTCCAGCAGGCTGCCCTCCGGCTCCTCGCCGAACGCGTGACGCCGCATCGGGGTGCCGGTGCGCTCGGGGTTGACGCAGTTCACCCGCACGCCGGCGTCGGCCCACTCGTCGGCGAGTGCCTGGGTCAGGTTCACCACCGCCGCCTTCGCCGAGGAGTACAGGCTGTAGCCGCTGCGTCCGCGGGTGTAGGAGCTGGAGGTGAACAGCAGCAACGATCCCCTGCTTGCCGCGAGGTGCGGGAACAGCTCCTGGGCGATCACGATCGGCGCCAGGTAGTTCACCTCGGTGGCGGAGTACACCGTCTCCTCGGAGGTGTCCACCAGGTTGCCGCGCGGAAGCACCGCCGCGGTGTTGACCACGTAGTCGATGCGGCCGTGCCTCTCCAGCACCTGCTGGGCCGCCTTGGCCACGTCCTCGCGGCGCTCCACATGGGTGCTGGTGGAGGACCGGCTGAACGTGCAGACGGTTGCGCCGTACGACGCGGCGAGCGCGGCCAGGTCCGCGCCGATGCCGTAGCTGCCACCGAAGACCACCATCGTCTTGCCGGACAGGGCGGAGCGGTACTCCTCCTCGGCGCGTGGCGCCGGGAGCTCCTTGGTGGCCAGCTGGAACAGCTTGTCGACCAGGTACACGTCGATCGGGTCGGTGACCTTCATGTTCCGCTCGTCGCCGTGCACCACGCCGATCGGCACGTCCGGCAGGTAGCGCAGCACCACGCTGCAGTCATCGGTGGCCGTGAAGTCCGGGTCATCGGAGGCCACCCGGTAGGCCCGCCTGAGAACCGAGGCGCGGAATGCCTGCGGCGTCTGGCCGCGGCGCAGCGTGGCCCGCGGCGGGATCGCGGCGATCGTGTTCTCGGGGGTGACCTGGATGATCGTGTCCGCCGACGGGATGGCCACGTCCACCGCGTCGTACCTCTCCAAAGCCGCGAAGCACTCGCCGATGATCCGGGCGCTGACCAGCGGGCGCACCGCGTCGTGCAGCAGCACCTTGCAGTCCCCATCCCCGAGCGCCTCCAGCGCGCGCAGCGTGGTGCCGTTGCGGGTGGCGGCGCCCTCGAGGACCCGGCTGACCTTGGGGTAGCGGCCGGCGCGCAGGATGTCGTGCACCGCGTCGAGGTGGCCCGGCGCCATCATCACCAGGATCTCCTCGACCGCCTCGTGCGCGTGGAGGGTGGCCAGCGTGTGCTCGAGGATGGTCTTGCCGGCCACCTTGATCAGCTGCTTGGGCAGGTCCAGGCCGACCCGCGCACCGACCCCGCCGGCGAGCAGCACCGCGACGTTGCGCGCTGGCTGGACCGTCGGCATCAGCGTCTCCCGTCCTGTCGGCGAGTGGGCCGCCCCTTGTCACGGTGGTCGGGTGCCAACCGTCTCGGCGGTCGGATGAACTGTAGTATCCCCGAGGTGTCTGTGCCCGATGTCACCGTGGTCGTCGCGGTTTACAACACCATGCCGTACCTCGAGACGTGCCTGACGTCTCTGGTCGAGCAGAGCATCGGCCAGAGCAGGTTGCAGGTGGTGGCCGTCGACGACGGGTCGACCGACGGAAGCGCCGCGCTGCTGGATCGCTTCGCCGCGTCGTACCCTTCCGTCTTCACCGTCGTGCACCAGCCCAACTCCGGCGGCCCCGCGCAGCCGAGCAACAAGGCGCTGGACCTGGCGACCGGACGCTACGTCTACTTCCTCGGCGCCGACGACCACCTCGGCCCGGAGGCGCTGGAGCGGATGGTCGGCTTCGCCGACGAGCACGGCGCGGACGTGGTGATCGGGAAGATGGTCGGCGTCAACGGACGGGTCGTCGGGCAGGGGCTGTACGGCGCGGACCGGGTGGACGTCGACCCGTACGGCGACGAGCTGCGCTGGGCGCTCGCCAACACCAAGCTGTTCCGGCGCTCGCTGGTCGAGGAGCTCGGGCTGCGCTACCGCGAGGACATGGCGTTCGGCAGCGACCAGCCGTTCACGCTGGCCGCCTGCGTGCATGCGAGGCGGATCTCGGTGCTGGGCAGCTACACCTGCTACTACGCGGTCAAGCGCGAGGACGCCGGGAACCTGTCCTACAAGACCCCTTATTCGCAACGGGTTCCGTGCATCGGGCAGATGATGGACTCCGTGGCCGAGCTGGTGCCGGCCGGCCCGAAGCGGGACACCCTGCTGGCCCGGCACTTCGCCTGGGAGATCCCGCGGCTGCTGCGCGCGGACCTGCTCGAGCTGCCGGTCGAGGAGCGCCGGGCGGTGGCCGCCGGGATCGCCGGGCTGGCCGACCGGTACCTCACCGAGGCGATCCTCGAGTCGATCCCGGTGTCGGCGCGGGTCCGGGTCTCGGCGGCCGCCGGCCAGGACATCGACCTGCTGGACGCAGTGGTCCGCGAGGACGGCGACCCTGCTCTTCCGGTGCACGTGCGGGACGGGCAGGCGTTCGCCGGCTACACCGGCTTCGGGACGCTGCCGGACTCGTTGTTCCGGCTGGCCCCGGCCGGTGTCTCGGCACGGTTGGCCAGCGCCGCCTCGACATCCGCCCGCTGGACGGACCGGGCGCTGGCGCTCGTCGTACGGCTGCCGCTGGAGGGGGACGCCGCGCTGACCGGCCAGCTGATGCGAGACGGGCGTCCGGCCGGCATCCCGGCCACAGTCGCACCAACCACGGGCGGGGTCACCGTCGAGGTGCCGAAGGACGCGCTGGTCGCCGCGGGGCCGGGCCGCTGGCGGGTCCGGCTGTCCGGGACGCTGGCGGCGGGGGAGTACGGCGTGCGGCTGCCTGCGCCGGCGGAGCGGCTGACCACGGTGGGCTCGCGCCGGGGCCGACCGGTGCGGCTGGTGGTGGACAGCGCTCCGGACGGGGCCCTGGTGGTGACCGTCGACCTGGTGGCCGGGCGTGAGATCGTGGCCGCGGTCGCCCGCCGGATTCCCCGGCCGGGCCGGAGCCCGGAGGGGAGCTGACGTGCGGATCTGCGTGGTCGCCCTGGGCAAGATCGGCCTGCCGCTGGCGGTGCAGTTCGCCGACAAGGGGCACACCGTGGTCGGCGCCGACCTCAGCCAGCAGGTCGTCGACCTGGTGAATGCCGGCCAGGAGCCGTTCCCCGGAGAGCACCAGCTGGCCGAGAAGCTCGCAGCCGTCGTCCAGAGCGGGCGGTTGACCGCTTCCACGGACACCACCGTCGCCGTCTCGCAGGCCGATGCCGTGGTCCTCGTCGTACCTCTCTTCGTCGACGCCGACGGCGTTCCCGACTTCGCCGGCTTCGACGGCGCCACGCAGGCTGTCGCCGCTGGACTCCGACCCGGGACCCTGGTCAGCTACGAGACCACGCTGCCGGTGGGCACCACCCGGAACCGGTGGGCGCCGATGCTGGAGGCCGGCTCGGGGCTGGAGGCAGGCAAGGACTTCTCGCTGGCGTACAGCCCGGAGCGGGTGCTCACCGGCCGGGTGTTCGCCGACCTGCGCCGCTACCCGAAGCTGGTCGGCGGCATCGACGGCGCGTCGACCGCGCACGCGGTGCGCTTCTACCAGCAGGTGCTCGACTTCGACGAGCGCGCCGACCTGCCCCGGCCGAACGGGGTGTGGGACCTCGGCTCGGCGGAAGCGGCCGAGCTCGCCAAGCTGGCCGAGACCACCTACCGGGACGTGAACATCGGGCTGGCCAACCAGTTCGCCCGCTACGCCGACTCGATCGACGTGGACGTGGTGAAGGTGATCGAGGCCTGCAACAGCCAGCCCTACAGCCACATCCACCGGCCCGGCATCGCGGTCGGCGGGCACTGCATCCCGATCTACCCGCAGATCTACCTGTGGAACGACCCGTTGGCGAGCGTGGTGCGCGCGGCCCGCGAGGCGAACTCTGCGATGCCGAGCTATGCGGTGGACCTGCTCGCCGCGGCCTACGGCGAGCTGGCCGGTGCCCGGGTGCTGGTGCTCGGCGCGTCGTACCGCGGCGGGGTCAAGGAGACCGCGTTCTCCGGGGTCTTCCCGACCGTCGCCGAGCTGCAGCGGCGCGGAGCGACGGTGTTCGTCTCCGACCCGATGTACGCCGCCTCAGAGCTCACCTCGCTCGGCCTGCCTGCCCACGACGGCGAGGAGGTGGACGCCGCGGTCATCCAGGCCGACCACGCGTCGTACTCCACGCTGTCGCCCGCGGACCTGCCCGCCGTGAAGGTGCTCGTCGACGGCCGGCGGGTCACCGACCCGGCCCGGTGGGAGGGGGTACGACGGGTGGTCATCGGCGGATGAGCCGAGGATGACTGGGATGCCGCTGGCCGACACAGCCACCATCCCCTCGTCCGCTGCCAGGCGGTAGCGTCTACTCAAATCGGGCCGAATCCCCCCCGTCAGGGAGACCATGCCGATCCGGACTTCAGGGTTCAGCAGACAGGTGCGGGGGTGGGGGCGCACAATGGCAACTTAGGCCACACCAGCCCCAGACGTCGTACTTCTCGGAGATTGTCTTGCTCACCCGTCTGTGCTCAGCCGTCAGACGCGTCGCCACCGGTGGTGCCCTCCTGACGATCCTCGCGGGCCTGCTGCTCGTGGGACTACCGCTCGCCGGGCTGCAGTCCGGCACCCCGGCGACGCTGTCCTCCGGGGGTCCGCGTACCTCCGACGTCACGTTGAAGGTCCCCGCCGTGGCCAGGTCGGCCCGGCTGTCGCACGGCCACTCGCAGGTGGTGGCCCGTCTCCCGCAGACCCCGACGCAGCCGTTCGGAGTGGTGGGGGTGACCTGGGACGGTGGCTTCCCGACCGACGGGCTCACCGTGCAGATCCGCACGCATGGGCACGGGGGCTGGTCGGGCTGGCAGGACGTCGCGGTGGACACCGACACCGCGTCCAGGGCGGCCGGTGCCCGGGAAGGCACCGACCCGATCTGGGTCGGGCCGGCGACCGGCGTGGGCGTGCGGCTGCTGTCCACCGACGGGCGGGTGCCCGGACACGTCAAGGTCGCGGTGATCGACGGCGGCACCGGGCTTGCGCAGCCGGCGGGACGGATCGCGCTGCACCCCGCGGCGACCTCCACCACCGCCGGCGGCGTCGCGGAGCCGGACATCGTGACCCGCGCGGAGTGGGGCTCGATGACGAAGCTGCCCTACTGCTCGAAGCCGCGCTACGCGAAGAACATGCGCGGTGTGGTCATCCACCACACGGTGAACTCCAACGACTACACCGCCGAGCAGGCGCCGGGCATCGTGCGGGCGATCCAGATGTACCACGTGCAGCAGATGGGCTGGTGCGACGTCGGCTACAACTTCCTCGTCGACAGGTTCGGGACCATCTACGAAGGCCGTCGTGGCGGCATCGACAAGCAGGTCCGCGGCGCGCACGCCGGGAACTGGGACGTCAACCTGTACACCACCGGTATCTCGATGATCGGCAACTTCCAGAAGGTCGCGCCGTCCCCCGCGCTCAAGCAGGCCGTGGTGCACCTGAGCGCCTGGCGGCTGTCGCTGTTCGGGCACCGGCCGTTCGGCACGTTCACGATCAACGGCATCTCGATGCGCAGGATCTCCGGCCACCGCGACGTGCACCTGGACGGCTTCAACCCGTCGACCGCGACCGCGTGCCCCGGCCAGCTCGCCTACGACTGGATCCACGGCGGCGGCATGCGCAAGCAGGTCAGGAACGTGATGGACAAGGCGGCGGCGAGCCAGCCGCCGGCACCGACGACCAGCAGGCTGGCCGGGTCGAACCGGTTCGCGACGGCCGCGGCCATCGCCGACAGCACGTTCACCGCTCCGGTCTCCGCCGTCTTCCTGTCCTCCGGGCTGGCCTTCCCCGACGCGCTGTCGGCAGGGCCGGCGGCCGCCCGCCAGCACGCTCCGGTGCTGCTCACCAAGCCACGCCGGCTGCCCGCGGCCACCGCAGACGAGCTCCAGCGGCTGCACCCGGCCACCGTCTACGTCATCGGCGGCGCGGCCGCGGTGTCCGACCACGTGGCCAGCGTCGCCGACCAGTACGCCGGCGCGGTGGTGCGGCTGGGCGGCTCGAACCGCTACGCCACCGGGGTGCTGACCGCGAAGCGGTTCTGGTCCTCAGCGGCGACGGTGTACCTCGCCTCCGGGCTCAACTACCCCGACGCGCTGTCCGGTGGCGCGCTGGCCGCGCTCCGAGGTGCGCCGATCCTGCTCTCCCGCCCGGACGGTCTGCCTCGGTCGGTCGGCCGCGAGCTGACGTCGCTGGCCCCGGCCAAGGTGGTGGTCCTCGGTGGGCCGGGTGCGCTGAGCAGCACGGTGGTATCCCAGGCCGAGCAGCGGCTGCCCGGTGCGGTCGTGACCCGGATCTTCGGCACCGACCGCTACGGCACCTCAGCGGCGGTCGCCTCGACCGGCTGGAGCAGCGCGCAGCAGGTGTACTTCGCAGTCGGCACCGACTTCCCGGACGCACTGGCCGGGGTCCCGGCCGCCGCCGCGCACGGCAGCCCGCTGCTGCTCACCCAGGAGAGTTGCCTGCCGTCGTCGGTGTACGACGTGGTCGGTGCCCTGGCTCCGTCACAAGAGGTGCTGCTGGGCGGCTCGACCGTGCTCGGCTCCAGCGCTCCCTCCGCCGAGTGCCCGTAGCCCCGGCTCTCACGGACCTGTGTCCGCGACCTGCAGGAGTGCGTGCACGACGGACGAGTGCGGGGCGGGAACACCGTGCGCCTCTGCCAGCCGCAGGACGTGCCCGGTGAACGCCTCCAGCTCCATCGGCCGGCCCGCCGCAAGGTCCTCGGCCATCGATGAGGAGATGTCCATGCGGTCCGCGGTCGCCATCACCGTGCTCCGGGCCTCGGCTGGGAGAGGCGCGCCGGACGCCACAGCGGCCTCCAACGCCTCGTCGACCAGCGCCTCGAACAGCCGCCGGCCGGCCGGGACGGAACGGATCGTGCCCAGCCGCTGACCGGTGAGCGCGGTCAGCGGGTTCAGGCCGCAGTTGAACAGGAACTTCTGCCACTTCGCGGCTCGGATCGACTCCTCGACGGTGCAGTCAACGCCGGCTTCGCACAGCACGCTCTGCACGCTGCTGAGCAGCGCGTTCGGCTGTCCGTCGTAGCTGCCGAAGATGATGCGCGCCCCGGTCCGGCAGTCGATCACCGCGGGCGCGGCGCGCTCGGCGCCGATGTACAGCACCCCGGAGAGGATCCGGTGACCGCCGTACACGGAGGCAAGCACGTCCTCGTTCGCGATCCCGTTCTGCAGGCACAGGATCAGCCCCCGCTCGCCGACCAGAGCCGCGATGTCCTCGGCCGCCTGCGCGGTGTCGTAGGCCTTCACACAGAACAGCGTGACGTCGACCGGCTCGACGGCCTGCCCGGCGACGACCGTGCGAGTGGGCCGGGCGTGCAGCCGACGCTCGCCGGGGCCGCGCACCGTGATGCCGTCGCGGGCGACGGTCTCCGCCGTGCGGCCGCGGGCCAGCAGCGTGACGTCGAAGCCCGCGCTCGCCATCGCTGCGGCGAGGTAGCCGCCCGTCGCGCCCGCCCCGGCCACCCCGAGGCGGAGCCCTCCGCGTTCCACGCTGTCGGTCGACATGCCCCCAGAACCTACCCCTTAGGGCGACGCACCGACGTCGGTGAGAATCAGGCCTCGGTGAGGCCTGCGGTGGTCTCGCGGTAGAGGTCGCCGGTTTCCGGGCACTTCCAGGTGCGGTGGCCGGAGTCGCTGACGGTGTCCTCGACGAGGCGGCGGCCCGCCTTGCCCACCCAGCCGACCTGCCGGGCCGGGACGCCGACCACGAGCGCGAAGTCGGGCACGTCCCTGGTGACCACGGCGCCGGCGGCCACCATCGCCCAGCGGCCGACCCGCACCGGCGCCACGCAGACCGACCGGGCGCCGAGCGAGGCGCCCTCGGCGACCTCGACGCCCACAGGCTGCCAGTCCGAGGCGCGCTTGAGGTTGCCCGACGGGTCCACCGAACGCGGATACTCGTCGTTGGTGAGCACCGCCGCCGGTCCCACGAACACGCCGTCCGCGAGGGTGGCCGGCTCGTAGACCAGCGCGTAGTTCTGCAGCTTGCAGCGGTCCCCGATCCGCACGCCGGTGCCGACGTACGCCCCGCGCCCGACCACGCAGCTGCTGCCCAGCCGGGCGTTCTGTCTGATCTGGGCCAGCTCCCACACGCTGGTGCCGTCGCCGAGCTGCGCGGACTCGTCGACCTGGGCGGTGGGCTGCACGCGGATGCTCACCGGGTCATCGTGCCATCCGGCCGCAGGCAGGTCGGCGCCGTGGCCCGCTCCCCGGTCAGAGGGCCACGGCGCCAGGCGGACCCGCTCGACCGGCACCGCCTTCTTCTCCACTAGGGGCTGCCCGTCACTTGTCGATGTCGCCGACCACGAAGAACATCGACCCGAGGATGGCGACCATGTCGGCGACCACGCAGCCGGTCAGCACCTCCGGCAGCACCGCGATGTTGTTGAACGATGCGCTGCGCAGCTTCAGCCGCCACGGTGTCTTCTCGCCGCGCGAGACCAGGTAGTAGCCGTTGATCCCGAGCGGGTTCTCCGTCCAGGCGTACGTCGCACCCTCCGGGGCCTTGACGATCTTGGGCAGCCGCACGTTGATCGGCCCCGAAGGCATTGAGCGCAGTCGCTCGATGCAGGCATCGGCGAGGTCGAGGGAGACCTGCACCTGTTCCAGCAGCACCCCGAAGCGGGAATGGCTGTCGCCTCCGGTCCGGGTCACCACGCGCAACACCCCGTCGGCGAGCAGGTCCCCGTAGGCGAGGTACGGCTCGTCGCGGCGCAGGTCGAAGTCCACTCCGGAGGCCCGGGCGATCGGCCCGGACACGCCGTACTGCTCCACCAGATCCGGGCTGATCACGCCGACGCCACGGGTGCGGGCGGTGAAGATCTCGTTGCCGAAGATCAGGTCCTCGATCTGCGGCACCCGGCCCCGCACCGCCCGGACGGCCGCGGCGCAGCGGTCCAGCCAGCCGGCCGGCATGTCCTCCTTGAGGCCGCCGACCCGGTTGAACATGTAGTGCATCCGGCCGCCGGAGATCTCCTCCATCACCTGCTGCAGGGTCTCCCGCTCCCGGAAGGCGTAGAAGATCGGCGTGATCGCGCCCAGCTCGATCGGGTAGGAGCCCATGAACATCAGGTGGTTCAGCACCCGGTTCAGCTCGGCCAGCAGGGTGCGCAGCCAGACCGCGCGGACCGGCACCTCCATGCCGAGCATCCGCTCCACGGCGAGCACGACGCCGAGCTCGTTGGAGAACGCCGACAGCCAGTCGTGCCGATTGGCCAGCACGATGATCTGCCGGTAGTCGCGGACCTCGAACAGCTTCTCCACGCCGCGGTGCATGTAGCCGATCACCGGCTCGCAGTGCACGATCCGTTCGCCGTCCAGGGTGAGCTTGAGGCGGAGCACGCCGTGGGTGGCCGGGTGCTGCGGGCCGATGTTGAGGACCATGTCCTGGGTGGCCAGGCCCGGCTGCCCGCCGCGCTCGTGGGTGAAACCGGCCGCGCCGGCCCCTACGCCGACCACGACCTCCTCGGGGCGCCCCTCGCTCACGCTGGCCATGCTCCCACGTCGCCGGGCAACTAGGCTCGGGACGTGGACGAGGTGTTCGCCCCGCCGGGCAACGAGTGGCGTCCCGTGTCGAGCGCGTTGGCCCGGATGCGGCGGACCGTGCTGGCCGGTGCCGTGCTCGTGCTCGCGGTGGCGGTCGTGGTGGTGGTGCTGACGCTCGACGTGCCGCTCTGGGTGCTGGCCGCCGCACTCGTCGTACTGCTGCTTGCCGGTGGCTGGGGCTGGTGGCTGATCGGGCGCAACGCGCGCTACTGGGGGTACGCCGAGCGCGACGAGGACCTTTACATCAAGCACGGCGCGCTGTACCGGCGGCTGGTCGCGGTGCCCTACGGCCGGATGCAGTACGTCGACGTGACCGCTGGTCCGCTCGAGCAGGCCTACGGGATCGCCACGGTGCACCTGCACACCGCGAGCCCGCACACGAGCGCCCGGATCCCCGGCCTGCCACGGGACGAAGCGGCCCGGCTGCGGGACCGGCTCACCTCGCTCGGGGAAGCGCAGGCGGCCGGGCTGTGACGCAGGCGCCGAGCCGCGAGCGGGACTACCGCCGGCTCTCCCCGCTGACACCGCTGGTGCGCAGCTTCATCTTCCTGGTCGCGGTGGTCGGCTCGTCGTGGCAGAGCGCGCTGCACGGCGAGCTCGGACCGATCGGCTGGCTGCTGCTCGCCCTGGCACTGGCCGGGCTGGTCTACGGCGGGGCGTCGTGGCTGCGGACGAAGTACTGGATCGAGGCGGACGAGCTGCGCGTGGACACCGGCGTGATCGGCCGGCAGTCACGGCGGATCCGTATCGACCGGCTGCAGGGCATCGACATCGGGCAGCCGTTCGTGGCCAGGCTGTTCGGGCTGGCCGAGCTGCGCATGGACGTGGCGGGAAGCGGCCGGGAGGGTTCGCTGTCCTACCTCAAGCTCAGCGAGGCCCAGCAGCTCAAGGAGCTGCTGCTGGCGCGGCGGGACGCGGTGCGGGCCGGCACCGCGCAGCCGGAGCAGCGGGTGGATCGGCACGAGGCGCCCGAGCGGCTGCTCACCAAGGTCAGCCCGGGGATGCTGGCGGCGAGCATCGCGCTGTCCACGGAGACCGCGATGTCGCTGCTCGGCGCCGCCCTGCTGATCGGGCTGGCGGTGTGGGCCGACAGCCTGGCCGCCGTCGGCGGGCTGTTCCCGGTGCTGATCGGCGCCGGGCTGGTCGCCTTCCGCCGATTCTCCGGGGCCTACGGCTTCACGGTCACCGAGGGTCCGGCCGGCCTGCAGGTGCGCCGCGGGCTGTTCGACCTGGACGCCCAGACCATCGCCCTGCCCCGTCTGCAGGGCATCACGATCACCGAACCGCTGCTGTGGCGCCGGCTCGGCTGGGCGCGCCTCGACGTGTCGCTGGCCGGCGGCGGCCGCGGCGACGACCGGCACGGGCCGGCGTCCTCGACGGTGCTTCCGGTGGGCCAACGGGCGCTCGCCGACTGGCTGGCCGCCCACCTGCTCGGCGAGCCGCTGCCGGCCGAGAGCGCGCTGAGCCGTCCACCGGCCCGGGCTCGCTGGGTCGCCCCGATAGGCAGGCGGTTCATGGCCGTCGGGGCCGACGGCGCGGTGATCGTGGCCCGGGAGGGCTGGCTCGCCCGTCGTACGCACCTGGTGCCGCACGCCCGGGTGCAGTCGCTGCGGCTCAGCCAGGGTCCGGTGCAGCGCTTGCTGCGCCTCGCCGACCTGCACGTGGACTCGCCGCCCGGGCCGGTCCGGGTCCGCGGCCGGCACCGCGACGAGGCAGAGGCGCGGGCGCTGCTGGAGAGCGAGAGCCGGACCTCCCGCGCGGCCCGGAGTTGTCAGGCGGGTGACCGGTCATAGCCGGTCGTGCGCCTGACAAGTCGGTGTCAGCTCTTGCGGCGGCCGAAGAAGAAGTAGGACAGCGGGACGGTACCGACCGAGTTGGCCAGCGCGACGGCCACCGCCCAGACCGGCTTCGGGCCCCGGATCTGGTCGGCCGGGCGCCGCCAGATGTCGACGAGCGCCGCGATCTTGAGCATGCCCTCGAGGGAAGCGCCGACGATGATCAGCCGACGCGTGCGCTGGCTCAGGTCACTCCATCGCCGTTTGGCAGCCACGGCACCCTCCTGGCCTCGGAACAAGCGGATGCTCCGACTCTACGGCTTCGGAGGCGCTTCGACCTCGGTGATCACCCAGAAGAACCCGCCGAGGCCCGCGGCGTCGGTGAGCTCCGCGGCCTCGGAGGCTCGCGAGAGCTCGGAGAGGTACGACGCGGGGGCCGACCGGGCCAGGTCCAGGGCCGGCCGCTCCCCGTGCACGCCGAGCCGGCGCAGCTCGTCGCGCTGCCGGAGCAGCCGGCCACCCGCCGCGGCGGCCACCGCGTCCACCGCGACGTGCGCGGTCACGTCCCGGGAACCGTCGGGGACCACCTCCAGCTCGACGCCTTCGCGGTAGGAGCGCAGCGACCCGAACGGCGGTCTGTCGTCGCGGGTGTGCCCGTAGTCCACCGCCACCGCCAGCCCGCGGCGGACCCGGCCCACCACGTCCGCCCAGGCCTGGTCGCGGGCGGTGCCCACCTCGGCGCGCAGCCCGGGCTCGGCCACCGGCCACCACTCCTCCAGCCACGCGGCGAGGCCGGGTGGCCCGGCCGGGTCGGTGACGGGGTCGCCCAGGTGCTCGGAGCCGGTGGCCGGATCCACGTGCACCAGCCGCGGCGTGCCGTCGTCATCGACCTCCACCACCTCGCACGGCACGTTGTCCAGCCACTCGTTGGCCACCACCAGCCCGTCGATCGAACCGGGAAGCGCAGGCTGCCAGCCGATCCCGCGCGGCAGGCCGTCCGGCCGTGCCGCCACCTCCACGCCCAGCAGGGACAGCGACGGGTCGATGGCGTGCACCGTGGCCAGCAGCTCGCCGCGGCCGGCGCCGATGTCCACGACGGTGTCCAGCCCCGCCTCGCGGGCCAGCCGGACCAGGGCCTGCGCGAACAGCGGCGACGCGTGCACGGACGTGCGGAAGTGGGCGCAGGGAGCCTCCCGGCGGAAGAACCCGCCCGCGCCGTACAACGCCTCCTGCCACGCGCTCCTCCACGTGGGCAGGCCGGTCACCCGGCCAGCGTAGCTGTGACCGAGCCCACCTTCTCGCCGGGTTTTCCCCGGCCAAGACGTCCGCGTACGCTCGATATGCCCGAGTCGGCGATTGTTTGATTCCGCGCAACACTTGAACCAGCGTCCGGTACCTCCCCGTGAGGACTGGAACGAAAGGCGATGAGTGCCAATGACACGTGTAGGTGTCGTGGGGGCCGGTCGGGTCGGGGCCGTGCTGGCCGCAGCGCTGCGCGAGGCCGGCTACGACATCGCGGCCGTCGCGGGCGAGTCGACCGCGTCCCGCAGCCGCATCGCCGCCTTGGTGCCCGGCGTGCGCGTCGACAAGCCGACCGCCGTGGCCCGGGCCTGCGACCTGCTGCTGCTCACCGTCCCCGACGACATGCTCGCCAACGTGGTGGCGATGCTCTCGGCCAGCGGCGCGATCCGTCCGGGGCAGTACGTCGCACACACCTCCGGCCGGCACGGGCTCGAGGTGCTGCTTCCCGCCGCCGAGCGCGGCGCCCACGTGCTCGCCCTGCACCCGGCGATGACGTTCACCGGGACCGAGCGGGACCTGGCCCGGCTGCCGGGCTGCGTCTTCGGCGTCACCTCGGCCCCGGACACCGCCGAGCTCGCCGAGCGGCTGGTCGCCGACCTCGACGGCACCCCGGTCAGGATCCCGGAACGGCTGCGCACGCTCTACCACGCGGGGCTGGCGCACGGCGCCAACCACCTGGTGACCCTGGTGGCCCAGTCCATGGACATCCTCCGGGCCGCTGGCGTCGACGACCCCGCGGCCACCCTGCGGCCGCTGCTGTCTGCCGCTCTCGACAACGCCCTGGACTCCGGGGACACCGCGCTGACCGGGCCGATCGTGCGCGGCGACGTGGAGACCGTCCGTGCCCACGTCGCCGAGGTGACCGCGCACGAGCCGGACGCGCTGGAGGCCTACGTCGCCATGGCCCGGGCCACCGCCAACCGGGCCGTGCTGGACGGCCGGCTGCTGCCGATCCGGGCCGCGAAGCTGGTCGGCATCCTCAACGACGCACTGCCCCGCTCCGCGGCTGCCGACGCCCGCGTCGGACGGGTCAGGTGAGCAGCGCGGCAGCGCCCACCGGTGGTAGGCCGGTCCTGGTGCGCAGCCGCGCCGAGCTCCGCGAGGCTCTGGGAAGTACGACGGGCATGGTCGCGCTGGTGCCCACGATGGGCGCGCTGCACGACGGCCACGCCGCCCTGGTCCGGGAAGCGGCCACCCGCGGGGGGACGACCGTGGTCTCGATCTTCGTCAACCCGCTGCAGTTCGGTCCCGGCGAGGACCTGGACCGCTATCCGCGCACCCTGGCCGCCGACCTGGAGGTGTGCGCCGCCCACGGCGCCGACCTGGTCTTCGCGCCCCCGACCGACGAGGTGTACCCGTCCGGTGAGCCGCAGGTGACCGTCGAGCCGGGTCCGCTCGGCGAGATTCTCGAGGGCGCAAGCCGGCCCGGCCACTACCGCGGGGTGCTCACCGTGGTCGCCAAGCTGTTCGGCCTGGTCCGGCCCGACGTAGCCGTGCTCGGCGAGAAGGACTACCAGCAGCTGGTGCTGATCCGGCGGATGGTGGCCGACCTGTGCCTCGGCATCGACGTCGTCGGCGTGGACACCGTCCGGGAGACGGACGGGCTGGCGCTGTCCTCGCGGAACAGGTACCTCTCCGCCGACCAGCGGCACGAGGCGCTGGCCCTGTCCCGGGCACTCCGGGCCGGCGCGGCCGCGGGCGCGGGAGGAGCCCAGGCGGTGCTGGCGGCGGCGCGCGTCGTACTCCAGGCCGCCGAAGGCATCGACGTCGACTACCTGGCCCTGACCGGCCCGGACCTGCACGACCCGCCCGAGCGCGGACCGGCCCGGCTGCTGGTCGCGGCCCGGGTCGGACAGACCCGGCTGATCGACAACCTGCCGCTCACCCTGGGCGGATAGCGATGCTGCTGTGCGTGGACATCGGCAACAGCCACACCACCATGGGTCTCCTGGAGGCCGGTGAGGTGGTCGACCACTGGCGGGTCGCCACCGCGTCGCAGCGCACCGCCGACGAGTGGACGGTGCTGCTGCGCGGGCTGCTGGACGCCTCCACGGTCGACGAGCCGCCGACCGGGGTCGCCGTGTGCGCCACCGTGCCCTCGGTGCTGCACGAGTGGCGGGATATGCTCACCGGCTACTTCGGGGAGATCCCGCACGTGGTCGTGGAACCCGGCGTACGCACGGGCGTGCCGGTTCTGGTCGACAACCCGCGCGAGGTCGGCGCGGACCGGATCGTCAACGCGCTGGCCGCCGCCCGGCTCTTCGGCGGCCCCGCGATCGTCGTCGACTTCGGCACCGCCACCACCTTCGACGTGGTCAGCGAGCGCGGGGAGTACGTCGGAGGCGCGATCGCGCCGGGGATCGAGATCTCGCTGGACGCGCTGGGCCGACGGGGCGCCCAGCTGCGCACGGTGGAGCTGCTGCGGCCGCGCTCCGCGATCGCCAAGAACACCGTCGAGGCGCTGCAGTCCGGAGTGCTCTACGGGTTCGCCAGCCAGGTCGACGGGATCGTCGGCCGGATGGCCGCCGAGCTCGCCGCCGACGACTCACTGAACGTGATCGCCACCGGCGGGCTGGCCCCGCTCGTGGTCGACGAGTGCGCCACGGTGACCGTGCACCAGCCGTGGCTGACCCTGCTGGGCCTGGAGATCGTCTTCGCGCGCAACGCCTGAACGGCCGGCGCCCGCGCGCCCGGAACCTCTCCGCGAAACCGGGATGAGACCGGACAACGCGAGCGCATAGGCTTGCCAGTCATGGACGACCAGCCACGCGACGCAGCGGGTGCCACCAGTGCGCCCGACGACCTCCCGGAGCAGATGCGGGTGCGTCGCGAGAAGCGCGAGCGGCTGATCGAGTCCGGTCGCGCGGCCTACCCGGTCACCGTGGACCGCACGCACACCCTGGCCGAGATCCGTCGGCAGTACGACGAGGCGGGGCTCGAGCCGGACACCCGGACCGGCACCCAGGTCGCCGTCGTCGGCCGGGTCATCTTCCTGCGCAACACCGGCAAGCTGTGCTTCGTGCGGCTCCGCGAGGGCGACGGCACCGAGCTGCAGGTGATGCTCTCCCTGGCCGAGGTGGGCGAGGAACAGCTCACCGAGTTCAAGGCGATGGTCGACCTCGGCGACCTGATCGCGGTCCGCGGCGAGGTGGTCACCAGCCGCCGCGGTGAGCTCTCGGTGCAGGCCACGTCGTGGACGATGGCCGCCAAGACGCTGCGGCCGCTGCCCAACGAGCACCGGCCGCTCTCCGACGAGGCGCGGGTGCGGCTGCGCTACGTCGACATGATCGTGCGGCCGGAGGCCCGGGAGATGGTGCGCACCAAGGCGGCCGTGCTCCGCTCGCTGCGCTCCACGCTGGACGGGCGGGGGTACGTCGAGGTGGAGACCCCGATCCTGCAGCTGACCAACGGAGGGGCGGCCGCCCGGCCGTTCCGGACCCACCTGAACGCCTTCGACCAGGAGATGCTGCTGCGCATCGCGCTCGAGCTGGACCTGAAGAAGGCGATGATCGGCGGCGTGGACCGGGTCTACGAGATCGGCCGGACGTTCCGCAACGAGGGCCTGGACTCCTCGCATGCCGCGGAGTTCTCGATGATGGAGGCCTACGAGGCCTACGGCGACCAGCACACGATGATGGCGCTGGCCAAGGACATGGTCCGCAACGCCCATCGCGCCATCGGCTCCCCGGAGATCGTCGGCCGCGACGGCACGGTCATCGACCTCGAGGCGGAGTGGAGCGAGGCGCCCATCCTGGAGCTGGTCTCGAAGGCGGTCGGCGAGAAGGTCGACGAGCACACCGACGTCGAGGTGTTGCGCGGGCATGCCGACAAGCACGGTGTCGCGGTGCAGGACGAGTGGGGTGCTCCGGAGGTCGTGGTCGAGCTGTTCGAGCAGCTCGTCGAGGACACCCTGATCCAGCCGACGTTCGTGATGGACTACCCCGAGGCGGTCAAGCCCCTTGCCAAGCCGCACCGCACGACCGCCGGGCTGAACGAGGCCTGGGACCTGATCATCAACGGCGTCGAGCTCGGTGCGGCGTACTCCGAGCTCAACGACCCGGTGATCCAGCGCCAGCGGCTGGTCGCCCAGTCCCTGCTGGCCGCGGCCGGTGACCCGGAGGCGATGGACCTCGACGAGGCATTCCTGCGGGCGATGGAGTTCGGGATGCCGCCGGCCGGCGGGATCGGGATCGGCGTGGACCGGCTGATCATGCTGCTCACCGGCGCTGGCATAAGGGAGACCATTCTTTTCCCACTGCTTCGTCCGGAATAACCGATTCTACCCACGCCGCTAAACGGCTAATCCGGCCCGCCAGCTTTCTCCGCAAGTTATTTCTTACCCGGAAGACTTGTGTGCGCGACTGGAATTGACGGTAGGCTTCTGCTGCTGCTTCGTCGAAGCCGCTGTTTTGTTTTCTTCAACCTTTTCCCATTGGAGGCACCGAGAATGGCACAACGGGTCAACGTGGTCCTGATCGACGACCTCGACGGTTCCGAGGCCACCGAGACGGTCCGCTTCGGCCTCGACGGCACCAACTACGCCGTCGACCTCTCCGAGGCGCACGCCAACGAGATGCGGGACCTCCTCGCGCCGTACGTCGGGGTGGCCCGCAAGCTCTCCGGGCAGCGTCGGATGGCACGGAAGGTGGCGTCCGGCGAGCCGAACGCGGCCGACGTGCGCGCTTGGGCGCGGGAGAACGGGTACGACGTGTCGGCCCGCGGCCGGGTGCCCGCGGACGTGCTCCAGGCCTACGCCGCGGCCCACTGAGCCCTCGCTCCGCCGGGCTGCCCCGGACCTGAACCTCGGGCTGCTCCCCGTCGTGTTCCCCCGTCGTGTTCGCCCGTCGTGTTCCCCCGCGTGTTCGCTGTGGGCGAAGCGTCGCGGCGGCCGGAGGGGGAACACGTAGGCTGGAAGTGCGGTTGGTCTGGTCGTACCTGGTTCACCCGGCGTAGTTCACAAGGTGAATTCGGGCCACGGACATCCCGGATCATGCGCACTAGAGTGCATGACAGGAGGCGTGCGGGTACCTTCCCACAACGACTCCGGGAGCACGGCAAGGAGCGAGAAGAGACATGTTCGAGCGGTTTACTGACCGAGCCCGTCGGGTGGTCGTCCTGGCTCAGGAAGAAGCCAGGATGCTGTCCCACAACTACATCGGCACGGAGCACATCCTGCTCGGCCTCATCCATGAGGGCGAGGGTGTCGCCGCGAAGGCGCTCGAGAGCCTGGGCATCTCCCTGGAGGCGGTGCGGGCACAGGTCGAGGAGATCATCGGCCAGGGCCAGCAGGCGCCGAGCGGGCACATTCCGTTCACGCCTCGGGCCAAGAAGGTCCTCGAGCTGTCCCTGCGTGAGGCGCTGCAGCTCGGCCACAACTACATCGGCACCGAGCACATCCTGCTCGGTCTGATCCGCGAGGGCGAGGGCGTCGCCGCCCAGGTGCTGGTCAAGCTCGGCGCGGACCTGAACCGGGTCCGCCAGCAGGTGATCCAGCTGCTCTCCGGCTTCCAGGGCAAGGAGACCGCCTCGGCCGGGGCGCCGACCGAGGGCGCGCCGTCCTCGTCGTTGGTGCTCGACCAGTTCGGTCGCAACCTCACCCAGGCCGCGCGCGAGGGCAAGCTCGACCCGGTGATCGGGCGCGAGAAGGAGATCGAGCGCGTGATGCAGGTGCTCTCGCGCCGCACCAAGAACAACCCGGTGCTGATCGGGGAGCCCGGCGTCGGGAAGACCGCCGTCGTCGAGGGGCTGTCCCAGGCCATCGTGCGTGGCGACGTGCCCGAGACGCTCAAGGACAAGCAGATCTACACCCTCGACCTCGGTGCGCTGGTCGCCGGGTCGCGTTACCGCGGTGACTTCGAGGAGCGCCTGAAGAAGGTGCTCAAGGAGATCCGCACCCGCGGGGACATCATCTTGTTCATCGACGAGCTGCACACGCTGGTCGGTGCCGGTGCCGCCGAGGGCGCCATCGACGCTGCGTCGATCCTCAAGCCGATGCTGGCGCGCGGCGAGCTGCAGACCATCGGGGCGACCACCCTCGACGAGTACCGCAAGCACCTGGAGAAGGACGCCGCGCTGGAGCGCCGGTTCCAGCCGATCCAGGTCCAGGAGCCGTCGATCGCGCACACCATCGAGATCCTCAAGGGG
>DASSKA010000151.1:0-6159 GCA_035690905.1 Nocardioidaceae bacterium | reverse complement strand
CACCGGCAGGCCACCGAGACCGCGCTCGTGGCCCGGCTGCGCGAGCTGCTGCAGCAGGCCACCCCGGGCAGTGACGCCCAGCTGCAGCTGATGACCGCATTCGCGGCGCACGCCGCCAGCGAGCAGGACGTCGCCTGGGTGCGTGCCCTCTACACGGGGACCGAGCAGCTCGAGGGGCTGTCGGTCGACACGGAGATGCGGTGGACGCTGCTCACCAGCCTCGCCGCGGCCGGCGCCGCCGGCGAGGCCGAGATCCGGGCCGAGCACGACCGTGACCGGACGGCCACCGGCGCCGAGCGCGCGGCCCGGGCCCGGGCGGCCCGTCCGACGGCGGAGGCGAAGGCCGAGGCCTGGCGGATCGCCGTCGAGGAGCAGGACGCGGCCAACCAGACGGTCGAGGCGCTGGCCCTCGGCTGGGGGCGGGTCCACGACGCGCAGGCCCTGCTGGCGCCGTACGTCCAGCGTTACCACGACGCGCTCACCGGCGTGTGGGAGTCGCGCACGCACGCGATCGCCGAGTCGATCGCGGTCGGGTTCTACCCGCGTGGCCTCGCGAACGCCGCCCTGCGCGACGCCTCGCAGGCGTGGCTGGACGTGCATCCCGATGCACCGGCGGGACTGCGCCGGACCGTGGCCGAGAACCGTGACGGGATCACCCGGGCGCTGGCGTGCCAGGCCCGCGATGCCGAGCGCCCCGCCTGACGGCACCCCTCGCGGGAGCCCCCTCGGGGGAGCGTTTCTTTGGGACGTTTCCGCTGCTACAGCAGCGGAAACGTCCCAAAGAAACGGCTCTTGTGACACATCTGTGGGTGGTTGAGCGCGCCTGACCGAGCGCACGCCGTTCTCCTGTCTAGGTTTCTGGGTTGTCGAGACGCAGGAACCAGTGATCAGGAGAACGGCGTGCGTGATGTCAGCCTATGGCGAGGTGTGCTCGGGGTCGACAAGACGGTGATCGAGCGGGTCGAGTTCGACGAGGACGAGCAGCTACTGGTCGCGCACGTGCGTCCGACGAAGCGGCAGCGTGGTCGGTGTGGGGTGTGCCGGCGCCGCTGCCCGGGGTATGACGCCGGCGCGGGTCGTCGGCGCTGGCGGGCGCTGGATCTGGGCACCATCCAGGCGGTGCTGGAGGCCGACGCGCCGCGGGTGGCCTGCCGCCTCCACGGGGTGGTCGTGGTGGCGGTGCCGTGGGCCAGGCACGACGCCGGTCACACGCTGGGGTTCGATGATCAGGTGGCGTGGCTGGCCACGCAGGCCTCGAAGTCCACGGTGGTGCAGCTGATGCGGATCGCCTGGCGCACCGTGGGAGCGATCATCACCCGGGTCTGGGCCGACACCGACGCCGGGCAGGACCGCTTCGCCGGGCTGCGGCGCATCGGCATCGATGAGATCAGCTACAAGAAGGGCCACAAGTACCTGATGGTCGTGGTTGACCACGACGCCCGCCGGCTGGTGTGGGCCTCGCCCGGACGCAACAGCGCCACGGTGGGCCAGTTCTTCGACCTGCTCGGTGAGGAGCGCTGCGCCCAGATCACCCACGTCAGCGCCGATGGGGCCGACTTCATCGACGACATCGTGGCCGAACGGTGCCCGGACGCGGTCCGGGTGGCCGATCCGTTCCACATCGTGAAGTGGGCTACCGACGCCCTCGATGAGGTGCGCCGCGAGGCGTGGAACGAGGCCCGCAAACAGGCCAGGGGCGAACCGAAACGTGGCCGCGGGCGTCCTCGAGCCGATGCACCACCGCGGCCGGGCAGCGAGCGGGCCAAGGCAGTCAAGGGAGCCCGGTACTCGCTGTGGAAGAACCCCGAGGACCTCACCGAGAACCAGCAGGCCAAGTTGAAGTGGATCGCCCAGACCGATGGGAGGTTGTACCGCGCCTACCTGCTCAAAGAGGGCCTACGACTGGTGTTCCAGCTACCTCACAAGGCAGCCGCCGAGGCCCTGGACCGGTGGGTCAGCTGGGCCCGGCGCTGCCGCATCCCCGCCTTCGTGAAGCTGCAGAAGAGCATCGTCAAACACCGCGCCCGAATCCTCGCCGCGATCGAGCACAACCTGTCCAACGGGCTGATCGAGTCGACCAACACCAAGATCCGGCTCCTCACCAGGATCGCGTTCGGGTTCCACACCGCCGAGGCCCTCATCGCCCTGGCCATGCTCACCCTCGGCGGCCACCGACCCGTCCTCCCGGGCCGAAACTGACCCACGGGTGTGTCAGGAGCGCCCGTTTTCCCGATGTATCAACGGCTCACCTGCAAGGATCCTGTCATCATGTTCCGCTACCAGCCAGCCGCTGTGCTGCCCGTCGATGTGGCCATCGGTCGGCTGCCGTCCGGTGTGCTGGCGGTCGCCGTGGGTGACTTTCTCGTCGGGAAGATCCATGAGCAGGGTGGCAGGTTCATGGCCCATCGGCCGGACGGGAGGCTGGTGACGGTGCGGGCAAGCTTGGAAGCCGCCGCGCGGGCTCTCCTCGCGCAGCATCCCTGACCAACAAGGGCTCCGGCAGGACGGTGCTGTCGGCTGCGGCTCGCGGGAGGGCGTCGCATCGGCCCAACGTCGGGCACGAACTGTCGCGGGTCGTGCGCGCCGGTTCTGGTCTCACTCCTTGACCAGGACGTTGCCGTCGCGTTATCCCCTATTGGCACGCTGCTTGCCATGCGAGGAGGCCCGTTCACCGGCGAGGGAGCCGAACGTGCCCTCGCCGTGGTGCACCGGCACGCGGAGCTGACCGCTTCACTGACCGTCACCTCAGTCGTGCGCCGGATCCGCGGGCAGATGGCCGGCCAACCCGCCGACGACGTTCACGAGGAACTTCTCCGACAGCTGCGCAACAGGTGTTCCGAGTGGACCCCCAGCGGCCGGGCGACCGGCGACCTCGCCGAACAGATCGCTGCCCTCCCCCTGCGGTGTGGCTGTCGAGACTCCTGAACGCCCAGCCGACGGCGCAGGGGACCGGGAAGCCACCGCATGGGCGCTACTCGCCCACCGTCCCACTTTCCGAGGCGCGCCTGCCATGCTGGCCATGTGGAGATCAGCCAAGGCGACGACCCGTTGCTCCAACAGCTGCAGCAGCAGGAACGAGAGGCGGGCAACCTGCCACACATCGAGCAGGCCAAGGGGATGCTGCTCCAGGACTTCGGGCTCAACGACACCGAGGCCCTCGAAGTCCTCGCCGTCATGTCCCGACAGACCAACACTCCGGTCGGTGAGGTCGCTGACCAGATCGTGCAGATCCTGGCCGGGTCCTCCTCCGTCCAGACCAGCCGCTCCACGGCTGATGCGCTCGGGGAGCTCACCCGCGAACTGGGAGAGGGCAGTGCTGGCAGCGACCTGCCCCAGCTGCCGGACGGAGACCCTGACTCGGCTCCCGCGGCTGAACTACGCGCCCAGATCGTCACCGCGATGCAGCTGGTCCAGACCGGTCCGACGATCGGGGAGCTGGCTGAGGAGCTGGGCACCGCCCCGGAGGCAGTCGCCCACGCCGCCGCCATCGACACCGACGACTGGTCCATGCGGCTGCCGGGCGAGACCGCGCAGGCGGTCCGGGCCGAACTCGACCGTTGACTGGGGACCAGATCACGTGGGACGACGACGCCCACCGACTCGCACGACTCACCCGAGCCCGCCGCGTCCACATCGGCCTCACCCAAGAGCAGCTCGTCAAGTAGGGCGGATCCGGCCTCGGGACGATCCGCCGTGTCGAGCACGGCATCGACCAGCCCCTCACGGACCGCATCGGCAGCCGCCTCGAGCAAGCCCTCGCTTGGGCGCCCGGCACCATTCGGGAGATCCTCGCCGGCCCGCTCGGCGACAGCGTTGAACGGCAGCTTGTCACCGGCCCCGAAGGCATCGGCATCCACCGCCAGCCGGACAAGGATCTCCTCGCCCAGGTCCCCGATTGACCGGCGGCTGTTGGCGTTGCCGCGCGGCCTTCCGATGTGTCGACCGCAGTTCCCGGATGGCGAGGGTTCTGTTTCCCTGGCCGGGGCTGCGCACTTGAGGTTGTGCGCTTGTTCGGTCCTATTTGGTGGCGCTGGTCATGCGAGCGAAGACGACGGTGTTGTCGTCGTAGTGGCCGGTGTCGGGGTTGACGGTGCCGCCGCAGGTGATGAGGCGCAGCTGGGGGCCTTCGGTGTTGCCGTAGACCACGGTGGTGGGGAAGTCGTTCTTCTTGTATCGCTGGACCTTGTAGACGGTGAAGGTGACCACCTTGTGGTCGGCGCGGGTGACCTTGACGTGGTCACCGGGGTGGACGGCGCCGAGCTTGAAGAACACCGAGGGGGTGGTGCCCACCCCGTCGATGTGGCCCAGGATGACCGCTGGGCCGATCTGCCCGGGGGCGGGGGAGCCGGTGTACCAGCCGGCCTCGTTGTAGTGCGGTGGTGCGGGGACTTCGATGGTGCCGTCGGGGTTGGTGCCTAGCTTCTGCAGGGTCGAGTCGACGTCGATGGCGGGGATGACCACCCTGGTGGGTCGGGACCGGCCCAGTCCCTTGGGGCGGTCCGGGCGGGCGGGTGAGTGGCTGCCCGCCGGTGGGTTTGGGCCGGCCGGTGGGGAACCGGTCCCGGGCGCGGGCGTCGGTGTCGTCGAAGCGTGTCGGTGGCCGGTTGGCCCGCTGGCTGGCCCGCCTGCCCCGTCGTGACCGGGGCTATCGCCGGGGCTGTCGGCGTGGCCGCTGGCGTCCTCGCGTGCTTGGGAGGCGGAGACCAGGTGTGCTTGCGGGGCGGAGACCTGGTGGGTGGCCACCCACGCCACGAGCGCCAGGCCGCAGACGAGCAGCAGGGCGCAGGCCGCGACCGCCACACGGCGGATCGGGCCTGTGCCCTGCTGTCCGGGTTCTGGGGGCATGCTCAGGAACGGTCCTCAGCGGTCTTGCCCTCGTTGCGGCGGCGCAGCCAGAGTAGGCCGGCGGCGCCGAGTCCGGCCCCGGCCACGCCGAGGCCGATCAGGCCCTGGTTCTCCACCCCTGCGGTGGAGCCGTTGCCGGTCTGCACCCCACCGGAGGGCATGGTGCTCATCTGGGAGGCCTTGAGCGGGCCGCACAGCGCCGGGGCGGTGCCGATCAGCGCGAGCTTCTTGTCCGCCCCCGGCAGCGTGACACCCAAGGCGTTCGGAGTGCTCAGCGAGGCCTTCGGTGCGGTGGCCGGGTTCAGGCCGTGCACCACGACCACGGCGGTGTTGTTCTTGATCGAGGCCAGGGTGTCGGCGTTGAGGGTGAACGTGCGCTTGTAGGTGTAGCTGCCACCGCCGGGGGCCACGGTCACGTCGGTCGCGGTGTCGGCGCCGGTGCTGCCCTTGGTCGACAAGGTGGTGCCGATCATGCCGTAGGCGTGGTGCCCCTCGACGGTGGAGATGACCCCGTCGCCGTTGGCGTCGGCCGAGGAGGTGGGGCAGACACCCTGGCCGTTGATGTGGACGTGCTGCACGTGCGGGAACGGCTTGCCCGCGAACGCCGCCGGGATGCCCAGCGCGGCGAGGGTCTTCTTGTCGGTCGGCAGCTTGTCGGCCAGGCCGGACACCTGCTCGGTGACGGTGGCCTGGTCACCGTTGATGGTGACCATCACGTGCCCCGACGCCGCGCCGGAGGGCGTGTTCAGCGGCACCGGAGCCAGGTCCGCCTGGTAGCTCCACTGCCCGGAGCTGTCCGCTGCGGCGGCCTGCGCGGCCGGGGCCGACACGCCGAGGGCCGCGACACCTGCGGCGAGCGGGAGTGCCGACATCAACAGCTTCTTCGTGCGCTTGGTCTGCATGAGCAAGGCTTCCTTCTCCTCGGTGCCGGCGAGGCGGTCGCTCCGCCGGGCCGCGTGCACGTGGACCAACCGGCGGCCCACGCCCGCGCTCCCCTCACGGCCGCGGAACACGCCCGCAACCGGGAGGTGTTCGCCGGCCCCGCCACAAGGTCCAACTCGCATCGAGACAGGCGATGGGCCAAGCCGGCGAACATGAGGGATTCGGCACGCCGCCCGGCGTGGATGGGTCTTTCCCGCGACGGATTTGCGGCCGCCCCGCCGACCGGGCGGGGCAACCGGCCAGATAAACGGCTCTTGTGACACATCTGTGGGTGGTTGAGCGCGCCTGACCGAGCGCACGCCGTTCTCCTGTCTAGGTTTCTGGGTTGTCGAGACGCAGGAACCAGTGATCAGGAGAACGGCGTGCGTGATG
>DASSKA010000150.1:0-45562 GCA_035690905.1 Nocardioidaceae bacterium | reverse complement strand
CCGGACGCTGCGCGTGAACGACCCGTAGCGGAACTCGCTGTGGTTCTTGTCCCGCTCTTCCTCGCGGCGCTCACCACGGATGGTCAGCAGGTCGCCCTCGAGGCTGACCTCGACGTCCTTGTCCGGGTCGATGCCGGGCATCTCCGCACGGACCACGTAGTCCCCGGCGTCCATGAAGTCCTCGACCCTGATGATGCTGCGCATCGTCGCAAGGCCGAGCGTCGGGGATGATTCAAGCCAGTCCAGCAGCTCCGAAACCGGGCTGCTGCGGCGCGCCAGTGTCGCCATGTGTCCTCCTCGGCATGGTGGATCCTGACCTGTCGCCAGCCATGCTCGCGTCGTCCCGAATGGGGCTGCAGGGCCAGAAGTCCCGACCGGCGGGGGCGAGGGGCTCGGGGTGGGGGGCTTGACCTCGGACCGCCGCCGAAGGGACTTCTTGCCCTGCCCGCTTCCGGGCGGTGTCCGCTGTGATGGTGGGGCAGCCCGACCGGGCTGCCAGCCGACCACGAGGAGACGCCATGCATGCCAAGGTGGGGGACCGGCTGGTGATCCGCAGCCAGCACCTCGACGGCCCGGTACGAGACGCCGAGATACTCGAAGTCCGCGGCCCGAACGGCACGCCGCCGTACCGGGTGCGGTGGTCCGACAGCGGGCACGAGGCGTTCTTCTTCCCCGGCCCGGACGCCTACGTGGAGCACTTCGAGCAGCACGAGGCCGTGCCCGGCCGCGGCAACGGGGAGCGCTGACCGCGTGACCCGGACCGGGCGAGCCGGCTCGTCCGGTCGCCTCCGACGATGACCGCGCGCGGACTGACCGCGCGCGGGCTGACCGCGCGCGGGCTCACCGCGCCGGAGGCCGAACGTCGGCTCGTCGAGCACGGACCCAACCAGATCCCGGCCGCCCGCGAGGCCCGGCTGGCGACCCGGGTGCTTCGCCAGCTCCGCGACCCGATGCTGGTCCTGCTCATGCTGGCCGGGGTGCTCACCGTCGTTACGCACGACCTCTCCGACGGTGTCATCATCGCCATCGTTGTGGTGTTGAACACCACGCTCGGGGTGGTCCAGGAATGGCGCGCCGCGCGTGCGGTGCACGAGCTTGACCGCCTCGCCGCACCCTGGGCGGACGTCATGCGGGACGGCGTGCGACAGCAGGTGCCCGCGCGGGTCGTGGTGCCGGACGACCTGCTGCTGCTGGACGCGGGCGACGTGGTCGCCGCGGACGGGGTGCTGGACGAGGCGCACGGCCTGCAGGTCGACGAGGCAGCGATCACCGGGGAGTCGCTGCCTCGCGACTGCGCGGTCGGTGACCTGGTGGAGGCCGGAACGGTGGTCACCAGGGGCCGGGGAGCCGCCGTGGTCACGGGCACCGGCGCGGCCAGCGGCCTCGGCCGGATCGCCGCCGTGGTCGCGTCCGCGCCGTTACGGGCCACCCCGCTGCAGCGGCGCCTGGGACGGCTGAGCGCGGAGCTCGTGGTGCTGGTCGTCTCGCTGGCCGGTGTGGTGATGCTCCTCGGCCTGCTGCGCGGGCGGTCCCTGGAGGAGATGGTGCTGGTCGCGGTCAGCCTGTCGGTCGCTGCGGTGCCGGAGTCGCTGCCGGCCGTGGTGTCCATCGCGCTCGCGCTCGGCGCCCACCGGATGGCCCGCCGCAACGCGGTGGTCCGGCGGCTTCCGGCCGTCGAGACGCTCGGGTCGGTGACCGTGCTGGCATCGGACAAGACGGGCACCCTCACCGAGGGACGGATGACCGCGGAGGTCGCCTGGCTGCCCACGGTGGGAGAGGTACGCCGCGAACAGGCGGGTCGACCGGAGATGCGCGCCCTGCTGCGCGACCTGGCCCTCTGCAACGACGCGGACCTCCAGGCCGAGTCAGGCCACGTGAACGGGAAGCCCCCCGGCGACCCGCTGGAGCGGGCCATGTTGGACCTCGGTGTCAGCTCCGGCCTGGACATCGAGCGGGTGCGGGCGCAGTGGCCCCGGGTGGCCGAGCAGCCGTTCGACGCCGCCCTGCGCCGGATGGCCACCGTGCACCGCAACCCGGCCGGCCAGTGGCTGCTGGTCTGCAAGGGCGCTCCCGAGGAGATGGTCGACCTCCTCGACGGCAGCGACCCGCCGCTGGTCGACCAGGCCTGCGCCGCGGCGGACCAGCTCACGCAGGCCGGGTACCGGGTGCTGCTGGTCGCGGAGCGGGCGTCGTCCGGCCCGTTGGAGCCGGACGCCGGCGGCCTGCGGCTGGTCGGGCTGATCGCGCTCGTCGACCCGCCCCGGGAGAGCGCGGTCGGGGTGGTCCGGGCGCTGCGCGCCGCCGGGGTCCGGCTCACGCTCGTCACCGGTGACCATGCCGGGACCGCGCGGGCGGTGGCTTCTCGGCTGGGCCTGCTGCGGGACGCCCCGGAGGTGGTGGAGGGCGCACAGCTGGACGCCGCGCTGGCCGCCGGCGAGGTGGAGCGCGTCGGCGTGTTCGCCCGGGTGCGCCCCGAGCAGAAGGTGGCCATCGTCTCCCACCTCCAAGACAGAGGCGAGGTCGTAGCGGTGACCGGAGACGGGGTCAACGACGCGCCCGCGCTGCGCACCGCCGACATCGGGGTGGCCATGGGTCGGTCCGGCACCGAGGTGGCCCGGCAGGCCGCGGCACTGGTGCTCGCCGACGACGAGCTGCGAACGGTCGTGTCCGCGGTGGAGGAGGGCCGCCGGGTCTACGCCAACATCCGCACCTTCTTGCGCTACGGCCTGGCCGGGGGCATGGCCGAGGTCGCGGTGATGCTCGCCGGCCCGTTCCTCGGCCTGGTGGTCCCGCTGCTGCCTGCCCAGATCCTGTGGGTGAACATGCTCACCCACGGCCTGCCCGGGGTGGCCTTCAGCGGCGAGCCGCTGGACCGGCGGCTGATGGAGCGCCCGTCCCGGTCGCCGCAGGAGTCCATCCTCGGCAACGGTCTGGTCGGACAGATCGCCGTCTCGGGCGCGGTGATCGCCGTGGTGTCGATGACCGCCGGGATCCTCGCCCCGCTGCTGGCAGCGCACCCGCAGACGTGCATCTTCCTCACCATCGGGCTGGGCCAGCTCGGCGTCGCGCTGGCGCTGCGGACACCGGCCGGCCCTCGCACCTGGCGCCAGCGCGGCCTCGAGGCGGCGGTCGCCGCCAGCGTGCTGCTACAGCTGATGGGGGTCTACCTCCCGGCGCTCAACGGACTGCTCGGCACCCGGCCGTTGCCCTACCCGGCGCTGCTCGTCGGCGCGGCTCTCGCGGTCGTGCCCGGGCTGCTGCTGAAGGTCGGCCGGGTCACTCGCGGACGCGGACCAGCACCTCGCTGAGGTCGCGCCGTGGAGTGCGCGGGGCCTCCGAACGGGCCACCGGCAGCCATCCGACCCGCAGCAGGATCTGCGGGTGGGCCAGGCCCCCGAGGATGGCCTGTCGGACCTCTCGCCTGGTCTCCTCGACCTCGACGGCCTGGCTGAGCGGCACCACTGCGAGGTGCTCCTCGGTGGCCCGCAGCCACACCGCGCTCATCGCCTCGCCCGCGCGCACCCGCGAGATCGCGTCGTCGGCTGAGGTGCAGACCAGCAGCATCCCGTCCCCGGCCACCTCCACGCCCGTCGGCGGGTCCGCCAGGGTGCCGGAGGGGAAGCGGCGGTTGACCGCGTCCGCCGGACCCACCGGCGAGTCGTGGGCCGGGAGGGCAGCCGGGACGAGGCCGTCGCGCGCGGCCCGCACCCACGACTCGAGCTCAGCGAGGTACTCCGCGTCCTGCTGCTGGATCCGGTCGGCCCGTGCGGTCAGCCGACGCAGCTGGGTGCGCACCGACTCGCCAGCCACCGGCAGGACCTGGGCTCCCCACTGCGAACCGGTCGCCGCCAGGCTGTGCAGCCGCTCCACCGGGACCGGCCAGGAGGTGAACCGGCGCCGGTCGGTCTGCCGGGCCGCCACGGCCCGGAGCGCCGCGGCGGCGTGCGCGGAACGGGCCGACGGCGAGAACGTGACCGCGGCCAGCAGCAGCGGCCGGTCAGGGTCCGGCAGACGACGTACCCGCGCCGACCAGCCGAAGCCGGCGGACACCACCTGCAGATGCTGGAGAACCGCGCCGCAGCTGAGCATCAGATCACGCCCGTCCGGGTCGGCGTGCACCAGCTGACGGGAGACGTCGGCGATCAGCTCGAGCCGTCCTCCTTGCAGCCGCCACAGCCACGGCTGGGTGTTGTGGACGCTGGGGGAGCGGCAGGCAAGGGCGAGGATCTCCTCGTACGGCGGGTGGACGCCCGCCGGCGTCGTGGCGGGCAAGCCCGACGTGAGCGGTCGCATCACATTTCCCTCCAGGAGCCGGCGCCAGGCGACACGGCCCGCGAGATGCGCGGCGCCTGATCCACAACTGTCGTGACCACCGTGCCCAACCGTGTCGGCCGGGGCGTAGGGCCGAAGTCCCCGACCCCGGATGACGAACGCACCTGGGGGCCACGCACGCACCGCGGGAGCGTGGGTGCGGGCCGGGCGACGGTGCCGGCCCGATGCGGAACGAGGGGCTTGGCTGGGCGATGGGCACCTGGACGGGAGGGGCCGGCGGTCCCTGGGCGGAGGTCCGGGAGACGCACAGCGGCGTGGTCGTGCTGGTCGGGGAGCGGGCGTACAAGGCCAAGAAGCCGGTGGACCTTGGCTTCTTGGACTTCACCTCGCTCGCCGCCCGTCAGCGGGCCTGTTCCCGGGAGGTCGAACTCAACCGGCGGCTGAGCCCGGACGTCTACCTGGGCGTGGGTCGGCTCGAGCAGCCAGACGGGCCGGCGGAGCCGGTGGTGGTGATGCGGAGGATGCCCGACGACCGCCGGCTGGCCACGCTCGTGCGCCACAGAGAGCCGGTGGAGGCCGACCTGCGCGACCTCGCCCACCGGATCGCCGCGCTCCACGCCCGCTCCGCGCGCAGCCCGGAGATCGACGCCGCAGGCAGCCGGGACAGCTTGCGGGCACGGTGGGCCGACACCTTCCGGCAGGTACGGCCGTTCCACGGCCCTGTGCTCGACCCGACGCAGGCGCAGGACGTCGAACGCCTAACCCTGCGCTTCCTCGCCGGCCGTGGACCGCTGCTGGACGCCCGGGTACGACGGGGATGCATCGTCGACGGACACGGGGACCTGATCGCGGAGGACGTGTTCTGCCTCCCCGACGGGCCGAGGGTGCTCGACTGCCTGGAGTTCGACGACCGGCTCCGCCACCTGGACCGGATCGATGACGCCGCCTTCCTCGCCATGGACCTCGAACGGCTAGGCGCCCCAGAAGAGGCCGCCCGCTTCCTGGGCTGGTACCAGGAGCTCTCGGGGGACTGGTCTCCGCCCGCGCTGGTCCATCACTACATCGCCTACCGCGCCTTCGTGCGTGCCAAGGTGGCCTGCCTGCGCCATGCGCAGGGCAGCCGTCGGGCCCCGGCCCAGGCCCGTGCGCTGACGGCCCTCGCGCACCGGCACCTGGTGTCCGGTGCGGTGGCGCTGACCCTGGTGGGCGGGCTGCCCGCGACCGGCAAGACCACGGTGGCCGGGTTGCTCGCGGACAGGTTCGGGATGGTGGTGATCGGCAGCGACCGGGTCCGCAAGGAGCTGGCCGGGCTGACGCCGGAGCGCAGCGCGCGCAGCGGCTACCGCCAGGGCATCTACAGCGCGGAGCACACACGGGCCACCTACGCCGAGATGCTGCGGCGCGCAGAGGCGCTGCTCGGCATGGGCGAGCCGGTTGTGCTGGACGCGTCCTGGGCGGACCTGGCGAACCGCTCCCGCGCCCGCGCCGTGGCCGAGCTGTGCAGCGCAGACCTCGTGGAGCTGCGCTGCGAGGCTCCCCCGCATGTCGCTGCCGCACGGATGGCGGGTCGGCCGGGGCCCTCCGACGCGGACCCGGTCGTCGCCGCGCGGATGGCCGAGGACATGGCTCCGTGGCCCGAAGCCACCAGCGTGGCCACGACCGCGCCGCCGGAGTCCACCATGATGAGGGTGGTGGACCGGTTCGGTCGCCGCCAGCCGCCGATCACCCGCCCGCCGGCTGCTCGTCCCTGATCGTCACCGCGACCACACCGGGCACCGTGGACGTCGCGGTCTCGGCGAGCGAACGATCCTTCTCCGTCACCGGGCCGGTCACCGTGACCATGCCGTCGTGCACGTCCGCGAGCCAGTCGACGCCGAGGCTGTGGAACAACGCGCCGACCTCCTGCGCGACCAGGTCGTCGCTCCGCGCGAGCACGTGGACGATGTCGCGGCGGCTGATCACGCCGACCACGCGGTGGTGCTCGTCGATGACCGGCAGGCTCTTGACGGCCGTCCCGGTCATCAGGTTGGCCGCCTCGGCGAGGTCGGTGTCCGACGTGACGGTGACGGTCTGATGGTTCATGACCTCCACCACCACGTGCGGCGGGAGGAGCGGCTGACCCTGTTGCCGCGGGATCATGTGGGTGCGCACGTCGGGCTTGACGACGTCGCGGATCAGGTCGGCCTCTGTGACCACCCCGACGATCATCCCGGCCGGCGAGAGCACCGGCATCATCGTGATCGAGTGCCTGTCGAGCAGCGCCAGCGCCTCCTTGACCGGGGTGTCGGTCCGCACCGTCACCGGCTGCGCGGTCATCACCTCACGAACCAGCATCTTCGACCTCCTCCTGGTCCTCGGCCGCCGGCACCGGAACGACGGCGACCGGATGCTCGGCGCGGTGCAGGAAGCCTCTGGCCGTCGACCCGAGCATCGTCCCGCGGAGGTGGCCGCCCGAGTGCCGGCCCAGCACCGTCAGCTGTGCCACCCGTGCCGCGTCGAGGAGCGCTTGCCGGGGAGGTCCCGGGACGCACCGAATGGCCACCTCGACGTCAGGATAGGCGTCCCGCCAAGGCGCGAGCCGGGCATCGACGATCTCCTGGTGCCGGCCACTGCACGTCTCCACGTCCCGTGACGACCACCCCTCGAGCATGGGCATCTCGAAGGCGTGCACCACGATCAGCGGCACGCGCAGCTGGGCGGCCCGGTCGAACGCGAAGTCGAGGGCCTCCCGGTCCGGGTCGTGCTGGCCGGCCCGCGGGGAGCGGTGCTGCCGGTCGACCCCCACGACGAGGGGCGCCGACGACATGCTCGGCTGGAGCCACTGTTCCGGTGCGACCACCACCGGAACTGGGGAGCGCGAGGTCACCGTCATCGACGTGCTGCCGACCAGCCGGCGCTGCACCCCGCCGTACCCGCGTCGCCCGACGACGAGCAGGGAGCCGTCCGCCACCGCGTCGAGTAGCACCCCGGCCGCCGGGCCGAACCGGGCGTCATACTCGAGGTCGGACAGCGTCAGCCGCCGGGCCACCCCAGCGAGGTCACTGCGCGGCGACACCCGGTCGTCGGCGGTGGCCGACTCCGCGGGATAGGCGCTGATCAGGTGCAGCGCGCGGCCGGTGCGCTCGGCCTCCTCCGCCGCCCACAGCACCGCGCTGGTGCTCCGGCCGGCCGGATCCACGCCCACCACGATGGGGGCCCCTCCGCTGCTGCGTGCATGCATGCGCGGCATGCTCGTCCGGGTCGCCACGGTGACCCTCCTCGCTCACGTCCTCCTGGGACTCGAGCATCCCCCGGGGCGGGCTCCCTCAGTAGTGGCCACGGTCTACCCGACTGGGGCCGAAGGTCCCGGTCAGCGCTCCTCCGCGGAACGGACCCGGACCTTGGCGTCGACGCAGAACGGACCGGTCTGTGTGACGATCACCGGGTTCAGGTCCAGCTCGAGGACGTCGGGCCGGTCGAGCGCCAGCTCCGCGACGGAACGGACAAGCTCCACGACCGCGTCGCCGTCCAGCGGCGGGCTGCCGCGGAACCCGGTCAGCAGCGGCCAGGTGCGCAGCGACTGCAGCGCCGTGCGCACATCGGCAGGGCCGACCGGCGGCATCAAGTAGGTCTGGTCGCCCCACAGGTCCAGCTGGACGCCGCCGCTGGCCACCATCACCAGCGGACCGAACCGCGGGTCGCGCACCACCCCGACTGCGAACTCCGGGCCGGACAGCTGCTGCTGCACCAGCACGGGGCTGCGCGGCCCTGCCGCCTCGTGCACCTGTCGGACCGCCGCGAGCAGGTCACGCCGGGTGCGAAGCCCCGTGTGCACCAACCGGCCCTCGGTCTTGTGCACGATGGTGGGGTCGGCGGCCTTGACCACCAGCGGGAAGCCGAGGTCGTGCGCGGCGGCGACCGCCTCCCTACCGGACCGGACCTGGCGCCACGGGGCGCTGCGCACGCCGGCGCCGGCCAGCAGCTCGGCGGACGCCTCGGCCCCGAGCCAGGTGACCGACTGCTCCCCGGCAGCAGTCGGCGGCTCCTGGACGAACACATCCTCGTCCGCGACCCGGGGGACCGGCACCGGAGTGTCCGCCGTCCGCAACCAGGTCACGTACCTGACCGCGTGCGCCATCGCGCGCACCGCCGCCTCGCTGGACGCGAACCGCGTGGTGCGGTCACCCCGCTCGAGCGGCGCTCCGCTGATCACCGCGAGGCAGGGCAGCTCCGGGGCGTCCTGGGCGGCCTGCTCCACGGCGGTCTCGATGCCGTCCAGGTCGGTGACCGAGGTCGCGGCCACGCTGACCAGCACCGAGTCGACCTCGCCGCTGGCCATCAGCAGGCGGACGGCCGCGGCGTACTCCTCCGGGCCGGCGCCCGCGCCGAGGTCGACGGGGTTGCTCACCCCGGCCACCCGGGGGATCGCGGCCACCAGCGACCTTCGGGTGCCGTCGCCGAGCTCGGGAACGTCCAGCGCGAGCCGGTGCGCGGCGTCGGCGGCGATGATGCCCATCCCGCCGGCGTTGCCGATGATGCCGAGCCGTGGTCCGCGCGGCAGCGGCTGCTCGGTGAGCAGGGCCGCGGTGTCGACCAGGTCCGGAACCCCGTCCACGTCGACGGCCCCTGCAGCACGGAACAGCGCCTGGATGGCGCGTGCCGGGGTGGCCGCCGCCGCGGTGTGCGAGGCGCCGCCGCGGGTACCGGCCGCCGAGCTCCCGCCGAAGACGACGAGCAGCGGCTTCCGCCGGCTCAGCGTGGCCGCGAGGCGGGCGAACTTGCGGGGGCGGTGGAACGACTCCAGGTACAGCACCACCGCCTTGATCTCGGGATCGTCGGTCCACGCCGCGAGCAGGTCATTGCCAGAGACGTCCGCCTTGTTGCCGAGGGACAGGAAGCAGGCCACGCCGGTGCCGCGGGCCTCGGCCGCCTCCAGCAGGGACAGACCGACCCCTCCGGACTGGGAGCCGATGGCGAGCGCGCCGGGCCGGGGCCGGGTCCTGCCGAAGATGGCTTCCAGCCGGGTCCCGCGCAGGTTGCTGAGCACTCCGAAGCAGTTCGGGCCCACCAGCCGCATTCCGTGCTCGTGGGCGACCTGGGCCATCCGCTGCTCGGCGTCCCGGCCGGTCTGTCCGGTCTCGCCGAGCCCGGACGTGAGTACGACGCAGCTGTGGGCCCCCCGTTGCGCGCACACCCGGACAGCCTCCTCGACCTGCGGGCCGGGAAGCGCCACCACGACGAGGTCGAGGCCCTCCGGCAGGGCGCCCAGCTCCGAGACACAGCTGACGCCGGGGATCGCCAGGCCGGGCCGGCCCAGCGCGTAGAGCTGTCCGCCGAACCCGGCACGCCGGATGTTGTCGAGCACGTTGCGGCCGACCTTGTCCGTCTCCCGGCTGACGCCGAGCACGGCGACGGAGCCGGGGACGAGCAGCGGTTCGAGGGAGCGCCGCTCGGCCTGCCGCTCTCGCGCATCGCCTGCGGTCACGGTCTCGGCGTTCGCGCGCAAGTCGAGGGTCAAGGTGACCACGCCGTGCTCGCGCTGCTCGCTGAGGCCGAAGCCGGCATCGTGGAACACCCGGAGCATCGGCACGTTCTCGGCGAGCACCTCGGCGACGAAGGTCGTCATCCGGAGCTGTCGGGCCCAGCCGGCCAGCTGCTCGAGCAGCGCGGTCGCGATGCCGACGCCGTGCAGCGTCTCGTCGACGAAGAAGGCGACCTCGGCGCAGCGGCCGGCGACCTGTCCGTCGTCCCCGCCGTCGACCGTGGTCGCCGTGGCCACGCCCACCAGCCGGCCGGACCGCACCGCGACGAGCGACCGCGCCCCCGGCCCCGGGTGGGTGATTCCCTTGACGAACGCCTCCGAGGACGCCCGGTTGTGCGAGAAGAACCGGAGGTAGATGCTCTCGTCGGACGCATGCTCGTGCAGCGCGACCACCTCGCTGTGGTCCTCGGCACGCACCGGCCGGATCAGCGCGCTCGTACCGTCGGCCAGCAGGACGAACACCGGCCGGAACGGCGCCTTGGTTCCCGCAGCGCTCTGCTGGTCTTCGCCGGGAATCAGCGCATTCGTCATCAGGGGTCCCGTTTCGTCGAGGTCTCTGTGCACCGCCCAGCCTGCAAACCCGGCGCCCCGGCGGCCAGCATCCAGGGTCAGCACTGGTCGGGACCAAAGTCCCGCCGGCGCCGCGGGGCCGGTGCGCCCGGGGCAGCCCGTTCGAGCCCTCTCCCCGGACCGGTGACCACGGTAGGATCGAGGTGTCGTCGGTCCACAGAAGAGGCCACATGAACTACCAGCCGGCTGAGGGCGGGAACGCCGAGCTCGGGCCGTCTGCGGCATTGGGTCCGCTGTCGGGCGCAGGCCTCGACGAGCTGCTGCGTGAGCTGCTGCAGCGCGTCGACCGCCTCCTGGACGACCAGCAACGGCTGCGCCTGCTCCTCGACGCCGTGGTCGCGTTCGCCGGCGACCTGTCCCTCGACAGCGTGCTGCGCCGGATCGTCGAGTCCGCGGCGCAGCTGGTGGACGCGGAGTACGCCGCGCTGGGCGTGCTCGGCGCCGGCTCGGCCCGCAGGCTGCAGGCTTTCGTCACCCACGGCATCGGTGCGGAGCAGCGGGCGCGGATCGGCGACCCGCCGCTCGGGCACGGCATCCTCGGGCTGCTCATCGACCGGCCCGAGCCGTTGCGGCTGCACGATCTGGCCGAGCATCCCGCGTCGTACGGGTTCCCGCTCGAGCATCCGCCGATGCGATCCTTCCTCGGGGTGCCGATCAGGATCCGGGACAAGGTCTTTGGCAACCTCTACCTCACCGAGAAGCGGGGCGGCGGCGACTTCACCGAGCAGGACGAGGCGGTCGTGATAGCGCTCGGTGCGGCCGCCGGAGTGGTCATCGAGAACGCCCGGCTCTACGCGGAGGCGGCCCGGCGGGAGCAGTGGCTGGGGGCCACCGCGGAGATCACCGCGGAGATCACCGCCAGCCTGCTGGGTCCGGTGACCCGCGACGAGGCACTGCAGACGGTCGCGGACCGGGCCAGGGAGATCGCCCGAGCCGACGTGGGCTGCGTCGCGCTGCGCTCCGGGGAGGACCTCGAGGTACAGATCGTCTCGGTCGCACCCGGCATGGCGCGTCCCAACGTCGAGGTGTTCCTCGAGACCTCGCTGGCCGGGCTGGTGGTGTCGACCGGGGAGCCGCTGGTGGTCGAGGACGCCCGGCGAGACTCCCGGGCGGAGACACCCGGCCCGGACTGGCCGGCCGTCGGGCCGGCGATCCTGGTGCCGCTCAGCACCGCCGACGGTGTCGAGGGTGTGCTGACCCTCGGGTGGACGCCGGACAACGCACCCAGCTTCCACGACGTCGACGTCGAGCTCCCACAGCGGTTCGCCGAGCAGGCGGCCCTCGCCCTCCAGGTGGAGCGCGCGCGCCGCGACAAGGAACGGCTGGCCGTGTTCGAGGACCGTGACCGGATCGGCCGCGACCTGCACGACCTGGTCATCCAGCGGCTGTTCGCGATCGGGCTCAGCCTGGAAAACACCGTCCGCCGGGTCGAGAAGCCGGACGTGGCCCAGCGGGTGGCCGGCGCCGTCGACGACATCGACTCCACCATCAAGGACATCCGCAGGTCGATCTTCGCGCTCAGTGCCGCGCACGAGTCGCCCGACCTCCGACGTACCCTCAACGAGATCGTGGAACGGGCCGCGGAGGCGCTCGGCTTCAGCCCGACGCTGCGGATCCTGGGCCCGGTCAACGCCGGCATCGACGACCGAGTGGCCCCCGAGCTGCTGGCGGTGCTCGGTGAGTCGCTGTCCAACGTCGTACGCCACGCCCGGGCCAGCCGGGTGGACGTCCTGCTGGAGATCGGCGACTCGGTCACCCTCACCGTCGCCGACGACGGCACGGGGATCGCTACCGAGGGGCGGCGCAGCGGCCTGCAGAACATGCAGGAGCGGGCGGAGAGCCTCGGCGGATGCTGCAAGGTCGAGTCGGCGCCAGGCAACGGAACCACCGTGACCTGGGAGGTCCCGCCCCGGTGAGGGCTCGCCGACGGTCCCCTGGGCGTGGGACGAAAGTCCTTCAGCAGGTGCCTTTGGGGCCCTGTGTCCGGTTCAGGTCAGGACTACTCTCGAGCCGTGACCGCTACACCTGAGAACCGCCCCATCCGGGTCTTCCTGCTCGACGACCACGAGATCGTCCGCCGTGGCCTCAAAGAGCTGCTCGAGAGCGAGGGAGACATCGAGGTGGTCGGCGAGTCCGGGCTCGCCCAGGAGGCCGCCCGACGCATCCCCGCGCTGCGCCCCGATGTTGCCGTCCTCGACGGGCGGCTGCCGGACGGGTCCGGGATCGACGTGTGCCGGGAGATCCGGTCCGCGCACCCGGAGATCGCCGCGCTGATCCTGACCTCGTTCGACGACGACGAGGCGCTGTTCTCGGCCATCATGGCCGGCGCGTCCGGCTACGTGCTCAAGCAGGTGCGTGGCAACGACCTGGTCGAGACCGTACGACGGGTGGCCGCCGGCCAGTCCACGCTCGACCCCGCGGTCACCCAGCAGGTGCTGGACCGGCTGCGCCGCGGGCCCGAGGAGGACCCGGCGCTCGCGCCGCTGACCGCCCAGGAGCGCCGGCTGCTGGAGCTCATCGGCGAGGGCATGACCAACCGGCAGATCGCCGAGGCGATGTTCCTCGCGGAGAAGACGGTCAAGAACTACGTCTCGGCGATGCTGGCCAAGCTCGGCCTGGAGCGGCGCACCCAGGCGGCGGTGTTCGCCGCCAAGCACCTGAACACCTGATCGCCGTGCGATGAGCAGCCCGGTCGGCGGGCGGCCCCTCGGCGATGACGCGCTCGCGACGATCAATGCCTGGTGGCGCGCGGCGAACTACCTGTCGGTGGGCCAGATCTACCTGATGGGCAACCCGCTGCTGCGCGAGCCGCTGCGCCCCGAGCACATCAAGCCGCGGCTGCTCGGCCACTGGGGCACCACTCCGGGGCTGAACTTCGTCTACGCCCACCTGAACCGGGCGATCATGGCCCGCGACCTGGACATGATGTACGTCATCGGACCCGGGCACGGCGGTCCGGGGCTGGTGGCGGCGGCCTGGCTGGAAGGGACCTACAGCGAGGTCTATCCGGACATCGGGCGGGACGAGGAGGGGCTGCTGCGGCTGTTCACCCAGTTCTCCTTCCCGGGGGGCGTCCCGAGCCATGTCGCGCCGGAGACCCCCGGGTCGATCCACGAGGGCGGCGAGCTGGGCTACTCGCTCGCGCACGCCTACGGCGCCGCCTTCGACAACCCCGGCCTGGTGGTGGCCGCGGTGGTCGGTGACGGGGAGGCGGAGACCGGCCCGCTGGCCACCGGCTGGCACTCCACGAAGTTCCTGGACCCCCGCCGTGACGGCGCGGTGCTGCCGATCCTGCACCTGAACGGCTACAAGATCGCCAACCCCACCGTGCTGGCCCGGATCCCCGAGCACGAGCTGGTCTGCCTGCTGGAGGGCTACGGCCACCACCCGTACCTCGTCGCAGGGTCGGAACCGGTCGAGATGCACCAGGCGTTTGCGGCCACCCTGGACCGCTGCCTGGACGAGATCCGGGACATCCAGGCGGCCGCCCGCACCGGGGGCCGGCTGCCGGAACGGCGCCCGTGGCCGATGATCGTGCTGCGCTCCCCGAAGGGCTGGACCGGGCCGCAGACCGTGGACGGGCTGCCCGTGGAGGGCACCTGGCGCGCCCACCAGGTGCCGGTCGGCAACGCCCGGGGCGACGCTGGGCACCGGAAGGTGCTCGAAGAGTGGATGCGCAGCTACCGGCCCGAGGAGCTGTTCACCGCGGACGGGTCCCCGGTCGCGGGGATCGCCGACCTGCACCCGGCCGGCACCAAACGGATGAGCGCCTCGCCGTACGCCAACGGCGGGCTGCTGCTGCAGGACCTGCGGATGCCGGACTTCCGCGACTACGCGGTCGCCGTCGAGCGGCCGGGCACCGGCCAGGTGGAGTCCACCCGGGTGCTGGGCACCTTCCTGCGTGACGTGATGGCCGCCAACGCCGACAACTTCCGGATGTTCTCGCCCGACGAGCACAACTCCAACCGGCTGCAGGACGTGCTGTCGGTGACCGACCGCACCTGGGACGCGGAGCGGCTCCCCGGCGACGATCACCTGGCCCCGGACGGGCGGGTGATGGAGGTGCTGTCGGAGCACACCTGCGAGGGCTGGCTGGAGGGCTACCTGCTCACCGGCCGGCACGGCCTGTTCTCCTGCTACGAGGCGTTCATCCACATCGTCGACTCGATGTTCAACCAGCACGCGAAGTGGCTCAAGGTGAGTAGGAACATCCCCTGGCGGCGGCCGATCGCGTCGCTGAACTACCTGCTCACCTCGCACGTGTGGCGGCAGGACCACAACGGGTTCTCCCACCAGGACCCCGGCTTCATCGACCACGCGGTGAACAAGAAGGCCGACGTGATCCGGGTGTACCTGCCACCGGACGCGAACACCCTGCTGTCGGTGATGGATCACTGCCTGCGCAGCCGCAACTACGTCAACGTGGTGGTGGCAGGCAAGCAGCCGGCCTTGCAGTACCTCGGCATGGACGACGCGATCGTGCACGCCACCAAGGGCATCGGCATCTGGGACTGGGCGGGCACGAAGCACGGTGGCGAGCCCGACGTGGTGATGGGGTGTGCCGGGGACATCCCCACCATGGAGACCCTGGCCGCCGTCGACTTGCTCGCCGGGTTCTTCCCCGACCTGCGGATCAGGGTCGTCAACGTCGTCGACCTGATGCGGCTGCAGGACCGCCGCGAGCACAGCCACGGTCTGCCGGACGCCGACTTCGACGCACTGTTCACCAAGGACAAACCGGTGATCTTCGCCTACCACGGCTACCCCTGGCTGATCCACCGGCTGACCTACCGGCGCACCAACCACGACAACTTCCACGTGCGCGGGTACGTCGAGGAGGGCACGACCACCACACCGTTCGACATGACCGTCCTCAACCGGCTGGACCGGTTCAACCTGGCCATGGACGTCATCGACCGGGTGCCGCGGATCCAGGGCGCCGCCGGCTCGATCCGGGAGAGCCTGAGGAACCGGCTCATCGAGCACAAGATGTACATCCGCGAGCACGGCGAGGACCTGCCGGAGATCCGCCACTGGGAGCTGGCCCCGAGACCGGAGGACGGCTGAGGCGTGCACGTCCTGGTCGTCAACGCCGGCTCCAGCAGCCTGAAGCTGTCCCTGCTCGACGGCGACCGCAGGGTCGCCTCGACCACGGTGGAGCGCTGGGAAGGTGCCGGACATCTGGAGCCGGTCCGCGCGTTCGTCGACCCCCTGCGAGACGTCGAGGCGGTCGGGCACCGTGTCGTACACGGCGGGCAGCGGTACGACGGGCCGGTGCTCGTCGACGACGCGGCGCTCGACTACCTGGACTCGCTCGCCGAGCTGGCGCCGCTGCACAACCCGCGCTGTGTCGCCGGCATCCGGGAGGTGCGCAGGCTGCTGCCGGACCTGCCCATGGTGGCCTGCTTCGACACCGCGTTCCACGCCGCGATGCCGGCGGCGGCTCGCACCTACGCGCTGCCCCGGGAGTGGAACCGGCGGTGGTCTCTGCGCCGCTACGGCTTCCACGGGCTCTCCCACGCGTACGCCGCGCGCCGGGCCGCGGAGATCGTCGGGCTTCCGGTGAGCCAGCTGCGGATGGTGTGCTGCCACCTGGGCGCCGGTGCCTCGCTGGCCGCCGTGAGGTACGGCGCAGCCGTGGACACCACGATGGGGTTCACCCCGTTGGCCGGCCTGGTGATGGCCACCCGGAGCGGCTCGCTCGACCCCGGCCTGCTGCTGTGGCTGCTGCGGAGCGGCCGGGTCGACGGGGCCACGCTTTCGGACGTGCTGGAGAACGGCTCCGGGCTCAAGGGGCTGTCCGGGACGACCGGAGACCTGCGCGACGTGCTGCGGCTGCGGTCGGAGGGAGACCCGGACGCGGCGCTGGCCTATGACGTGTTCACCCACCGGCTGCGCCGGGAGATCGGCGCGATGGCCGCGAGCGCCCACGGCCTGGACCTGCTGGTGATGACCGGAGGCATCGGGGAGCACTCGCCGGAGGTGCGGGCGTCGGTGTGCGGCCAGCTCGGCCACCTGGGGGTCGCGATCGACACGGAGGTGAACGCCGCCACCCAGGGCGACGCCGACCTGACAGCCGTCGGCGCGGCCGCCCGGACCGTGGTGGTCACCGCCGCCGAGGACGTGCAGATCGCCCGGGAGGTTCGTGGGCTGCTCGGCCGAGGGACGAAGGTCACCTCGACTCGGGCAGGCCGTCTCTGACAGGCACCGCCCGTTCGGACCACGGTGGCCTCATGAGGCCACCGAGGGCGTCCGGCCACGTGGTCGTGGTCGGCGTCGACGGCACGGACGATGGCCGGCGGGCGCTGCGCTACGGCCTGTCCGAGGCACGCCGCAAGGGTCAGCAAGTGCGGCTGGTGCATGCTTGGCGCGACCCGGCCTTCGTGGCCCCGCGGATGCCCTACGCACCTGGCCCGCTCGAGCGTGAGGCCGGGGCCGAGGTGTTGTTCGCCGCGGAGCGTGAGGCGCGCAGCTGGGGTTTCCCGCCCTCGGACGTGGAGACGGTGCTGCTGCACGGGCAACCGGTCGCCGGGCTCCTCGCGCACCAGCATGATGCGAGCTGTCTGGTGCTGGGCAGCAGGCGCCACCGACCGGCCCGGGGGCTCGGTGGGTCGACCACGACCGGACTGGCCACGCGCGCCACGGTGCCGGTGCACTGCGTGCCGGAGGAGTGGGACCCGGCCGGGCCGGAGCTGCGGCGGGTGGTGGTCGGCGCGGACGGGTCGGAGACCACCGGCGCTGTGGTGGCCGGCGGGTTGGCGGAGGCGCGTTGCCGGTCGGCGCGCCTCGAGGTGGTGCACGCCTGGTGGCCGACGGAGGACTACGACCTCGCTGCCGGCGCGGACGGCCTCGCCGGGGAGTGGGAGGAGGTGGCCCGGGCGGCGCTGACCAGGATGGTCGAGGCGGTGGCCGGGCCGGTGCCGGAGGTGCGCTGGACCGTCAAGCTGTACTTCGAGCGGCCGGCCGCCGCGCTCGCCGCCTGCTCCGCCGACGCGGACCTGATGGTGCTCGGTCGGCGGGCCCGGCTCGGTCCGGTCGGTCTCGGGCTCGGCTCCACCACCCGGGCGCTGCTGGCGACGGCGACGTGTCCGCTGGTGGTGCTTCCGCTGCTGCGGCGTGCCGACCAGGCCCTTGACGACGACTCAGTGGCGGCGGCCACCGCGTGAGGGAGGAGAACCCGATGAAGGCACTGCTGGTGTACGAGTCGATGTTCGGGAACACCGAGGAGGTGGCCAAGGCGGTCGCCCGGGGTCTCGCGGACCGCCTGGAGGTGGAGCTGCGCGACGTGTCCGACGCGCCGTCGCCGATTACCGAGTTCCTGGACCTGATCGTGGTCGGTGGGCCCACGCACGCGTTGTCGATGAGCAAGCCGGGCACCCGGGCCGAGGCCATCCGGCAGGGCGCGGAGCACGGGCACGAGGAGGTAGGCCTCCGGGAGTGGCTGGCCGGGCTGCCGCGTGGACCGCACTCGGAGTTGGTCGCGACCTTCGACACCCGTGCGGAGCAGGTGAAGCACCTTCCCGGCTCGGCGGGCAGGAAGGCCTCGAGGCAGTTCGACCGGCTCGGCTACGAGCTGATCGGCCGGGAGAGCTTCTACGTGTCGGCGAGCAGCGGGCCGCTCGAGCCCGGGGAGCTCGGCAGGGCCGAGGCCTGGGGGCGGCACCTGGCCATGGAGATGGCGCTGCGCTCGGTGGGGCAGCCGTCCGCCCGGCGGGCCGCCCGGCACGGCTAGCCTCCGCCGCCTGTCGGTCCCTTACCAGGGTGCCCTGGTAAGGGGATGCTCCCCATGGTGAATACACCATGGGGAGCATCCCCTTTCCATGGGGAGTGGTGGCTGGAGCAGCGGGAGTACACCGCGCGGTGCGGTGCGGTACGGCGAAGGGTCGGGACCGCTCTCGTCCGCTGGCGGGGCATTCGTGACCACCCGGCGGGGTGTCGGTGCGCCGTGCCATGCTGCACCCCGTGACCCTGCTCATCCACCGCGCCGAGCGCACCGACCGGCTCGCGGACGGGCTCGGCGACCTGCTTTCCGACCCGTTGCCCGACCCGTTCGCCGAGGAGGTCGTGGTGGTGCCCGCGCGTGGGGTGGAGCGCTGGCTCACCCAGCGGCTCTCGCAGCGGCTCGGGGTCGGCGAGCGCGGCGCGGACGGCGTGTGCGCCGGGGTGCGCTTCCTCAGCCCGCGCTCACTGGTGTCCATGCTGCTCGGCCGGGAGCGTGACGACCCGTGGGATCCCGACCGGCTGGTGTGGCCGCTGCTGGAGGTCATCGACGCGGCGATGGGGGAGCCGTGGTGCCGCACGCTGGCGGTGCATCTCGGCTTCGGTCTCGACGGCGACGACGGGGTGTCGCGCAGGAGCCGCCGCTACGCGGTCGCCCGCAGGCTGGCCGGTCTGTTCGCGTCGTACGCCGTGCAGCGCCCGCAGCTGGTCAGCGACTGGCGTGCGGGCAAGGACACCGACGGTGGTGGCCGGCGCCTCGACGAGGACCTGCAGTGGCAGGCCGAGCTGTGGCGGCGGGTGGTCGCCCGGGTGGGCACGCCGCCGGACCAGCGGCACGCTGCCACCCTGGACCGGCTGCGGCGGGGAGCCGCGGACGGCCTGGAGCTGCCCGCCCGGCTGTCCCTGTTCGGGCACACCCGGCTTCCGGTCAGCGAGGCGGAGCTCCTCGGCGCCCTCTCCGGCCTCAGGGACGTACACCTGTGGCTGCCGCAGGTGTCGGGACGGTTGTGGGACGCGCTGGCCACCTCTGCCGCGGCCGGTCCGGTGCCGCGCCGGGAGGACCGGTCCGCGGAGCTGGTCGGGCATCCACTGCTCGGCTCGCTCGGCCGGGACGCCCGCGAGCTGCAGCGCACCCTCGCGGCGGCCGGACCCGCGAGGGCCGGGCTGGTGCCGGCGGCCGCCGGTGAGCCGGACACCTTGCTCGGCTGGCTGCAGCACGACCTGCGCGCGAACCGCGAGCCCGACGAACAGGTCCGGGCCGGGCGGCAGCACGAGTCCCGGGACCGGTCGGTGCAGGTGCACGCCTGCCACGGAGCGACCCGGCAGGTGGACGTGCTGCGCGAGGTGCTGGTCGGTCTGCTCGCCGACGACCCGACCCTGGAACCCCGGGACATCCTCGTCATGTGCCCGGACATCGAGTCCTACGCGCCGCTGGTCCAGGCCGCGTTCGGGCTCGCCGACGTGGCCGCGGACAGCCATCCGGCACACCGGCTCCGGGTCCGGCTGGCCGACCGGGCACCCACCAGCACCAACCCGCTGCTGGCGCTGGCCGCCTCGCTGGTCGAGCTGGCCGGCGGCCGGGCCACCGCGACGGAGGTGCTGGACCTGGCAGGGGAAACCGCGGTCCGGCGTCGCTTCGGCTTCGACGACGATGATCTCGCCCAGCTCGCCCGGTGGGCCGACCACGCCGGGGTCCGCTGGGGCTTCGACCTCGAGCACCGGGCCCGCTACGACCTCGACCTCGCCGACAACACCTGGCGCTTCGGCCTGGACCGGGTCCTGCTCGGCGTCGCCATGGCCGAGCACGACAGCCCCGGCTTCCGCGCCGCGCTGCCGGTGGACGACGTCGCCAGCGTGGACATCGACCTGGCCGGCAGGTTCGGGGAGTACGTCGATCGGCTGCACGCGTTCGTCGGGGAGGCCGGCCGGGCCTCGACCGTCGAGCAGTGGACCCGGGCGCTGGGCACCGCGGTGCTGGGGCTGGCGAAGGTGGCCCCCGATGACGTGTGGCAGGAGGCGCAGCTGGACCGCGAGCTCGCGGCGATGGCGGACGCGGCGCGTGACGCCGACGGCGACGGGACCGGGACGCCGCTGATGCTGGCGGACATGCGCAACCTGCTGGCCCACCGGCTCGGTGGACGTCCCACGCGTTCGAACTTCCGCACCGGAAACCTGACCGTGTGCACGATGGTCCCGATGCGCTCCGTGCCGCACCGGGTGGTCTGCCTGCTCGGCGTCGACGACGGGGTGTTCCCGCGCAGCAGCGCGGTCGACGGGGACGACGTCCTGGCCCGGGACCCGCGCACCGGGGAGCGCGACGTGCGCAGCGAGGACCGCCAGCTGATGCTGGACGCGATCCTCGCGGCCACCGAGAACCTCGTCATCACCTACACGGGCGCCAACGAGCACACCGGTGCGCAGCGGCCGCCCGCCGTGCCCCTGGGCGAGCTCCTCGACACGCTGGACCGCACCGCCGCGGCGCCGGTCCGCGCCGCGGTACTGGTCCGGCACCCGTTGCAGCCGTTCGACGTCCGCAACCACACGCCCGGGGCTCTGGGCGAGCCGGGACCGTTCAGCTTCGATTCCGCCTCGCTCGCCGGTGCGCTGGCGGCCCGGGGCCACCGCACGCCGACCGGACCGCTGCTCGACGGCCCGCTCCCGGCCCGCCCCGCGGCCGACATCCCACTGGCCGACCTGCAGGCGTTCCTGGCCCATCCCGTGCGCGCGTTCCTGCGCCGCCGGCTGGAGGTCACCGGGCCCGAGGAGGCCGACCAGCTCCAGGACTCGATCCCCACCGAGCTGGACAGCCTGCAGAAGTGGCAGATGGGTGAGCGGCTGCTCGGCGACCTGCTGCGGGACCTCGGCCCGGCCGACTGCCTGCGGGCGGAGCGGCTGCGCGGGGTGCTCCCGCCCGGCGTGCTCGGGGAGCAGGTGCTCACCGAGGTGGCCGACCAGGTGTGGCCGCTCGCGGAACAGGCGGCACGGCTGCGGCAGGGCACCGCCCGGGCGATCGACGTCCTCGTCGACCTCGGAGACGGACGGCGTTTGACCGGCACGGTTGCCCCGGTCTTCGGGAACCGGGTGGTCCGGGTCAGCTACTCGCGGCTGGCGGCCAAGCACCGGCTGCGCGCCTGGGTCGACCTGCTCGCGCTCAGCGCCGCGCACCCCGACCGCAACTGGACGGCGCACACGGTCGGCCGCTCGCGAGCCGGCGCGACCCTTGCCCTGTGCGGGCCGGTTGACCACCGGGCCCCGACCTGGCTGCGGGAGCTGGTCGACGTCTACGACCGCGGCATGCGCGAGCCGCTCCCCCTTCCGGTGAAGACCGCCTGCGCGTACGCCGAGGCCGCTGCGCGGCTGCACAGCGGCGACACCGTCGACCCGGTCCGGGAGGCTGCCAGGGTCTGGCAGAGCGACCGGTTCGCCGGGGCCCCCGTGCCCGGGGAGGACGCCGACCCGGCGCACGTGCGGGTCTTCGGCGAGCACGCCCCGCTCGAGGTGCTGCTCGGCCCCCCGCGGCCGGACGAGACCTGGGGCTCCGAGCCGCACCGGCTGGGCCGGCTGGCGTGGCGGGTCTGGGGTCCGCTGCTGGAGGCGGAGCGGGTGGGACCGCTGTGACTGCCGCCCTCGACCCCGCCCACTTCGACATCACCGCCGCGCTGCCGACCGGGACCACGCTGCTGGAGGCGAGCGCCGGCACCGGCAAGACCTGGACGATCGGCGCCCTGGTGGCGAGATACGTCGCCGAGGGCCGGTCCACCCTCGACCAGATGCTGGTGGTCACCTTCGGCCGGGCGGCCAGCCAGGAGCTGCGGGAACGCGTGCGTGCCCAGCTGGTGGAGGCGGAGCAGGCGCTCGCCGGTCCCGGCACCCGCCCAGCACGCAGCGACCTGCTGGAGGTGCTGCTCGACGCGGACGAGGAAGAGCGAGCCCTGCGCCGTCGGCGGCTTCGCGAGGCGCTGGCAGGCTTCGACGCAGCCACCATCGCGACCACCCACCAGTTCTGCCAGCTAGTGCTGCGCGGACTGGGGGTGGCGGGCGACACCGACGCGCAGGCCACCCTGGTCGACGACCTGGACGACCTGCTCCGCGAGGTGGTCGACGACGTGTACCTGCGCACCGTCGCCGGGCACGACGAGCCGCCGTTCTCACCGGGGGAGGCGCTGCGGCTCGCCCGGGCAGCGGTCGGCGACCCGCAGGCCCGGCTGGAGCCGGAGGACGCGGACCCGGACACCCTGCCCGGCAGACGGTGCGCCTTCGCCGATGCGGTGCGCGCCGAGCTCGACCAGCGCAAGCGCCGGCTGGGGGTCCTCGGCTACGACGACCTGCTCTCCGAGCTCGCGGCCGCGCTGCGCGAGGAGGACGCACCCGCGCGGCAGCGGATGCGGCAGCGGTGGAAGGTGGTGCTCGTCGACGAGTTCCAGGACACCGACCCGGTGCAGTGGGAGGTGCTGGACCGGGCGTTCACCGGGCACGCCACGATGGTGCTGATCGGGGATCCCAAGCAAGCCATCTACGCCTTCCGGGGTGGCGACGTGACCACCTACCTGCACGCGGCGGGCACCGCCACCACCTCGCAGACGCTCGGCACCAACTGGCGCAGCGACCAGGCGTTGGTCGACTCGCTCCAGGTCGTGCTGGGCGGCGCCGCCCTCGGGGACCGTGAGATCGTGGTCCGGGACGTGGGTGCGGCCAACCTGGGCAGCCGGCTGACCGGTGCCGGTGCGCCGTTCCGGCTGCGGGTGGTCCGCAAGCACCTGCTCGGCAGGAAGCCGGGCAGCAAGCTTTCGGTGAAGGCGGTCCGCGAGCACGTGGCCGCGGACGTGGCCCGCGACATCAAGCGGCTGCTGGGCTCCGCTGCCCGGTTCGACGGCCGTGAGCTGCGGCCCCGGGACGTCGCCGTGGTGGCCTACCGGAACGCCGACCTGCAGGCCATCCAGCAGGCCCTGCTCGGCGTCGGTGTCCCCGCTGTCGTCGCCGGCAGCGGCAGCGTGTTCGCCACCCCCGCCGCCACCGAGTGGCTGCGGCTGCTCGAGGCGCTGGAGCAGCCGCACCGGGCGGCCCGGGTGCGCAGCGCGGCGATGACCTGCTTCATCGGCTGCTCGGCGGCCGAGCTCGGCGGTGCCACCGGCTCCGACGACACGTTCACCGACCGGCTCACCGAGCAGGTCCGGGACTGGGCGGACCTGCTCGCCTCGCGCGGGGTGGTCGCGGTGCTGGAGGCCGCCTCTGCCGGCGGCCTCGCCGCGCGGGTCCTGGCACGGGAGGGCGGGGAGCGGCTGCTCACCGACATCCGGCATGTCGGCCAGGCGCTGCACGAGGCGGCGGTCACCGAACGGCTCGGCCTCGTCGCGCTGCTCACCTGGCTGCGCGGCCAGATCGCCGAGGACCGCGGGGACGTCGCCGACGAGAGGACCCGCAGGCTGGACAGCGACGCCGCCGCGGTGCAGCTGGTGACCATCCACGGCAGCAAGGGGCTGGAGTTCCCGGTGGTCTACCTGCCCTCGCTGTGGGACCGCTACCCGCAGAACCCGGCTGTGCCGCTGTTCCACGCGGCCGACGACGGCGGTCGGCGATGCATCGACGTCGGCGGGGGAGGGCCGCACTGGGAGGAGCACGTGAGGCAGGCACGGACCGAGGACGACGGGGAGTCGCTACGGCTGCTGTACGTCGCGATGACCCGGGCGAAGTCGCAAGTGGTCGCCTGGTGGGCGCCGGCGCCCAAGAACACGCCGACGTCCGCACTGCAGCGGATGCTGTTCGGCAGGCGGCCCGGATGGCCGGACGTCCCGCCGGTCCGTGAGCTGCACGACGAGGCGAAGGTGGCGGAGATCCTGCACGTGTGGCAGCGTCTCGGCGGGCCGGTCTGGGAGGAGGCGGCCCTTGCCGAGCCGGTGCCGGTCGAACCGGACGACGACACCACGCTCCTCTCGGTGCGTCGCTTCGAGAGGTTCGTGGACACGAGCTGGCGACGCACGTCGTACTCCGCACTGAGCGCAGCGGCAGAGCCGGCACCCGGCGCGACGAGCGAGCCCGAGGACCGGCCCAAGGACGACGAGCCGGAGCTTCAGCCGGCCGACCGCGGCGGGCTCCGCGACGAACCCGGGCCCGCCCGGCGGCCGGCCGCAGACGGGCCCGTCCCGGTGCCGTCGCCGATGGGCACACTGCCGGTGGGCACCAGGTTCGGTTCGCTGGTGCATGCGGTGCTGGAGACCGCGGACCCGCAGGCAGCAGACTTACGGCAGGAGATGCTGTCCCGGATCGGGGAGCAGCTGGTGCGGTGGCCGGTCGAGCTCGACCCGGTTGGGCTCGCCGAGGCGCTGGTCGCGGTCTGCGACAGCCCACTGGGGCCGCTGGCCGGCGGAACCCGGCTGCGTGACATCGGTCTGCGGGACCGGCTCTGCGAGCTGCAGTTTGAGCTGCCGCTCTCCGGTGGCGACGGCCGGACGCACCCGGCTGGTGCGGCCACCCTCGGGGAGGTCGCGCCGCTGCTGCGTGCCCATCTGCCGGCCGAGGACCCGGTGCGGGCGTACGCCGACGCGCTGTCGGAGCCGCGGCTCGGCGGCCAGTCGCTGCGCGGCTACCTCACCGGCTCGGTGGACGTGGTGCTGCGCGTGCCCCGCGGCGACGGGGTGCGCTACCTGGTCGTGGACTACAAGTCCAACTGGCTCGGCGGCTTACCGGGAGACGGTCAGACACTGACCTCGCACGACTACCGCCCCGAGGCGCTGCGCGCGGCCATGGGCCACTCCGACTACCCGCTCCAGGCGTTGCTCTACGCCGTGGTCCTGCACCGCTACCTGCGCTGGCGCCAACCGGGGTACGACCCCGGGGAGCACCTGGGCGGCGTGCTCTACCTCTACCTCCGCGGGATGTGCGGCCCGGACACCCCGATCCTCGACGGCGAACCGTGCGGGGTCTTCTCCTGGCGCCCGCCGGTGGCGCTGGTCGAGGACCTGTCCGACCTGCTCGACGGCTGCGGCTCTGCCCTGGGGAGCCGGCCCGGTGATCCCGCATGAGTGAGCTGTTCGAGGTCGTCGACGAGCACGACGAGCGGCTGGTGCTGAGTGCGTCCGGCCTGCTGCACGACTTCAACGAGGCGGGCGTCCTCAGCGCCGCGGACGTGCACGTGGCCCGCCGCGTCGCGGCGCTTGTCGGCGAGGACGACGAGCGGGTGCTGCTGGCGGCGGCGCTGGCCACCCGCGCGGTGCGGCAAGGCTCGGTGTGCCTCGACCTCGAGTCGGTCCGCGAGGTGGCCCCGGACCTGCCCTGGCCCCGGGCGGGCAGCTGGGCGGAGGCGGTCGGCGCGAGCCCGCTGGTCGAAGACGGAGTGCTGCGTCGGGAGTTCGGCCTGCTCTATCTCGACCGCTACTGGCACCAGGAGGTGCAGGTCTGCTCGGACCTGCTGGACAGGCTCGGGCGGGTTCCGCCGCCCGTCGCCCAAGACGTCCTGGGCCGGGGTCTGCTGCGCGTGTTTCCCGACGCGTCGTACGACGAGCAGCGTGCGGCCTGCCGCAGCGCCGCCGCACGCTGGACCACCGTGCTGACCGGCGGCCCCGGGACCGGCAAGACCACCACCGTCGCCGGGTTGCTCGCGCTGCTCGCCGAGCAGGCAGAGCTCTCCGGCGGGACGCTGCGGGTGGCGTTGACCGCGCCCACCGGGAAAGCGGCCGCCCGGCTCGCGCAGGCGGTCGCCGACGCGTCGGCGCTGCTGGCGCCCGAGGACCAGCGGCGGCTCGGCGACCTGCCGGCCACCACGCTGCACCGGCTGCTCGGGGCGCGCCGCGACAACGACACCAGGTTTCTGCATCACCGGGGCAACCGACTGCCGCACGACGTGGTGGTGGTCGACGAGACGTCCATGGTGTCGCTGACGATGATGGCCAGGCTGGTCGAGGCGGTGCGCCCGGACGCGCGACTGGTGCTGGTCGGCGACCCCGACCAGTTGGCCTCGGTGGACGCCGGCGCGGTGCTGGCCGACCTGGTCGCCGGGCTCGCCGGCCGACCGGACGACCCGGTCGTCAGGCTCACCCGCACGCACCGGTTCGGCGAGGGCATCGGCGCGCTGGCGGCGGCGGTGCGGGACGGCTCCGCCGACGCGGTGCTCGCGGTGCTCCGCGCCGGTGGCGACGTGGAGCTCCTGGAGACCGACGACCCGGCCCCGCCGCTGCGCGAGCACCTGCTCCCGCCCGCGCTGGCGGTGCGGGACCTCGCCGAGCAAGGCGACGCCGCGGGCGCGGTCGAGGCCCTGGGACGGCACCGGCTGCTCCTCGCGCACCGCGCCGGCCGGTTCGGGGTGGCGCACTGGAACCGGCAGGTCGAGCACTGGATCAGTGAGGCGACCGGCGACCCGCTGTACGACGCGGCCTACCCCGGCCGGCCGCTGCTGGTCACCGCCAACGACTACGGGCTCGGGGTGTACAACGGTGACACCGGCGTGGTGGTTCGAGACGCGGACGGGGCCCTGCGCGCCGTGCTGGACACCGCGGGCGGGCTGCGGCGCCTGGGCCTCGGCCGGATCGGTGCGGTGGAGACGATGCACGCGATGACCATCCACAAGAGCCAGGGCGGCCAGGCCGACGAGGTCACTGTGGTGCTACCTCCCGCCGATGCCCGGCTGCTGACCCGCGAGCTGCTCTACACAGCGGTGACCCGGGCCCGCTACAAGGTCCGCGTGGTGGGCACGGAGGAGTCGCTGCGGGCTGCCGTGTCCCGCCGCGTGCAGCGGGCCAGCGGGCTGCGCCAGCGGCTCGCCGAGCTCACACCAGGTGGGGAAGGTAGGTGAGCTCGCCGTTGCTGGTGTCGACCAGCGCGGCACGCGAGACCCCGGCCGCCAGCGGCAGGATCTCGAAGGCGGTGTGCGCCACCAGCGGCAGGTCTGCAAGGCGCAGCCGCGGCGCAAGGGTCAGGTGCGGCAACCAGCTGCCGGGCAGGTAGTGCCGGTGCAGGTCCGCGCCGGTCGCGCGCAGCGCGTCGACCACCGCGGCCTGCCGCTCGAGCAGGCCCCGGGTGACTGCCGGGAGCAGCCAGCACCGGCTGCGCCGGAACATCCCCAGGCCGTCGAAGTGCACCCGGTGGGCGGCGGCGGCGGGCAGCACGGTCAGCGCCTGGGCGACCTGGTCTAGGGAGAAGGTGCGCAGGGAGGCCAGGCTCAGGTGCGGGAGGTGCCGGCCGTGCGTGTGGCTGAGCAGCGTGGGCACGCCGGCGTCCTCCAGCCGCCGCCACACCCCGCGCACCGCCCGCTCGGCGGGCTCGTCGAGCAGCAGGCACACGGAGAGGGCCACGGACCGGACTGTACGCCGCAACCACCCGGCCGGACCCGCGCACGAACAACAGGTGGGTGCCCACCGCAAATGGGTACGGCAACGCCGGCAACCGTCGCCTCGGTGGCTCCAGGCCACGACATGGCCGACGACGGCTGGCGGAAGGTGTAGCGGAGCCACCCGCCGGGCCGGCGTACGCAACCAACCGGGCCGCTGCCGCGTCTTGGGGGTGTCACACCGACAGACCGCCACCGGGCACCCCGACCGGTCAGCACCGGAAGGAGACCGCCATGTCGCTCGTGCGCCGCGTCGTCGGAGCCGCTGCCGTCCTCGCCCTGGCCGCCGGCGCCGCGGCCGTGATCGCTCGTCCCGCATCCGCGTCGCGGACGCCCGCCTGCTTCGCGCCGCACCTGCGGCTGGTGCGGGCCGCGACCGAGGGGGCGCTGAGCCACCGCTACGTGAAGTTCCGGCTCACCAACACCGGCCGGCACGCCTGCCGTCTCTACGGCTACCCGACCTTCCAGTACCGGGACGCCTCCGGGCACCGTGTCGGCGTGGGCTCGGAGCGGGCCGGAGTGCGGGCGCGCGCGGTCACCCTGGCGCCCGGGCAGCACACCCGGGTCACGCTGGGGTACGTCGTGCCCGCGGTCACGCTGAGGCGGCAGTGCCATGCCGCGCGGGTGGCCTCCGTCGACGTGCGGCTGGCGTTCCGCCCGCACGTCTACCCGCGCCCGTTGCGGGTCCGGGTGTGCACCACGAAGCTGTACCGGCCGGTGGCCTACCCGGCCGGGTTCTAGCCGATCCGTACGACGGTCATCCCTCCGGCGCGGGCGGGCTGGTCCATGGCGGCGAGCGCTGCGCCGGCGTCCTCCAGCGCGATCACCTCGCCGACCAGCAGGTCCGGGCGCAGCGCCCCGGAGGCCACCAGGTCCATCATCGCGGGGTAGTCGCGGGCGGCCATGCCGTGCGAGCCGTGCACGGACAGCTCGTTGGCCACCAGCAGGTCCATTGGCAGCGGCGGGGTGGCGTGCGCACCGAGCAGCAGGCCCACCTGCACGTGCGCGCCACGCGGGCGCAGGCAGCGAACCGAGCTGACGGCGGTCGCCGGGGCGCCGAGCGCGTCCAGGGAGAGGTGCGCACCGCCACCGGTGACGTCCCGGACCGCGGTGACCGGATCGTCTCGGCCGGCGTCGACCACGGCCTCCGCACCCAGCTCGCGGGCCCGTCGAAGTGCCGGCTCGGCCACGTCCACAGCGACCACGCGGGCGCCGAGCGCGGCACCGATCATCACCGCGGACAGCCCGACGCCGCCGCAGCCGTGGACTGCCACCCAGTCGCCGGGGGACACCGGGGCGTGGCCGGTGAGGGCGCGGAACGCGGTGGCGAACCGGCAGCCGAGGGAGGCGGCGGTGAGCAGGTCCACGGAATCGGGCAGCCGGACCAGGTTGGTGTCCGCGGCGTGGACGGCGACGAGCTCCGCGAACGACCCGGGGCCGGTGAAGCCGGGCTGGGTCTGGTCCGGGCACACCTGCGCGTTGCCCGTCGTACAGAACTCACAGCGTCCGCACCCGCACACGAAGGGTGCGGTGACCCGGTCCCCGACCCGCCAGCCGGTGACCGCCGGCCCGACCTCGGCCACCACTCCGGCCATCTCGTGGCCGGGAACGTGCGGCAGCGCCACAGGGTCGTGGCCTCGCCAGGCGTGCCAGTCCGAGCGGCAGACCCCGGTCGCGCCGACCCGGACCAGCACCCCGTCTTCCGGGCAGTCCGGAACGGCGACCCTGGTCAGCTGGGGTGTGCGGCCGTAGTCGGTGAACACCACGGCCTGCATGCTCGGGGCGGAGCCTTCGACAGCTGCGGTGATCGGCATGCGGACAGTCTGCCTGCGGCCGCGGCGCGACTGCGCCCCGGCTCAGGCTCCGGACGCCGGCTCTGGCCGCGCGGTGATGCCGTGGTTGCTGGCCGCCAGCTCCGCGAGGGTGCGGTGCAGGTGGCCGAGCGGGCGCAGCACCTCGTCGGTGGGCTCCCGGCGGGAGGCGTGCTGGAAGAGGGCGCTGTCCGCCCGTGCGAGCGGCTCCTCCAGCGACGGCACCGGTCTCCCCGGGGACGCCTCGGTGAGCCGCTCGGCCGCGTCGGCGAGTGCACGGCAGGCCGCGGCCACGCACTCCGGCTCGCCGGTTCCGCGGTGCAAGGCGGCGGCCAGCGCCCGGCCCTGGGCGGAGACCGCCTGGTACAGCCGGAGCCGGTGCCGCGTCCGCTGGTTGTGCGCACCCCACAGCCAGGCCAGCGGCTGGGCCACCAGCGCCAGCCGGCGGACCCGGTCGTCGAGGGCCCGGGCGAGCGCGTCGAGGTCCGGCCGGGGCGGGTCCCTCTCGACGCGGCAGGCAGCGCCGGTGAGCAGCTCCCCGAGCGCGCCGAGCAGGTCGTCACGGGCGGCGCGGACCGTGTCGCGGGTGGACAGCGGGGTGACCAGCAGCGCGACCACGATGCCGGCGGCCGCGCCCACCGCAGTCTCCTCGAGGCGCAGCACCAGCAGGCCGCTGCTGAATTGGTGCAGCGCGCTGTAGAGCTGGCCGATCATGATGGTGACGAAGAAGATCATGTAGGCGTAGGAGATCCGCAGCAGGTAGAAGCCGAGGAACATCGACGCCAGGATGACCGCGAGCACCCAGGGGGTACGGCCGGCCGTGAGGTGTGCCAGCCAGACCGAGGCGAACAGCCCGAGCAGCGTGCCGAGCACACGGTTGAACCCCTTGAGGAAGGTCTCGGTCCGGCTGCCGGTGCCCGTGAACACCACGAACGCCGCGATCACCGCCCAGTAGTAGCGCGCGGCCGACACCTCCCGGCCCAGCACGATGGCCAGCACCGCGGCCGCCGACACCTGGACCGCCTGCCGGCTCGTCATGTCCAGCCGCGCCACCGGGTTCCAGCTGGTGCCCCGGGCCCGGACCCCGCTGGCCACGGCGGGGGAGCCAGGGAGATTGCCCATCATCAGCGGTGCGGTCGCGGAGAACTCCGCTTCGTTCGGCTCCAGCACGGGCGGTTGCCCGGCCCGCGCGGACAGGTCGAGGAACTCCAGGGCGCCGCTGGCGAGGTGCAGCGCCGGCCACCAGCCGGGCGCGTCGACCTCCTCGGCCTCGCGGCTGCGGCTGATCAGCAGCTCGGCCGCCCTGCGCGCGGCCGGCGCGTCGTTGCGGGCCAGCCGGTCCGCGACGTGGTGCGCGGTGCCGGTCAGGGCCGAGGGCTCCTCGGCCAGCGTGGTCGCGGCGCCGGCGACCCGGTCGAGAGTGTGCTGGATCTCCAGCAGCCGCCGCCGCAGCGCCACGCCCGACCAGTCCGGAGCGAGGGCACCGGGCTCCTCCGACCAGCCCTCCATCATCAGGGCAGCCTCGGCGAGCCCGGCCTGCCGCGCGGAGAGCCGGCGCCGCCAGCGCGCATGACGCCGCTGGTCGGCCGGGTTGGTCTCGAGAAGCTCGGCGCACGCGCGGGCGACCGACCGGCCGCGGGCCAGGTAGGCCCGCCAGGTGGAGCGCAGCACCTTGCGCGGGTTGGTGCGCAGCACGGTCACCGAGAGGAGGACGAGCCACCCGGTGGCGACCACCACCGCTACCATCAGGCTCGGCAGAGCGGCCAGCGTGGTCTGCAGGAACGAGGCGAAGAAGTAGCCCATCCAGGCCATGAAGCCGTAGAAGAAGAACGGCAGCCCGAACCGGCGGACGAAGACCGCCAGGAACATCACCAGCACGAACACGGCGAGCATCAGGTCGGTGTGCCGACCCACCGCTGTGCCCGCGGCGAGCCCCACCCCGATGGCCACCGGGAAGAACGCCGCCGTGCGCAGCTTCGACCACGCGCCGCTGCCGGTCAGCGCCATCGAGCCCATCATCGCCACCACGGCGCCGAGCAGCATCGCGATCAGCCGCCCGGCGGCGGGAGCGCCGGTCGCCGTCGCCACGGCGTACTCCACGGCCAGTGCGGTGCCCATCGCCAGCACCGCGGACGCGGCCATCCGGAAGCGGCCGAGCCCGGGGTCGGAGGCGAGCAACCGGTCGCTCGTCGAGCCGAGCCAGCCCCGGACCCCGTCCCGCACGCAGCTACCTCCCAGCCGTCGAACCGCCTCCGGCCGTCGTCGAGCAGCCAGCCCCGTCAGTATTCCCGACCGGCCGTCCGTCGAACGCACCCGGTCAGGGCCACGACGGGCTAGGCCGAATGCACCAATTCGGGGTTTTTACGAACGGCGGGGGCCTCGCCGGGTTAGCGTGCTGGCGCACCGAGTTAACAGGGGAACGCACGTCTCGGGGCGGGTCCCCGAGGTCTGGGAGGGCCCCATCCAAGTGCGTACCCCATGTGTGATCCGCCGTGCCTCGGCGATCCTGCTCACCGCCGTCACCGCGCTGGCGGTCGTCATCGGCACGGCCGGCGTGGCGGGTGCCGACTCTCTGGGCGTGGACGTGTCCAGCTGGCAGCACAAGCGGGCCCTGAACTGGTCCCGGGTGAAGGCGCACCACAACAGCTTCGCGTTCATCAAGGCCACTGAGGGCACCGGCTACGTCAACCCGTACTTCTCGCGGGACTGGCGGCGGACCAAGCAGGTCGGCATCTTCCACGGCGCCTACCACTTCGCCACCCCGCATCGCGGCAACGCGAAGGCGCAGGCGCGCTTCTTCGTGCGGGTGGCCGGTCGCATGCACCACCACGGGGTGCTGCCACCGGTGCTGGACCTGGAGGTCACCGGAGGGCTGCGTCCGAAGGCGCTGCAGCGGTGGACGCGGACCTGGCTGGAGACGGTGCACGGGGCCACCGGACGCAAGCCGATCGTCTACACCTCGCCGGTGTTCTGGCGGACCGCGCTCGGCAACACCCGGCAGTTCTCCGGCTACCCGCTGTGGATCGCCCATTACGGGGTCAGCCGGCCCCATGTCCCGGGCGGCTGGCGCACCTGGACGTTCTGGCAGGGCCGGAGCAACGGCCGGGTGCCGGGAATCGGCGGCGGTGTGGACCGCAACGCGTTCAACGGCAGCTACGCGAAGCTGCGACGGCTGGCCCACGCCGGGACGCGGGTGCGCCACCACGGCGGACACCACGCGCAGCACGCCCATCACAAGGGGCATCGCCATCGTGGAAAGCACGCACACCACCAGCTGCACCGCCATCACGGCGAGCACGGGCACCACCAGCTGCACCGCCATCACGGGGGGCACGTCCACCACAGCCGGCACCACGGGCAGCATGGCCACCACGACCGGCACCGGCACCACAGCGGGCACCGGCACCACCGGACCGGTGTTGCCCTGCGCCTGCAGGCGGCTGCCGGCTCCGTGGCCAGCGGGCACCTGGTGAAGCTGTACGGGCACCTCACCACGGCGGCCGGCAGGCCGCTCCCCGCGCGCCGGGTGCGGATCTACCGCCGGCCGGTGTCCAGCGACACGTGGACCCGGATCGACATCGCGAAGAGCGTGGCCCCCACCGGCTGGTACCAGACCTACGTGCATCCCCGGAAGGCCAGTCTCTACCGCGCCGTGTTCCGGGGCGGGCGGCGCTACCAGCACACCGGCTCGCTGCGTGTGCGGGTACGGATGCAGCCCCCGCAGGTCAGCCGTCTTGCGGCCGCGATCCGTCCGGTGGGGTGATCGAGGCCAGCGGCCGCCACATCATGTCCCCGTGCTCGGTGTTGTGCGCTCGGGCCAGCACGAACAGCAGCGAGGACACCGCGTTGAGGTACTTCGCTATGAGCGGGTTGATCTGGTCGGGGTGCTCCCGAGCGGCGCGCACCACGGTCCGTTCCGCCCGTCGTACCGCCACGCGGGCCTGGTAGAGCAGGGCGGCGTACAGCGTGCCGCCCGGCAGCACGAAGCCGTCCACGTCCGGGAGCTCGGCGCCGAAGTGGTCCCGGGCGCGCTCCACCCAGGCCACGTGGTCGGCCTCGATGCGCACCGCGTCGGGAGGGGACCCCCAGGGCGTGCCCAGGTCACTGGCCAGGTCGAACAGGTCGTTCTGGACGCTGGTCAGCGTGCGGGCCACCTCGACCTCGTAGCCGGCGACCGCCAGCGCGTTGCCGATAGCGCTGTTCGCCTCCTCGGCGGCAGCGAAGGCCTCGAGCCGGGCGTCGTCCTTCGGCACCTCGCCGACGTCGCCGAACTCGGTGGCGTCCAGATCGCCGTAGCGTCGCGCTCCGGGTGGGTGGCCGGGGTCACGGGTGTTCTGGGAAGTCTGCTCGTCACTCATGCCTTGTAGACTAGACACGGGCAATTGACCCGTTTGGCACCGCGCTCCCTGGGGCAGGCTGTTGCGCGGAGGCTGACCGCATCGTGCGGGCACTATCTTGCAGCCCGCGCCTCCTGGACTGGACCGGGAGCCGTCCGTGTGCAATGCCAGCGTCAGGAAGGGGCACTTCACCCATGGCATCCGACACACCCATTGCCGACGAGCAACTGCACGACCTACCCGACCAGCTGCCGCCCGAGGAGAAGCAGCCGCGGATCAGGTCACGCGACGTCAAGTCCGGACTCGCCAGTATCGACAAGACCGTCTTCGGCTGGTCGTTCGGCATCATCGTGCTGATCGTGGTCCTCGGCATGGTGTTCACCCAGACCGTGGGCAACGTCGCGGGAGAGGTGCTCACCTGGCTGATCAACTCCTTCGGCTGGCTGTTCGTGCTCTCTGCGTCCGCCTTCGTGGTGTTCGCCCTGGTGCTCGCCTTCGGCCGCTACGGACGCATCCCGCTGTCTCGCGACGGTGAGGAACCGGAGTTCTCCACGCGGTCGTGGGTGGCGATGATGTTCAGCGCCGGCATGGGCATCGGGCTGATGTTCTACGGCGTCTACGAGCCGGTCAGCCACCTGGCCGACCCGGCCCCGTTCACAGAAGCGGCGGCGGGCAGCCAGGACGCCGCCCGATCCGCGATGGCCTACACGCTCTTCCACTGGGGCCTGCACCCGTGGGCGATGTACGCCGTGGTCGGGCTCGCCCTGGCCTACTCCACGTTCCGGATGGGCCGCGGAAACCTGATGAGCTCCCCGTTCCAGGCGATCTTCGGCAAGGACCGGATCGAGACCAAGGGCTGGGGCAAGGTGATCGACGTCATCGCGATCATCACCACGAAGTTCGGCTCCGCGACCTCTCTCGGCCTCGGTGCGCTGCAGATCGCGGCCGGCATCGAGCTGCTGCGGACCGGGAAGTTCAACGAGCACCCGGGCGCCGCCCTGCCGATCATCGTGATCCTGGTGCTCACCGTCGGCATCGTGCTGTCCGCGGCCAGCGGCGTCTCTCGCGGGATCAAGTGGCTGTCCAACACCAACATGGTGGTGGCCTTCGCGCTCGTGGTGTTCGTGTTCGTGGCGGGCCCGACGATCTTCATGCTCAACCTTCTGCCGACCTCGCTTGGTGCCTACCTGACCGACCTGGTGCCGATGAGCTTCCACTCCGGCACCTTCGGCGGGCACGACTGGCTGGCCTCGTGGACGATCTTCTACTGGGCGTGGTGGATCTCCTGGACGCCCTTCGTGGGCACGTTCATCGCCCGGATCTCCAAGGGCCGCACCATCCGTGAGTTCGTGCTCGGCGTGATGCTGGTGCCCACCGCTGTGAGCGCGCTGTGGTTCGTGGTCTTCGGCGGTGCCGGCATCAAGCTGCAGCTCGGCGGCCTGAACATCGCCGGTGCGGGCGACGCGGCCGCGGGGTTCTTCGCGATGCTGCAGCACTACCCGTTCTTCGTGGGTACGGCGATCGTGGTGATGTTCCTGACGGCGATCTTCTTCGTCAGCGGCGCCGACGCCGGCGCGCTGGTGCTGGCCACGCTGTCCTCGCGGGGGCGCACCGAGCCCTGGGACCCGCTGGTCACCCTGTGGGCCGTGCTCACCGGAGTGGTGGCGATCATGCTGCTGCTGGTGGGTGGGCTGTCTGCCCTGCAGACGTTCACGATCATCGCGGCCAGTCCGTTCGTGCTGGTGCTCATCGGGTTGTGCGTGTCCTTGTACGCCGACCTGCGGCGTGATCCCGCTCGAGCCCGGAGAGCCGGCCCGGTGCGGGTGCAGTGGGCGGGCAGCCCTCCGTCGTACTCCCGCTTCCACGAGGAGGCCGTGAGCGGGGACAACGGCAACGGTCAGCGCCCGGAACGCACCGACGGTGAGGTCGTCGCCAGCGGCGCGCGCAGCGGCGGCGGATCGGTGAACAGGAGCTGACCCCGGCAGGAGGTGTCCGATGGCGTACAACGTCGCCCAGAAGCTGATCTCGACCCATCTGGCCGAGGGGGAGATGACCCCGGGCCAGGAGATCGCACTGCGCATCGACCAGACGCTGACCCAGGACGCCACCGGCACCATGGTGATGCTCGAGCTCGAGGCGCTCGGGCTCGAACGGGCGCAGACCGAGGTGTCCGTGCAGTACGTCGACCACAATCTGCTGCAGGCCGACAACCACAACGCGGAGGACCACGCGTTCCTGCGCTCGGCCTGCCGCAGGTTCGGGATCTGGTACTCCAAGCCGGGCAACGGGGTCTCGCACCCCACGCACATGCAGCGGTTCGGGGTGCCGGGCAAGACCATGGTCGGCTCGGACAGCCACACCCCGGCGGCCGGGTCACTCGGCATGCTGGCGATCGGACTGGGTGGCGTGGAGGTCGCCCGGGCGATCGCCGGCGAGCCGGTGTACCTGCGGATGCCGGAGATCTGGGGGGTGCGGCTCACCGGCGAGCTGCCGCCGTGGACCAGCGCCAAGGACGTGATCCTGGAGATGCTGCGCCGGCACGGCGTGAAGGGCGGTGTGAACCGGATCGTGGAGTACCACGGGCCCGGGCTGGCCGGGCTGTCCGCGATGGACCGGCACGTGATCGCGAACATGGGCGCGGAGCTCGGCGCGACCAGCACGGTGTTCCCGGCCGACGACCAGGTGCGGGCCTTCCTGCGTGCCGAGGGGCGGGAGGAGGACTTCCTCGAGCTGCTGGCGGACCCCGACGCGTCGTACGACGTGACCGACGAGATCGACCTCTCCCAGGTAGAGCCGCTGATCGCGCTGCCAAGCTCGCCGGGGAACGTGGCGCCGGTCTCCGAGGTCGCCGGGCGGCCGGTGGAGCAGGTGGTGATCGGCTCCTCGGCGAACCCGGGGCTGCGCGACTTCGCGATCGCGGCGGCCATCGTCAAGGGGCAGCAGGCCGACCCCCGGGTCTCGTTCGACGTCAACCCGTCCTCACGGCAGATCCTGATGGACCTGACGAAGATGGGCGCGACCTTCGACCTGATCGCCGCCGGGGCGCGGCTGCACCAGTCCGGCTGCCTCGGCTGCATCGGGATGGGCCAGGCGCCCAGCAGCACCGGGAACAGCCTGCGCACCATGCCGCGCAACTTCCCCGGCCGCTCCGGCACCGCCGACGACCACGTGTACCTGTGCTCGCCGGAGACCGCGGCCGCGTCCGCGCTCACCGGGGAGATCACCGATCCGCGGAGGCTGGCCGACAAGCTGAGCATCCCCTACCCGAGCCTCGACCTGCCCGAGCACTCCAGCGTGAACACCGAGATGCTCGAGGCGCCGCTGCCGTCGCAGGAGGCGGTGCAGGTGGAGCTGGTCAAGGGCGAGAACATCTCCGCGCTGCCGGACTTCGACCCGCTGCCGGACCGGCTCGAGGTCGGGGTGGCGATCGTCGTCGACGATGACATCTCCACCGACACGATCCTCCCGGCCGGTGCCAAGGTGCTGCCGTTCCGCAGCAACATCCCCAAGCTGGCGCAGTTCTGCTTCGGCCAGGTCGACCAGGACTATCCAGACCGGGCCCGGGACCTGGCCGAGCAGGGTGGTCACGCGATCGTGGCGGGGGAGAACTACGGTCAGGGCTCGTCCCGGGAGCATGCGGTGATCGCGCCGCGCTATCTGGGTCTGCGCCTGGTGGTCGCCGCGTCGTACGCCCGGATCCACTGGCAGAACCTGGCCAACTTCGGGGTCCTCGCCCTCGAGCTCGAGGACGCCGACGACCGGACCCGGATCGAGCAGGGCGATCGGCTGGTGGTCGACGACGTGCGGTCGGCGCTGTCGTCGGGGACGAAGCTGACCGTGCACAACGAGACCAGGGGCGAGGAGTACGACGTGGTGCACCGGCTGTCTCCGCGGCAGGTGGAGTTGGTGCTCGCCGGCGGGCTGATCCCCTGGCTGCGGGAGCACACCGACTAGGTCCCTCGGCGTGGAGGCTGCGCCCGGGGTCTGACCTGTGGAGAGGCTCCCCGATCCTGTCGGCTCGGCCGTCTACTCTCCTGCCATGCCAAGCCTCGACCTACTGCTCCACGACGCGAACATCGTCGCCGTCGTGGGCGCCGCTGCGTTCGGTCGCGGCTCGTCGTACGCGCAGTCCGGGCGGGTGCTGAGCCTCGAGGTCGACGAGATCGCCGGCAGCCTGTCCGCGAAGGTGCTCGGCAGCGGCGGCAACATCTACCGCACCACGGTCAGCATCGAGCCCGGCCTCCGCCAGGGGAGCCTCGCGCTGGACACCTCCTGCAGCTGTCCGGTCGCGATCGACTGCAAGCACGCCGCCGCGCTGATGATCACCGCCCGGCAACGGCTCTCCTCGTCGCGGCCGCCCGCCGAGGCCCGTGAGGGCACGCTCGCCGCTTGGGAGCTCGCGCTGGCGCCGGTGGTGACGCCTCCGGAGGAGGCCGGCGAGCGCGGGGCTCCCATGGCCCTGGAGCTCGAGGTGGTCGAGACGGCCCCGAGCCCTCCGCGCGTGTTCGGCCGGGGCGCAGCACCTCCGGCTCCGGCCCGACGGGTGCGGCTGCGGCCGCTGGCCATGGGCAAGAGCGGCAAGTGGGTGCGCAGCGGCACCTCCTGGCGCGACCTGGCCTTCGGCTACGGCAGCAGCGTGCATCTCGCGGAGCACCGGGCCGTGCTGCGAGAGATGTACAACGTCTACCGGTCGACCGACGGCTACTTCTCTATGTACGACGACAACGTCTACCTCGACCTGTTCGGCCCCTCGTGGTGGCGGGTGCTGGAGCAGGCGGTGGGCAGCGGCGTCGAGCTGGTGCGCAAGCCCCGGTCGCAGGGCGAGGTGGTGGTCGCCGAGCAGCCCGTCGCCGTGGCCCTCGACCTGCGGCGCGACGCAGACCGCTCGGGGGTCCGGGTCGCTCCCCGGGTGACGATGGGAGAGCGTGACCTGCCCGCCGACCGGCTCGACCTCGTCGGCAGCCCCCCGCACGGGGTGGTGCTGCACGGCCCGCGGGAGCTGGTGCTGGGCCGGCTCGACCGGCCGCTGCGTCCGGCCGTCGCAACGCTGCTGGGGGGCGCCTCGCTGCACGTCCCGGACGAGGACGTCGAACGCCTCCTCGTCGACTTCATCCCGAGGCTGCGCCGGGCGGTTCCGGTGGTCTCCAGCGACGACACGGTGCGGCTGCCAGAGGTCTCGGCGCCGAGGCTTGCGGTCACCGTCCGCTACTCCAACGGGCACCGGCTGGCCGTGGAGTGGCAGTGGGAGTACTCCCTCGGCGAGCACACCCGCCGCTTCCCGCTCGACGGCGCCGACCCGGACGAGCTGCGTGACCGTGCCGCGGAGCAGGACATCGTCCAGCGCGTGTACACCGGCGACGACCTGGTGCCTCGGTTGTGCGGCACGATGCCCGGGCGACGGCAGCCGCTGCCCACCGTGCTGCTGGGCGGCATGGACGCCGTGCTCTTCGTCGACGAAGCGCTGCCCCGGCTGCTCGAGCACCCCGACGTGGTGGTGCACGAGCACGGGGAGCGGCCGGACTTCCGGGCGGCGGAGAACGAGCCGGTGGTCGAGCTGACCACCTCCGACTCCACCGACCCGGACTGGTTCGACCTGGGCGTGAAGGTCAGCGTCGACGGCGAGCAGATCCCTCTCGAGGACCTGATCCGGGCGCTGGCCCAAGACGCCACCCACATGGTGCTGCCCAGCGGCACCTGGCTCCGGATCGACCGACCCGAGCTGCACCGGCTGCGGCAGCTGATCGAGGAGGCACGGGCCCTGCAGGACCGGCCGGCGGGCCAGCTGAGGCTGAGCCCCTACCAGGCGGGCTTCTGGCACGAGCTCGTCGAGCTCGGCGTGGTGGCAGAGCAGAGCCAGCGCTGGTCCGCCGTGGTCGACGGGCTCACCGATGTCCAGCTCCTCGAGCCACCGCCGGCGCCCGCCTCCCTCGAGGCGAGCCTGCGGCCCTACCAGCTCGAGGGCTTCCAGTGGCTCAGCTTCCTCATGGACCACCGGCTCGGCGGGATCCTCGCCGACGACATGGGGCTCGGCAAGACGTTGCAGACCCTCGCCGTACTCTGCCGGGCCAAGGAGTCTGGCCGGCTGGACGGCCCGGTGCTGGTGGTGGCGCCTACCAGCGTGGTCGGCAACTGGGCGGCGGAGGCGGCCCGGTTCGCGCCCGGACTGGGCGTGGTCACGGTCACCGAGACCGCGCAGCGTCGGGGGGTCCCGTTGGAGGCGATCGTCGCCGGCGCGGACGTGGTCGTCACGTCGTACGCGCTGTTCCGGATCGGCTATGAAGAGTTCGCGGCCACCAGCTGGAGCGGGCTGGTGCTCGACGAGGCCCAATTCGTGAAGAATCACCAGGCCAAGACCTATCAGTGCGCGCGACGCCTGCCCGCGCCGTTCAAGCTGGCCATCACCGGCACTCCGCTGGAGAACAACCTGATGGACCTGTGGGCGCTGCTGTCGATCGTGGCGCCCGGACTGTTCCCGAGCCCGCAACGGTTCACCGAGTTCTACCGGACCCCGATCGAGCGAGGCGGTGCTCCGGAGCTGCTTGCGACTCTGCGCCGCCGGATCCGGCCGCTGATGCGGCGTCGGACGAAGGAGCAGGTGGCCGCGGACCTGCCTCCCAAGCAGGAGCAGGTGGTCGAGGTGGCGCTGACCGGCAAGCACCGCAGGATCTACGAGACGCACCTGGCGCGGGAACGTCAGAAGGTGCTCGGTCTCATCGGGGACCTGGACAAGAACCGCTTCACGATCCTGAAGTCGTTGACGCTGCTCCGGCAGCTGAGCCTGGCGCCGTCGCTGGTCGACGGGAAGTACGCCGGCGTGGACGGGGCGAAGATCGACGTACTCCTGGAGAAGCTGGTCGAAGTGACGGGCGAGGGCCACCGTGCCCTGGTGTTCAGCCAGTTCACCGGCTTCCTCGGCCGGGTGCGCGACCGCCTGGACGCCGAGGGCATCGGCTACGCCTACCTCGACGGCCGCACGCTCAACCGGGCCCGGGTCATCGACGGCTTCAAGGACGGCGACGTGCCGGTGTTCCTGATCAGCCTGAAGGCCGGCGGCTTCGGACTGAACCTCACCGAGGCCGACTACTGCTTCGTGCTCGACCCATGGTGGAACCCGGCCACCGAGGCGCAGGCGGTCGACCGCACCCACCGGATCGGGCAGGACAAGACGGTCGTGGTCTACCGGCTGGTGTCGAAGGACACCATCGAGGAGAAGGTGATGGCCCTCAAGGAGCGCAAGTCGGCGCTGTTCCAGAGCGTGTTGGAGGAGGACGCGCTGCTGTCGGCGCCGCTGTCGGTCGACGACATCCGCGGGCTCCTCGGCGCGTGAGCCTCTGGCACGTCGGTCAGCCGCGGTAGACGACCTCCGGTTCCCATCGGTCGTCTTGGGTGCTCGCGACCTCGAACAGTGCCTCGGCGATCCGCTCCGGGGTGAACGCCGGGCCCTCGCCGAGCGTGCCGGCCACGGTCAGGGAGGCGGCTCGGATGCCTTCGGGGGCCAGGGTCGCGTCCAGGCTGCGCACCAGGTTGCGCAGCGCCGCCTTCTGCACCCCCAGCGACGCGGCCCGGTGCCACGGCCGGTCGGCTGCCATGCTGCCGGTGGCCAGGACCCGGCCGCCGTGCGGCATGAACAGCCGGGCCGCTTGCACCGCGGTGAGCAGGCTGGCCGCGCCGAGGTGCACGTCCTCGAGCAGCTCGGCCACGCTCAACGCCAGCGGGTCCTTCTCCCGGAACACGCTCGGGTTGAAGTGGAGCACGTCGATGCGGCCGGCCCGCTGCCCGATCGTGGTGATCGCCTCGGTGAGGGCGCTCGGCGCCGTGATGTCCACGGAGTCCCAGGTGGCCGTGATGCCGAGGTCGCCCAGCGTCGCGGCGAGGGCGGCCAGCCGCTCCTCGCCCCGTGCCAGCAGCGCCGCGTCGTACCCTTCGCTGCCGAACCGGCGGGCCACCGCAGCGCCCACTCCGGGCCCGGCACCGACGACCAGCAGGACCGGTGCGCTCACCGGGCCGGCTCGCCGGGGCAGAGCGCCTCGCCGGCCGCGAGGCCAGGGTGGATCGGCCCGGACCGGGCGCTGAGGGCACCGCCCGCCAGGCCGTGCCGGACGGCGATCACCTCGGCCAGGATGGAGACCGCGATCTCGGCCGGTGAGTCCGCGCCGATGTCGAGGCCGGCCGGGCCGTGGATCCTGGTCTGCGCCTCGGCGGGGATCCCCTGCTCCACCAGCCAGTCCCTGCGGCGGGCCTGGGTGCGCCGCGACCCCATGGCGCCGACGTAGCCCACGCCGCTGTCCAGGGCGGCCGCCAGCGCGGGTCCGTCGAGACCGTGGTGGTGGCTGAGCACCACCACCGCAGCGGTGCCGGGCAGGGCTTCGCGCACCGCGTCGAGGTCGTCGACGATCCTCGCCGACCAGCCGAGGGTGGTGGCGACCGCCGCCAGGGCGTCGGCGACCTGAGCCACCTCGTCGTCGCCGACCACGAGCAGCGTGTCCTCGGGCATCGGGCCTCCCTTCGAGAGACTCAGCCTAGGACACCTCAGGCGGCCAGGTCGTCGGGAGCGAAGACCCGCACCTCCTCGTCGGTGGCCAGGTGCACCGGCTCCAGCGGGACACCGGTGCGGGTGGCAGCATCGAGCAGCGCCTGCGCGAACTCGCGGTCGGCATGGGTCATCGGCGCGGAGCCGGGCCGCGCGAGCAGCACCGCCACCGAACCGTCCGGCTCGTCCTCGAGCAGCTCCTCGATGACGGCCATCAGACCGTCCAGCAGCGGCGGCTCCGGCACCTCTGGCACCTCGTCGACCTGCAGCAGCGTTGGGGTGGGCCGTCGGTCCCCGCCAAGCACGTTCAGCCACAGCTGGCGCCCGGAGAAGCCCAGCGGCCCCATCAGCGCGCGCCAGTGCCGGTGCAGGTCGTCCTGGCTACGGATGGCCGGCATCTGGTCCACCGAGAGCAGCGGGGGGATGTGTTCTTCGTTCATGGCGACCCAGCCTGCACCCGTCTCAGCGGCCCGTGGGCGTTGTCCACAGGCCAGTTTCGTCGGGTACGTTTCCCCTGGGAGGGCAACCCGAGGAGGCTTCGTGGCGCTGACCACCCAGACGTTCGAGTCGCTGAACCCGGCCACCGGAGAGGTGGTCGGCACCCATCCGGTGCACGGGCCGGAGCAGGTCGCCTCCGTCGTACGACGGGCCCGGGAGGCTGCGCAGTGGTGGGCCGGACTGGGGTACGACGGACGGCGGGACCTGCTGGGCAGGTGGAAGAACCTGCTCACCCGGCGGATGTCCGACCTCGCCGAGCTGGTGCGCGAGGAGAACGGCAAGCCTCGCGGGGACGCCGAGCTGGAGATCGCGCTGGCCATCGACCACCTCTCCTGGGCGGCCGGCCACGCGCGCAAGGTGCTCGGCCCGCACCGGGTCAGCCCCGGGCTGCTGCTGCCGAACCAGGCCGCCAGCGTGGAGTACCAGCCGCTCGGCGTCATCGGCGTGATCGGGCCGTGGAACTACCCGGTGTTCACGCCGATGGGCTCGATCGCCTACGCGCTGGCCGCCGGGAACGCGGTGGTGTTCAAGCCCAGCGAGTACACCCCCGGCGTGGGCCAGTGGCTGGCCGCGACCTTCGCCGAGGTGGTTCCCGACCACCCGGTGTTCTCGGTGGTGACGGGACTGGGGGAGACCGGCGCCGCGCTGTGCGAGTCCGGGGTGGACAAGATCGCGTTCACCGGCTCGGCCGCGACAGGCAAGAAGGTGATGGCCGCCTGCGCCACCACGCTGACCCCGCTGATCGTCGAGGCCGGCGGCAAGGACGCGCTGCTCGTGGACGAGGACGCCGACCTGGACGCGGCCGCGGACGCGGCGGTGTGGGGCGCGATGTCCAACGCAGGACAGACCTGCATCGGCGTGGAGCGCTGCTACGTGCACGAGCGGGTCTACGACGAGTTCGTGAGCCGAGTGCTGGAGCAGGCCGGGCAGCTCGAGGCGGATGGTGCGCCGCACGCCAAGCTGGGCCCGATCACCATGCCTGCCCAGCTGCGGATCATCCGGGCGCACATCGAGGACGCGATCGCCCGAGGCGGCCGCGCCGTGCTCGGTGGGGTGGAGGCGGTGGGGGAGCGGTACGTGCAGCCCACCGTGCTCGTCGATGTCCCCGAGGACTCTGCCGCGGTCACCGAGGAGACGTTCGGCCCGACGGTGACTATCACCAAGGTGCCGGACATGGAGACCGCGGTGCGGCTGGCCAACGGCACCCGCTACGGGCTGGGCTCGACGGTGTTCTCCGGCAGCCGGGGGATGGAGCTGGCCCGGCGGCTGCGGTCCGGGATGACGTCGGTGAACTCGATGATCGCGTTCGCGGGCATCCCGTCGCTGCCGTTCGGCGGGATCGGGGACTCCGGCTTCGGGCGCATCCACGGCGCGGACGGGCTGCGCGAGTTCACCTACGCCAAGGCGATCGCCCGGCAGCGGGTCCGGCCGATCATGGCGCTGACCACGTTCCGCCGTACCCCCAGGACCGAGCGCGCCTTCGCGCGGGTGATCACCGTGCTGCACGGCCGAAGGCCCCTGCCCCGACGGCGGTGACCGACTGGGTGCTCCACGTCGACCTCGACGAGTTCGTCGCCGCGGTCGAGGTGCGGCGCCGCCCGGAGCTGGCCGGGCTGCCGGTGGTGGTGGGCGGGCGTGGCGACCCCACCGAGCGCGGGGTGGTGTCCACCGCGTCGTACGCCGCGAGGGAGTACGGCGTGGAGTCCGGGATGCCGCTGCGGACGGCGGCCCGCAAGTGTCCCGACGCGGTGTTCCTGCCGGTCGACGCTCCGGTCTACGAAGCCGCCTCGGCGCAGGTGATGGACGTGCTGCGCTCCTTCGACGTGCCGGTGCAGGTGCTCGGCTGGGACGAAGCGTTCCTGGCGGTGACCACCGAGGACCCGGAGGCGTTCGCGCGCCAGATCCAGAAGGCCGTGCTCGAGGCGATCGGGCTGCACTGCTCGGTGGGCATCGGGGACAACAAGCTGCGTGCCAAGATCGCCACCGGCTTCGGCAAGCCGCGCGGCTGCTTCCGGCTCACCGAGCAGAACTGGCAGGCCGTGATGGGTGATCGGCCGACCGACGCGTTGTGGGGGATCGGCCGGAAGACCGCGGCGCGGCTGACCTCGCTCGGCATCACCACGGTCGCCGAGCTGGGCCGTGCGGACACCCGGATGCTGGCTTCGACCATCGGCCCGACGATGGGTCCGTGGTACCGCCGGCTGGGACGAGGGGCGGACAGCTCGCCGGTGGACCCGACGCCGTACGTCCCGCTCGGTCACGGTCGTGAGCGCACCTTCCAGGAGAACCTCACCGACTGGCCCGCGGTGGAGGCGGCCGTCCGGGCGCTCGCCGGCGAGGTGGTTCGCGACCTGCTCGCCGAAGGCCGGCCGGCGGTGCGGGTCGGGCTGAAGATCAGGTACGCACCGTTCGACACCCGGACCCGGAGCCTGACCCTGCCCGGTCCGACCTACGACGAGAAGGTGATCGCCGACGCTGCCCTCACCTTGCTGGGCCGGCTGGACTCGCACCGGCCGGTGCGGCTGCTCGGTGTGCGCGCTGAGATGACGCCTCCCGCCTCGTAACTCCCGCCTCAGGTTTTTCATGTTCACATGGGGAGCCAGCACCTCCCACGGCTCGCCGCGGGAGTGGTCACAGATGACGTCGATTCGGTCCTGAGTTCAAGGATCCAGTGCAACACCTCTGATTCCAGGAGGTTGTTGTGGCTCATCTTCGGGGTAGCCGAGCGCAGGGTCGTGTTGGCCCGGAAGAGTGGCGGATAGTTGGGCGTTCTGGGCGGTATCTCGGGTCGCATTTCGCCACTTTCCGGGGGTCGCCTGGTTCGGGCTCGTGGCGGTGCACCGGTCGGCCGGTCTTCGTCCACAGTCCCGCGTTCGGGGGATAGCCGGGTGCGCCGGAGATGAGTAGGTTGCCCAGCATGCGCCCGTTACGGGCGGATCCTGGAAGCCGATCGGGGGAGTCTGGGTCGTGGCAGCAGCAGTACGA
>DASSKA010000149.1:0-28639 GCA_035690905.1 Nocardioidaceae bacterium | reverse complement strand
ATGTCCCCTCGGTAGAGGAAGAGTCGGGCCGCGCGGTCGCGTTCGACGTGATCGGGACCGAATGCTTCGGCGAGCAGCCCCAGTCCGCGACGGCGCCACAGGTCGAGTTGGAAGAGTCGCTCCCGGGCGGCGTTGAACCCCTGGGCCATGAACACGTCGTGCCTGCTGGTGGCGTACAGGTGCGGGACACCCCATTGGTCAACAAGGATTTCCACGGGGGCGTCGAGGCCGGGGACGCGATAGCGGACGGGCTGGGACACGAGCGGCTCCTTACTGCTGGGCGGGGACCCTAGGTGAAGGGTGGTCAGGGACGGGCGGTGGTAGCGCGCAGGCCACCGTCTACGGGCAGCACGACGCCCGTGATGTAGGCAGCGGCGTCTGAGGCGAGAAACAGTGCGGTATTGACGATGTCGTCGACGCAGCCGATGCGGCCCAGGGGCACCTCGAATGTCGCCTGCTGGGTGGCCTGCGCGTCCCGGCGGATCCAGTCGAGCATGGCGGTGTCGATGTAGCCGGGCGCGATGGCGTTGGCGCGGATTCCGTACGGCGCTAGCTCGACGGCCAGGCAGCGAGTGGCCTGTTCCAGTGCCGCCTTCGAGGTGCCGTAGGCGAGGCGTCCGGGCCGAGGGCGGGTGGCCGCGATCGAGGAGACGTTGATGATGGCGCCGGACCCATGAGTTAGATGTTGTGCGGCCGCCTGGGCTCCGGCGACCGCGCCGTGCACGTTGACGGCGAAGGTAGCGGCCAGGTGGTCGGCGGTGACTTCTTCGAGTGGCGCCTGTGGGAAGACCCCTGCGCAGTTGACCCAGACATCGAGCCGGCCCCACCGACTCCTTGCCTCTTGGGCGGCAGCGGCGACGTCCTCCCACTGGGTGACGTCAACGGCCTCGGTGACAACTCGGCGGTCGTGCCGGCTTTCCTGGGCGGCTGCGAGTTCGGCCGCGTCGCGGTCGAGAGCCAGCACCGCCGCTCCGGCATCGGCGAAGGCGGAGACGAGGCCGGCGCCGATTCCGCGCGCGGCACCGGTCACGACGGCCACCCTGCCGGCGTAGTCGATCTCCATTAGCTGGGTGCTGGTCATCGAGACCTCCGATCTCATCACTGCTCGCCGCCCGAACCGCTGCGCCCGCGAGGGGGTCGTCCACCGCTACCTTCGCCCACACGGTGGCCCGCATAAAATGCCAGAGTGCGCTCGAATAACCAGACCAGTTCTGCGCCACTGCTCGGCCCCGGGCACCGCGGCACTCTGGTCCAGCAGGTTCGGTCCATCATCCAGGCGCGGATTGCGGCAGGGTCGTACAGCACCACCGGTCGCCTGCCCAGTAGCCGGCAGCTCGCCCAAGAACTGGGTACGTCCCGCTCCACTGTGGTTGCCGCGTACGACCAGCTGGTGGGTGAGGGGTACGTGGAGGCTCGCGATCGCAGCGGCCTGTTCGTCAACGGGGAACTGCTCGCCGCGGAACCGCCGGTCGACCTGCCCTCGCATCCGAACTGGTCGGGCCGTCTGGTGAGACGGTTCACCCGGCCAGCCGGACCGCCTACGGACTGGCACCGCTACCCGTACCCCTTCGTGACTGGCCAGATGGACCTGTCGCTGTTCCCCACGCGCGCGTGGCTCAGCCATCTGCGCCGTGCGCTCGATCGGCCGCACGTGTCGGCGAGCCTGGCTGATCGCGGCGGCGACGATCCACAGCTGCTGGAGGCGCTGTGCCGGGTGGTGCTGCCGGCCCGGGGGTTCACCGTGCGGCCGGATGAGGTGACGGTGACGTTGGGCAGCCAGCATGGCCTGTCGATGCTGTGTAGCCTCCTGCTGAGGCGCGGGGACCTGGTGGCGATGGAGGACCCAGGCTATCCGGAGGCGCGCCATTTGTTTCGCGCGTATGGCGCCCGCATCCGGCCGCTTCCGGTCGACGAGCGCGGCGTGCGGGTGGAGTTGGGTGACTTGGCGAACGTGCGCCTGGTGCATGTGACCCCGAGCCATCACCATCCGACGAACGTGACGACGACGGCGGCACGCCGCAGGAGGCTGCTGTCCTCGGCGGACCAGCACGACACGGTGGTGGTGGAGGACGATTATGACAGCGAGCTGAGGTACAGGGGTCGGCCAATCCCGGCGTTGACTGCGTCGGAGAACACCGAACGGTGCGTGTATCTGGGTAGTTTTTCCAAGTTGCTGGCCCCAGGGCTGCGGCTCGGCTTCATGGTCGGCAGCCCGGACTTGATCGCGGCAGTCCGGGACATGCAGCGGATGACTACGCGCCAGGTTCCGGGGCAGTTGCAGCGTGCACTGACCGGCTTCTTGTTGACCGATGACTACTACCGGGCAGTTCGACATGTGCGACGCGAGCTGAAGCGTCGCTGGGAGGCCATCACTGAGGCGGTGGTCAACCACATGGACGTCGCCGATCTGGAGTTTCCTCCGGGCGGCACCAGCTTGTGGCTTCGCTCGGCGGGGGCGGACTGGACGAATCTTCCAGCTGCGGCCGCTGACCGGGGCGTCGCGCTGACTCCACAAAGCGAGTTCTTCGCCCACCAGCGGGGCCCCATACGACATCTGCGCCTCGGGTTCACAGCGATTCCTACGGGAGAGATCGAGCCGGGCATCCGGGCCTTGGCTGCGGCGGCCAAATCCCTGTGACCTAGGAGCGACCGTCAGTCGCGGTGACGACCGCTGCGCCAAGCCGCAGCTACCTCGTCGACCCGAGAGAACTGCACCCCCAGCCCGCGAAGCTCGTCGAGGAGGTGCTTGAGAGCGAGCATGCGGTGTCCTCGCCCGATCACCTGGGGGTGGAAAGTCAGGACGCATACACCGTCACGGAACTCCTCGAGCATGTACCGGACGTCGTCGAGCCAGTTGGCGAAGACTTCGGCCGGCCGGCGTAGGCCGGGCATCACGATCTGGGGGGTTCGCAGGTATTCCAGGGCGGGGTAGTCGTCCAACGTCCAGCTCACCGGGATCTCAAGGAGGTTGGTGGTTGGTCCCTCCCGGTAGGGTCCGTCGGTCGACCATTGGTCGCCGGTGCGTGCCAGGTAAGGAAGGTAGTCGTGGCCCATGAGGCTGGAGTCGTAGGCGAGTCCGATCTCCAGCGCCAGGGCAACGGTGTGGTCGGTGAAGTCCCAGCTCGGGGTCCTGTTTCCTGTGGGCCGGTGGCCGGTGAGTTTTTCCAGCAGGTCGGCTGACCGCTGCATCACGTCCCGTTCCTGTGACTCGGTGAGGTTCGAGACTGGCTCGTGACAGTAGCCGTGGAGAGCCAGCTCATGTCCCTCGTCGGCGATCTGCCTCACCAGGTCGGGGTAACTGTCGGCTGTCTGGCCGGGGGTGTAGAAGGTCGCCGGCACATCGCAGTCACTGAGCAGCTTGAGGATTCGAGGAACCGCAACGGCTCCGAACTCGCCTCTCGAGAGTGGTCCCGGCGACGCCATGCCCCGGGCGATCCACAGGCTGGTGGCGTCGAAGTCGAAACTCACGCAGACGGTGCCGCTCATCGGAGAGCTCCGCGGAAGGTCTCCGACATGGAGGCGACGACGAACGTCGTGATGAGCGCGGCGCCGATGGCGATAAACGCCGGTGAGGTGGTCACATCGCTGACCTTGATCAGCCACACCGCCAGCAGTGGGGCGGTCCCACCGAAGGCTGCGACGGAGATGTTGTACCCGATCGAAAGTGCCGAGTAGCGCACGCCGGTGGGGAACATCTCGGCGAGCGCTGCGGGACCGGGACCGGAGAACAGGGCCAGCAGTGCCGCGAGCACTACCCAGCCACCGTAGATTGCCGCAGTGCTTCCCTGTCCCATCAGCGCCATCACCGGCCAGGACAACAAGACGAACCCGATTGTGGAGGTCAACAGCAGCGGGCGCCGTCCGAAGCGGTCGGACAGGGCGCCGGCGACGGGGATGAGCACGGCGAACAGCGCGATGCCGAAGGTCGCGGATCGGTTGGCGACACCGGCGTCAACGTGGTTGTACTGGGTCAGGTAGGTAGGCACGAAGGTCAGGAAGAGGAAGTAGGCGACGGTCCACAGGAGCGTGAACCCGAAGCCCCGGGCGATGTTGGCGAATTGGGTCCGCATGCTCTGCCGCAGCGGGTTGGCAACGAGTTCCTGCTCGGCGGCAGCTTCCTCGAAACGAGGAGTTTCCTCGATGCCCACCCGCAGCCAGAGCGCGATCGCCCCGGTGATGGCGGCCAGCAGGAAGGGCACTCGCCAGGCCCAGGCGAGACGCTCGTCCTCGCTGAAGCCGGAGGACATTGCCGCGCTGACCCCCGCGGCCAGGAGGAACCCAACCGCGGTGGAGACCTGCTGGAAGGACCCGTACAGGCCCCGCTTCGCCTCTGGGGCGTACTCGACGATGAAGGCTGTCGAGCCGGCCCATTCGCCGCCGACGCTGAATCCTTGCAGCAGACGCAAGACGACGAGAAGGAGGGTGGCCCAGACGCCGATGCTGGCGTAGGTCGGCAGCACACCGATGGCGGTCGTGCAGACAGCCATCAGGGTGACCGAGAGGACGAGCGCGCGACGTCGACCGAATCGGTCACCCAGGTTGCCGAAGAACAGGGCACCCAGCGGGCGCATCAGGAAGCCGACGGCAAACACCCCGAAGGTGGCCAGGAGATTACTGATCGCGTCGCCGGTGGAGAAGAACAACTGGCCGAGGAGCGCCGCCGAGTAGGCATAGATCAGGTTGTCGTACTGCTCCAGGACGTTTCCAATTCCTCCGGCCACGACCGCGCGGACGGGTGACTGTGCTTGCCGCGTTCGTGCAGTGGCCACTTGTGCTTGGCTCATGATGCTCCTTGGTCGCGCAATGGATTGGCCGGTATCCTGCCGTGAGTTCTGGCACAGTCCGAAGGCCAGATGCCACCGAATCAAGCAGTCCAGTTCGGTGCGCTGCCGCCGCCGAGTGCATTAGCCCCGCGCACTGCTTGACCGGAGGGGTGAACGTCGGCGTCAATGCCCCTCACGGCTGGCCGTCACCAAACCGCGAGAATGTGACCTACTCGCAAGCCGCCTGTTCCGCCGACGACCGGGCGGGCGCCCCACGGCCAAGTGCAACTTTGGGCTACTGGTTCCCGCTCGCTTGTTATGCCTCATGATCACCGAAGGTGGCGAGCAACCCTGCCGCCACGGCGGTGCGCTCGATCATGCCATCGATGCTGATTGCCTCGTGCCGTGCGTGAGCTCCTTCACCGACGGCTCCGAGCCCGTCGAGCACGGGAATGCCGAGGGCGGCGACGAAGTTTCCGTCGCTGGCACCCCCGACGGAAGCCTCCTGCAGGTCGACCTGGAGGGCGGCGGCTACGGCGCGTACCAGCGCGTACAGATGTGCCACTGCTGCGGTCCTGGTCATGACCGGTCGATTCCAGCCGCCCTCTATCGACATCGTCACCCTCGGGTCATGTGGCTGCAGCGAGGCAAAGATCCGGTCTACGCGTTGCTGCTCTTCCAGCGTTGCGACGCGTACGTCGATCCCGGCGGTAGCGGAACCGGCGATGACGTTGCGTCGCCGGCCGCCGGAAAGCACGCCGACGTTGATCGAGGTGCCCGCCTCCAAGTCAGCGGCCCCGTGCAGGGCTGTGACCACGGCAGCGATCTCCCCGACGGCGCTCGCGCCGGCCAGCGGGTCGAGACCAGCGTGGGCCTCAACCCCGGCGACCACGACGTCGAAGAGGCCAACCCCCTTGCGGGCTGTCTTGACGGCTCCTCCTGCCGCGCTCCCCTCGAACACGTAGACAGCGGTCGCCCCCGCAACTGAGTCCTCGATGATGGGACGAGAGAATGGGCTGCCGATCTCCTCGTCGCCGTTGATCACCAGTCTCATCGACGGCCGGGGAAGGCCCAGCTCATCCAGCGCACGCATCGCCCACACCATCTGGACGAGCCCGCCCTTCATGTCGAACACTCCGGGGCCGCTGACCTTGTCGCCCTCGACTCTTACCGGCCACTCGGCCAGGGTTCCGGCGTCGAAGACGGTGTCGTAGTGGCCCAGCGCCACGATCAACTCCGTGCTGCTGGCCGGGTAGTCCAGCACCACGGCGGCGCCATACCGTTCCTCCTCGTGCAGGACGCGACGCTCAGCGGCACCGAGGCGGCGCTCGACCCATGCTTCGACATGCGCCAGGCCCTTGGCCAGCAGGCCTGGGTCGTCGCTGGGGGTCTCCTGCTCGGCCAGCGCGACCAGATCGTCCACGAGGTGCTCCCGGTGCTGGCGCACCCACTGGTGGATGCGACGTACGTCGCCCGGGCGGACGTCGTCCGGCTGCGGGAGCGTGGTCACGCGACCACCTTGTCCAGTTGGTCGAGTCGCTGCTCGGACATCTCGCCGCCGTGCTCCAGATCGCGGATGTTGTCGAGCACTCCGGCCAGCAGCGGCGTCCTGATGCCGGCCGCCTGGGCGGCGCGGAGGACCTCGCCGTAGTGGGTGGGCACCTCGGTGGGCCGATGCCGCACCGCGATGTCGCGCCAGATGCCGCTGCGGTCCTTCGGCATGGTCCGCAGCCAGGTCACCAGTGCGTCGGTGGCGCGGTCTTTGGCGGCCTCGTCGGCGCCCGCGTAGGGGGCCGGGTCGAAGGCGTCGAATGCCTCGAGGTGGACGCCTTGGGCCGCGGCGACGTCGAACACCTCCGCGGTGAGTCGGTACATCAGGTCGCGGTGCCGGTCGATCAGGTCGGCCATCGGGGCGTCGGCAAGCGCTGTCGCGGTGAGCATGGCTCCGAAGCCCAGCTTGGACCACAAGAAGCCGGAGACGTTGGTGGTGACCTGGGCCGGGCCCCAGGCCTGCAGGTCCTCGACGACCGAGGTCACGCGTCCCGATACGGTGCCGTCCAGCTCGCCGACGACGAGGGCGCCGAGTCCGCCGTCGCGGATCTCGCCGGGGCCGATGACGTCGGCGAACAGGTTGACGAAGGCACCGACGGTGCGGTCGGCGCCGATGCGTTCGGCGATGAAGGCTTCGTTGAGTCCGTTTTGCAGGGAGATCACGAAGCCGTCAGGCGCCAGCCGGGGGGCGATCCAGTCCAGCGCCGAGCCGGTGGCCTGCGCCTTGACGGCGAGGATGACCCGGTCGAGATCAGCGACGGCCGTGGCGTCTGCCGGCGTGAGGGCTTCGGCGAAGGTGACGACCGTCCGCTCCTCACTGCGCACCACGGCGAGGCCCGAGGCGCTGATCGCCGCGACATGGTCCGGGTCCGCGTCGATGATGCTGACGTGGTGGCCGGAGCGGGCCAGGTGGTGCGCGAGCGTGCCGCCGATGGCGCCTGCGCCGACAACGGTGTAGCGGTGGGCCTCGAAGCCCGGTTCAGGCGTGGTCATAGTTGTTCTCTCCCCCGATGCTTTGCAGCGCCGTGGTCATCGGGTAGTGGATGGGCAGGTCGGTCGTTCCGGCGGTGGCGCCGCCGTCGACGCGGAGCACGGTGCCGGTGGTGAAGGAGGCCTCTGGAGAGGCGAGCCACAGCACCGCCACCGCGATCTCCTCGGGGCAGCCGGGGCGGCCCATCGGGTTGCGCGCCACCGCGTCTTGGTACTCCGGTGTGACGGGGTTGACCGGGCTGTCCACGGTGACGAAGCCCGGCGAGACGGCGTTCACCCGGATGCCGACTGAGGCCAGCTCGACGGCACAGGCCTTCGTCACCATCTCCAGGGCCGCCTTGGACGTGCAGTAATGCGCCGCCCCCGGGCGGGCGCGGGTGGCCGCGCCCGAGCTGATGTTCACCACGGCGGCGGGCCGGCCCTGGGCGCCGAGCGCGACGGTGAGGAGCATCGGGGCACGCACGTTGACCGCCTGCACCCGGTCCCAGGCAGCCGCGGTCATGTCCGGCAGCGGCGTCGCGGGATAGAGGCCTGCGGCGTTCACGAGGACGTCGACCGGTCCCATCTTCTCGGCAGCCTCCGCGATCAGGGACCCGCAGCCGGGGTAAGCGAGATCCGCGCTCAAGGCCAGCGTTCGCACGTCGTGCTTCTCGGTCAGCTCCACCAGTCGTTCGGTCAGCTCGTCGGCTCGGGCGTCGACGCCGGTCACGTGGTCGCCGCGCGCGGCGAAGGCAGCGGCGCATGCGGCGCCGATGCCTCCTGCCGCTCCCGTGACCAGCACATGGCGCTGGCTCACACGAACGCCTTGTCCTTGGTCTCGGGCATGGTGGCGTACACGATGCAGCCGATCAGCGCGGCCCCGGCGACGTAGATCCAGGTCTGGTCGCGGTATCCGTGCGTGGCCATCCAGGTGGTGATGTACGGTGCGGTCCCGCCGAAGACCGCGACCGCAGCGGCGTACGGCAGCCCGATGCCGGTCGCCCGCACCTCCGGCGGGAACTGCTCGGACATGATGACCGCACAGTTGGCGGAGTAGCCGGTCAGGAAGGTGACGCCGATCAGCTCGACTAGGAGCAGGGTGCCGAAGCTGGCGTTGTCGAGCATCCGGAACGCGGGATAGGCGAACACCAGGAACCCGAAAGCGAAGCCGAACAGGGTGGCCTTGCGGCCGATCTTGTCAGAGAGCAGCCCGACAAACGGCAGCAGCACCAGGAAGTAGGCGACCGCGATGGTGTTGACCAACAGCGCGTTGCTCAGGCTCACCTTGGTGGTGGTGCTGGCGTAGCCCGGCATGTAGCTCATCCAGATGTAGTAGAGCAGCGTGCCGGCGATCGTGATGCCGACGACCCGTAGCGCCGCCTTCGGGTGGTCCTTGACCATGCCCATCAGGGGGTGCTTCTCCCCGGTGCGCCCGGTGTCGCGGGCGGTCTCAAAACTGCCCGTCTCCGCGATCGACTTGCGGAGCCAGAGGCCGACCAGACCGATCAACCCACCCACGATGAACGCGATCCGCCAACCGTAGGAGGCCATCGCGGCGTCGCTGAGCAGCTTGGTGAGCACGTAGCTGGTGCCCGAAGCGACCAGCACGCCTGCGCCGACCGAGACCTGCTGCCAGGACCCGGCGAACGCGCGCCGGTTGGCGGCGGCGGACTCGACCAGGAACGAGGACGACGAGCCGAACTCACCTCCGGCGGAAAACCCCTGCACCAGCCGCGCGAGCAGCAGGATCAGCGGTGCGACGAGGCCGATCGTGCCGTAGCTCGGGGTCACCGCGATCACGAACGCTGCGCCCGCCATCAAGCTGATGGTCAGGGTGAGACCCTTCTTACGACCGCGTCGGTCGGCGTAGGCGCCGAGCAGGGCGCCGCCGATCGGGCGCATGACGAAGCCGACGGCGAAGATCGCCAGCGTGGACAGCAGGTTGACCGCCGGGTCGGAGCTGCCGAAGAACTGGCCGGCGAACACCGGCGCCAGCGTCGCGTACAGCGCCCAGTCGATCCATTCGACGGCATTCCCGATCGAGCCGGCGACGATGGCCTTGCGCTGCTCGCGGTTGAGCCTCGTGCCGGGCCTGCCCGTCGTGGCCGGCGTAGTGGTTGTTGCGGACATGCGTCTCTCCCATGTGATGGCCGGTGCCCGACCAGTGGTGGATGTTGCGAGGGTGGAGCGGTTGAGCCTGGGTCTCCGCCGGGTTACGGCCGGAGGACCTCGGAGATCTGGGCGTGGCTGGCGAACCAGACGTCGTCGTGCCCGCGCATGTACTCCAGGAGGTCGCGGAGCACGACCAGCCGCGAGCGGTGGCCGATGATGTGCGGGTGCAGCGTGAGCTGGAACAGGCCGCCCTCTGCGCGCGCCGCGTCGAACTCGTCGGTCCAGATCTGCAGGGCCGATCGGGGCGGCATGTAGGGGCGGAGGCTGGCGTAGCGCTCCATCATGAAGTACGGCGCGTCGTCGCGGATCCACTCCACGGGGATCTCGACGATCCCGGTCTCCTCTCCCCCGGCCACGAGCATGTACGGGTCGTCGTCGGCCATCAAGGAGGAGTCATAGACGAAGCCCAGTTCGCGGATGACGTCCAGGGTGTGGTCCGAGAAGTCCCAGCTGGGTGTGCGGATTCCGGTCGGCCGAGTACCGGAAAGCTTCTCGAGGGTGTCCATGGCCCGACCGGTCAGCTCGAGCTCGTCGGCGTGGCCGAGCAGGGTGTTCCGCTCGTGGATCCAACCGTGCACCGCGACCTCGTGGCCGCCGGCCACGTAGGACTCCACCTCTGCCGGGTGAAGCAGACCCGAGACCGCAGGCATGAAGAAGGACGCCGGGACGTCATAGTCCGCGAGCAGCTTCACGATCTTCGGTGCTGCCACCCGGGCGCCGTACTCGCCCTGCGCCAGCCGGCCCGGGCTGGTTTCACCGTCGCGCAGCGGGATGGTCTCGTGGTCGGAGTCGAAGGAGATCGCCACGGCGACACACGCATTACCCGGCCACTGCTCCGGCCTCAGCGACGCGCCCGCGCGCACCTTCTCGACGTGGCCGCGCCACGTCGGCTCGTCCCACTGCCAAGGTTCTTGTGTCATCACATCTCCCGCGGTTGAGGGCGACCGTCGTCGCCGATGGGCACCCAGGCGCGCTTGAGGGCTTGCACCTGGAGGGTGAGGTCAGCCGACTGCACGCCCGGGAGCTGTCCAATGACCTCGGTGGTGTAGGGGTACAGGTCGCCGTATCCAGACAGCACCCCCTGCAGGATCAGGTTGTGGCGTCCGGTGGTGGCGGCCACGTAGCGGGTCGCCGGATGCTTGGCCAGCCGCTCGCCGACCTCCTCGACCAGCCCCGGTGCGACCTCGAGCCACAGCAGGTACTCCACGTCGTAGCCGACCGTCGGCGCCTCGAAGACCGTGCGGAACCGCAAGCAGCCACGCTGCACCATGGACTCCACACGCCTGGCCACCGTGGACTCGCTCGTGCCCACCGCCGTCGCAATCCCGGCGTAGCTACGGCGCCCATTAGTCGCAAGAACTCGCGCGATCGCGACGTCCTGATCCGTCAGCTGCTCGGTCTCCGTCCAGTCCCGGTGGGCGTAGTCGGTGACCTCCGCGCCAGCCCGCAGTAAGTCGACCGCGCGACCGTCGAGGCTGCAGGGGTTCCACTCCTCGAACGCGCTGAACTTGCGGGTCACGACGATGGACTCGGTCTCCACGACATCGTCGATGCCGTCCAACTCGTCCAACACCCGCATCACCTCGCGGTGGCTGGCGACCACGATCTCAGCACTGACGTCGAACGAGCCAGTCACCACAGCGACGAAGCGCGGCCGCGAGTGCGCGGCGAGCGCACGTGCAACCTTCAGCGCGCACCCGGGCCGAACGCGCAACCGCACGTGAATCGAGATCCCCAGCCCACAGCGGAGATGATCCAAAACCCCGGTGACCGCGACCGCCCGGTCGCTCAACAGCTGCTGACCGCGGCGGGTCACGGTCGACTCTGAAGCGCCCAGGGCCGCCGCGATCTTGCGCCAGGACGCACGACCGTTTACCTGGAGGGCCGCGACAATCTGCCGATCGACCTCGTCGAGATGGGGGAAATCTGCCACAGAGACACTCTCTGTGAGGGAATCCACTACTGTCAACACCTACTCGGTGGAAACTTGCGTAAGTACAGCCGCCTCCGAGGGATCTAGCCGCAACGCGACCCGTTTTTGACGCTTGTGCTCGAGGTCGGAGCAGCGAGATGTCTACAGTGCGGCCGCCGGCACGGTGCTACCGAAACCGCCGTCTCAACCCTCTCCCCCGCTCTCCTCCGTCCCACCCCATCGCGGGTCACCTGCCAACCGGCAACTCCTGGGTCGCCACCCGTGTCGAGACGTCTCGCCACGTCTTGGTCACGGGTCTGGTCACGGGGTTCAGTCCGACGGCAGCGCACCACCGGCACGCTGAAGGTCCTGACGTTCGACACGACCGGGCTACACGTGCAAGCGGTCACACTCCAGATCGCGCGTTGCCACATTCGCATATCCACGTGGCGGATAGAGGTCGACACCAGGAACGCCTGGCCGGGCGGACCGGCGGAGTCCGTGGGCCCCGACACTGGGGTCACCGGGCTTGCCACCCCAGCGGCTGGTCAGGAGCCCGCTCCGTGGGCGACCCTGTGGGCGGCCGCGTGCCTGTGGAGTGCCCGTTCCTCCTCGGCAGAGGCCGGCTGGAGGTCGAAGACGACCCGCCGGACGGTTCCGGTGAAGGCGTAGGGGGCCTTGTCCTCGTAGTCGAGATCCACGACGAGGCCGTTGTCCCGGCCGATGTCCATCCCGGCGTACGACGAGAAGGTGACCGGCACGGTCCTGGGCAGTGACCCTTCACCGACCAGCTCGTCGTCGGCCCACAACGTGACCGCGCCACCGGTGCCCGGCTTGGCCTCGTCGGCTTCGAACAGCACCTTCACGGTGACCTCGCCGGTGGGGATCTTCGTCGTTGACACCTGCTTGTACGTCTCCACCCCGAGGAACGAGTAGGTGTGATGGAGGTGCCGGTCGGCGTCGACCCACAGGGCGAAGCCGCCGATGAAGTCGGCGTTGGCGACGATGACACCCTCTGCGCCCTCATCAGGGACCCAGAGCTCCGCCTCGATGGCGTAGGACCGGCCGGCGATGGGGGGCACCATGCCCCGCTGGACGTTCTGGACGTCGCCAGCGAACGTGTACCGCGGGATGGTCGGTAGCGGCGGGAGGATGCCGAAGAAGATGCACATCCCACCGAGCAGCGGCAGGACACGGTTGCGCTCTGCCTCCTGCCAGAACAGGTCTTTGAGCTCTTCGAGCTTTTCCGGGTGTAGGTCGGCGAGGTCGTGGGCCTGGGAGAAGTCGTCGGGGAGGTAGTACAGCTCCCACACGTCCTGCTCCGGGTCGTAGGCGCCAGGGGCGAAGCGCGCGAGCGTCTCGGGTGAGAAGTCCCAGGGGGCCCTCTCCAGCCGTGCGCAGGCCCACCAGCCGTCCTTGTAGATCGCCCGGCTGCCGAACGACTCGGAGTACTGGACAGTATGCCGCTCGGCGGCGTCCTCGTCGTCGAAGGTGTAGAAGAAGCTGGTGCCGTCCATTGGCTCCTGGCCGATGCCGTCGACTGCCGTCGGCTCGGGGATCCCGGCTGCCTCCAGGACGGTCGGCGCGATGTCGATGCAGTGCGTGAACTGGGACCGCACCTCGCCGTTTGCCCTGATCCTGCTGGGCCAGGCGACCACCATCGGGTCGCGCGTCCCGCCGAGGTGGCTCCCGGTCTGCTTGCCCCACTGGAAGGGGGTGTTGTTGGCGTGCGCCCACGCCGAGGCGAAGTGCGGCGCGGTGTGGTCGCCGCCGATGGCCTCGATCCCGCCGTACGCGTTGATCAGCTCGAGCTGTTGCTCGGCGTCCAGGACGACACCGTTGAGGAAGGTCATCTCGTTGAACGAGCCCGTGAGGGTGCCCTCCATGCTCGCGCCGTTGTCGCCCCAGACGTAAAAGACGAGCGTGTTGTCGAGGTCGCCGGACTCGTCGATGGCGTCGAGCAACCGGCCGACGTTCCAGTCGGCGTTCTCGGAGTAGCCGGCGAAGACCTCCATCTGCCGCGCGTAGAGCTTCTTCGCGTCCTCGGTGAGCGAGTCCCAGGCCGGGAAGAGGTCGGGACGCTCGGTCAGCTCGGTGTCCTCGGGCACCAGCCCGAGCCGCTTCTGACGCTCCAGGGTCTGGCGGCGGTAGACGTCCCAGCCCTCGTCGAACGCGCCCTTGTATCTGTCGGCCCATTCCTTCGCCACGTGGTGCGGGGCGTGGCTGCAGCCGGTCGAGTAGTACATGAACCACGGCTTCCTGGCGTCCTGGGCCCGCACGGCGTGCAGCCACTCGACGGACTTGTCGGTGAGGTCGTCGGGGAAGTAGTACTGCTCGTCGCCTTCCCCCTCCGGTACGCCGAGCACCGAGTTGTCCTGGGTGATGATCGGGTCGTACTGACCCGCGGCGCCGCTGAGGAAGCCCCAGAAGTGGTCGAACCCCCAGGACAGAGGCCACCGGTCGAACGGTCCGGCTGCGCCCTGGACGGTGTCCGGCGTCAGGTGCCACTTGCCGAAGCCTCCGGTGACGTATCCGTTCTCGCGAAGGACGCGGGGAAGCGCGGCACAGCTCTTCGGCACCGCGGCCGTGTAGCCGGGGAAGGGACCGGGGTACTCCGCGATCGAGCCGAAGCCGACGCGGTGGTTGTTGCGGCCGGTCAGCATCGCCGCCCGCGTGGGTGAGCACACTGCCGTCACATGGAAACGGTTGTAGGTGAGCCCCATCTGCTGGACCCGGGTGAGGTTGGGCGTCTTGATGGCGCCGCCGAAGGTGCTCGGGCCGCCGAACCCCGCGTCGTCGATCAGCACGATGAGGACATTCGGGGCGCCCACCGGCGGACTCACCGGGGCGACGATGCTCCAGTCCTCGACGGACTGGTCGAGCGTGCGCCCCACGGCCCCGCCGAAGTTGCGGTCGGGGATCGGCAGCACGGTGCGGTCGGGACTGAACTTGCCCATGGCGTCGGCGAGGGACTCCTTCAGCGCCCCGTTCCCCTCCGTGTCGCCCTGCACGACCGATCGCAGCAGCGCTGAGCCGAGCGCCTGCTCGATGCCGAGTCGCTCGGTGTCGTCGAAGACAGCGATGACCCCAGCCGAACCAGGGGGCAGGTTCGCCCCGATCATCTCCTGGACCTGCTGCTGCAGCCGGGTCCCACTGAACTTGCCGGCGAGCCAGCCGACCACCGCACCTGTGGTTACCGTCGAGGCGAGGAGCAGCGGTGCGAAGAGCCCGATTGCGAGCCCGACCCCGCCGCCCCATCGCGCGCCGGTGCGCCCGAGATGATCGCCGGTGAGCTCGACCGAGACGCTGCCGTCCTCGGCGTGACTGACGAGGATGACGCCCTCGATCACCAGTTCCTTCTGCTTCACGAGCGCTACCAACGACTCGAAGTCCCGCGTCGCCGTGGTGATGTCTTGGTAGGCCGCGACCAGGACGTCGGTCTGTCTCCCAGCCATGGTCTGTTCTCCGTATCACATGAGTGCCGTCTCGCCGGGGTGCGCCCCTGTCACCGTGCTCCCCTAGCCGGGTCTGCTGCCATCGTCCGGTCGGGGTGAGACACGCAGCTCGTGCTCGGCGTACCAGTCACCAACCGCGGCAGCGTCTTTGCCGTGGCGCAGGAGATCGGCCATGATGCGCATGGGCTCGTCGATGTGCCGGAAGAAGCGCTGGTACCCGGCGCAGAGGTAGTTGAGGCCGGGATCGCCGTCCGGCGTACTGATGAACCGGTCCTTCGGGCAGCCCCCGTTGCACGCGAACCGGACATCGCAGCGTCGGCAGTACTCCGGCAGCGTGTCGAGCTTGGCTCTCCCGAAGGCGGCCTGCCCGGGTGAAGTAGCCAGTTCCAGGAGGGTGCGCCCGTCGGCGATGTTGCCCAGCAGGTATTCGTCCTCGACGTAGTGGTCACAGGAGTAGACGTCGCCGTTGTGCTCGAGCGCGATCGCCGATCCGCAGGTCCGGGCGTGCACGCACATGCCGACCTGGTCCAGGCCCATCCAGTGGGCCAGCGCGGTGTCGAAGACCTGAACGAAGACCTCGCCGACATCGTGTCGTCGCACCCACTCGTCGAAGACCTCGACCAGGAACTCCCCGTACTGCTCGGCGCCCACGGTGCGATGCGTGACGAGGCTGCCCTCCTGGCGGTACAGCGGGCGCTCACCCGACCGGCGGCCCCAACCGGCTTTGGCCAGCGGGAGCAGCGCCGCTGTCGCCCGCTCGACGATCGGGATGAGCTGGACGAACCGGGCTCCAAGGTCGTCGCGCAGGAACGTGTAAACCTCGCGACCGTGGTCGCCGTTCGCGGCGTTGACGGTGGTCAGGGCGTTCCAGTCGACCTCGTGACGTCGGAGTACGGCGAGGCCCCGCATGACCCTCTCGAAAGTCGGCTTACCGCCCTTGTCGACCCGGAACGCGTCGTGCATATCCGCCGGCCCGTCGACGGACAAGCCGACCAGGAAGTCGTGCTCTCGCAAGAACGTCCCCCACTCGTCGTCCAGGAGGGTGCCATTCGTCTGGAGCGTGTTCAGGATTCTCTGGCCTGGTCGCCGGAAGCGCTCCTCCAGCTCGAGGGACCGGCGGAAGAAGTCGAGGCCCATCAGCGTAGGCTCCCCGCCCTGGAACGCCACGACCACCTCGTCGACGCCTTCATGGGCCGACAGGAGCTGGCTGATGTAGGCCTCGTGGACGTGTGGCGCCATGCGGAAACCGCTCCCGGCGTAGAGCTGGTCCTTGGACAGGAAGTAGCAGTATTCGCAGTCGAGGTTGCAGATCGCCCCGGTGGGTTTGGACATGACGTGGAAAGCCGGAGCGGCGGGCATGGATGTCGAACCCGCCATCGGCACCTCCAGAGCATGAAGACCAGGCCGTGCGACCCCTGGCTGACCTGCCCACGGTTGCAGTTGCGGGCGGCGCCTGGCATCACCCACGACGGATGAGAACCCCGGTCGGATGGTGTGGTCGGGCCGTGCGGAGCTGCCGCCCCGGGCATGTCATGTGTCGCCGGCTCCTGGCCTGCCCCTCACCCGTCGGGTCGGTCGTCGCGCCCTGCCTCGCGCTGAGCGACTGTGGGTGTGCGTCTGGGCAGCCCACGAACGAGCAAGTCGGGCACCGGTCCCCCGGGTTCGGAGACCGTAGCCATGGCCCTGCCATACCTGTCGGCCACAGGTCCCGCAGTGGCGCCGTGGGCGAGCACGCTCAAGAACACGGTCGTGGCGATGACGGCGACCGCCTCGTCCGCGTCGGGTCCGAGTTCTTCCAGGGCGAGGAGGGCGAAGACGAGTGACGCCAGGCCGCGGGGGCCGAACCAGCCGACGAACGCCACGGTCCGGACGTCGAGGTGGGCACCGACCAGGGCTACGGCGACAGGGACCATCCGGACGGCGGTGAGGCTGAGCACGGCGTAGAGGATCGTGGTGGCCTCGGCTCGTTCGGGTATGAGGGGCAGCGCGATGGCACCGAACACGAGCCAGACGAGAAGGGAGGCCAGCCCGCTGGCCTGCTCGAGGAACAGAAGCTCGGCGGGTCCGCGTCGTCCGGCAGCGGCGCCGAACGCCATTCCACCACAGAATGCTGCGACGAAGCCGTTGCCGTGCAGCACCAATGCTGCCGCGTAGGCGGCCGCCGCGAGGGCGAGGACCGCGATGCCGGCGAAGTTCTCCTCGGCCCAGCCAAGCTGGCGGACCCGACGAAGTAGCCAGCCACCGCCGAAGCCGACGGCCGAGCCCACGACCACGCCGAGCAGCAGCTCGAGGACCGCCTCCACCGCTCCGGGTGCACCCGCGATGCCTTCGGCGGAGGCAGATCCGGCGATCGCGAGCATGACCACAGGAGTTGCGATCCCGTCGTTCAGCCCGCTCTCGACCGCGATGAGCCGGCGAATCCGAGAGGGAACCACCTTGTTGGTAACCACCGGCACACCCAAGGCCGCATCGGTCGGGGCCAGAGCAGCGCCCACCAGGAGAGCCAGCCACACACCGAGCCCCGGGAAGAGAACCACCCCCAGCCCCCAGCCGGCGAGCATGCTGAGCGGCAGACCGATACCGAGCAGGCGGACGTACCTGCCGGCGTCCTGCCTGATCTCCTGGAGCCTGACCCGGGCAGCGTCAGAGAAGAGGACCCACACAAGCGTGATCTCCACCAGAGGCTTGACGGTCTCCGGAGCCGCCTCCACGTCCTCGAGGCCGAGTGCTGCGACCAGCCCGCCGACCAGCGTGAAGACGATCGGAGCGCTGAGGTCAGCCCGCTCCAGGCGCCGGGAGACCAGGCCCCATGCAAAGAGCGTCGCGGTGACGATCAGGATCGCCCTCTCGTCCATCGCTCGCGCTCCCGCTTCGTGGCCACCAGGTCAGGGCTACGCTCAGCGGTCCTCGTGGGCCATCATGTCCAGCGCGACCGTGGCGGCCAGGACAGGGACGGGATCCTGGTCCGGCGCGACCTCCACACCATAGGTGTCGGCAACACGGAACCACTTCTTCGAGACCGTGGCGACCGGGGTACGCCCGTCGGTAAACGTGTACTCGTGGTCGACCAGGTTGCCCTGCACCTCGAGGTCCGGGCCGTCGGTGATCTCCACGTCCCAACGATCGCGGAACGGGGTGATCATCGCCTTCTTGACCATGGCGATCCGGTTGCCGTCGGGATCCTCGACCTCCATCGCGTCCCTCACGCGCATGACCCTCGACTGGATCTTCGCCAGCTCATGGCCTTCGGCGTCCTCGAGAACCAGCGTCTTCCGCAGCCTGAGTGCCTTGCCGTCGACCTTGTAGGCCCGCTCACCGCTGTCGGTCTCGATCCAGAAGTCGTCCCCGATCGAGACCAGACGCTGACGCATCTTGTAGTGAACCGGACCGGGCTCTCCCCGTCGTTCCGCCCGACGCTCCTGGCGCTCGTGTCGCCTCCCCAGAGGCATGCCGATCACCTTCCTCTCACACCGCACTGCGAGCGTGCACCGCGAACAGCCCCGGCGCCTCACCCGTGGGGAGTGATCTGCGCGCGCCTCCGTACAGCCAGGTAGCCAGGCGATCCAGAATCCCCTTGCCGACAGGCCCAGCCAAGCGACTCAGCCGCTTGAAATCCGACCCAGAGATCGCGGTCTCGGGAGCCTCGCTCGGTCTGACACCAGTCGCCTGCGTTCCCTCGCGTCTCACCGTCCGACCCCAACTCGGCACCCGTTCTGTCACGGATCTGGTCACAGGTGGGCAAAGCAAGAGGCGCCTCCTGAAACAGAAGGGGCCTCTGACCTGCGGTTTTACAGTAGCGGGGGCAGGATTTGAACCTGCGACCTCTGGGTTATGAGCACCCAAACCGCCGTCTCTCGCCTCTCCCCCGGTCTCGTCGTTGCAGTGGAGTCCAGCAGAGTGGTGTACGACGGACCTGAGTGAGCGCGTGCCTCCGACGTAGGCGCGGCCACCGGGTGGATCCTTCGAGTGATCTCTCACAACCGACTCGAAGAAGGACACCACGATGACCGCTGGACCCAGTATCGACCCCGCCCGGTTCCTGACCGAGCAGCTCGAGCAGGCGAGCCCTGACCTGATGCGTGATCTGCTCACCACGTTCGTCAACGCGTTGCTGTCCGCGCAGGCCGACGCGGTGTGCGGCGCCGGCTACGGCGAGCGCAGCAGTGAGCGGGTGAACTCCCGAAACGGCTACCGGCACCGTGACCTCGATACCCGGGTCGGCACCCTCGATGTGGCGGTGCCCAAGCTGCGGCAGGGCAGCCTGTATCCGGACTGGCTGCTCGAGCGCAGGAAGCGGGCCGAGCGGGCGCTGACCAGCGTGGTGGCGACCTGCTACCTGCTCGGTGTCTCGACCCGGCGGATGGACAAGCTGGTGCAGACCCTGGGCATCACCGGCCTGTCCAAGAGCCAGGTCTCGGTGATGGCACGCGAGCTCGACGAGCACGTCGAGCAGTTCCGCACCCGCCGCCTGGAGGAGGCCGGGCCGTTCACGTTCGTGGCCGCCGACGCACTGGTGCTCAAGGTCCGCGAGGGCGGTCGGGTGGTGCCGGTGCACGTGCTGGTGGCCACCGGCGTCAACGCCGATGGGCACCGCGAGGTCCTCGGTGTGCAGGTCACCTCCAGCGAGGACGGCGCCGGCTGGCTGGCGTTCTTCCGGGACCTGACGGCCCGCGGCCTGACCGGGGTCAAGCTGGTCACCTCCGACGCGCACGCCGGGCTGGTGGCCGCGATCGGCGCCACCGTGCCGGGTGCGGCCTGGCAACGCTGCCGCACCCACTACGCCGCGAACCTGATGGCCGCGACCCCGAAGAGCTCCTGGGGATGGGTCAAGGCACTGCTGCACTCGATCTACGACCAACCCGACGCCGAGGCGGTGCACGCCCAGTTCGACCGGGTTGTCGACGCCTTGGCCGAGAAGCTCCCCGCAGTGGCGGAACATCTCGAACAGGCGCGCGCCGACATCTTGGCGTTCACCGCGTTCCCGAAGGAGATCTGGCGCCAGATCTGGTCCAACAACCCCAACGAACGGCTCAACCGCGAGATCCGCCGCCGCACCGACGTGGTCGGCATCTTCCCCGACCGGCCCAGCATCATCCGGCTCGTCGGCGCCGTCCTGGCCGAGCAGCACGACGAATGGGCCGAAGGCCGCCGCTACCTCGGACTCGACGTCCTCGCGAGGTCACAGACCGTCGACGCAACGGTCGAGGAGGTGAACACCGAGCCAGAACTCCAAGCCCTCACGGCCTAACCAACACGCCCAACCGAAGGATCAACCTCGTACACCACCCCAGCGGACTTGACCGTCGTTGCCTGCCCATCGCCAGTCCCTTCCCGGTCGGCGACGCATCCATCTCCACACGTTCCGACCCGTCTCCCATGTCCTGGTCACGGGCCTGGTCACGGGTTCCGGTGCCTTCACGCTGCATCACCGCCCAGCCCTGATGACCCTGCGGCTCCATACGAGACGGCTACACCTTCGGGGGGTCATTACTTTCCACTGGCCAGGCGATTTCTCGGGCGTGCCCCGTTGCCGCGGTCCTACCGTTCAGGATGACCGAGATGTCGACCCGTCCGCCCCCGCAATGCCGCTAATCCCTCGGATCGAAGTTGCCGGAAGACGTGCTGGGCGTCTTGACCGATTCGAGGTAGGCCAGCAGCGCTGTGCGTGCTCGGACGAGATGGGAGCAGAGCACGTGCGCCGCCGCTGCCCCGTCTCCGGCTGCGATGGCGTCTGCGATCTCTTGATGCTCCGCAACGATGATGTCCGGCGGAATCAGCCGGTGGGCTTGCACCTGAGCCATGCACAGCCGCATCTCCTGCATGAGGGAGCCGTGGATCCTGGTCAGCCGAGTCCCGCCGGCTTGCCTGGTCAGGTCGCTGTGGAAGGCGATATCCGGTTCAACGAACTGCCTGGGCGGTGCATCTTCCGGCACCGCGCGCAGCTCCTCGATGCTGGCCATGGCAGTGGCCGGCAGGTTCCGCTGCTTGGCGAGAGACCGACAGATCGCGGACTCCAGAAGGATGCGCGTGGAGTACAGGTCGCTGACGTCCTCGCTCGAGAGGGTCGGCACCCGGGCGCTCTTGTGGGCGTCGCGGCGCAGCAGCCCGGCGGCCACGAGCCGTTCGATGGCCGCCTTGGCGGTGGGCCGGGCGATGTTGAAGACCCGGGCGACCTCGGTCTCACGCACCGGGGACCCACTGGGGATGTCTTGGTCGAGGATCTGCTCGCGCAGCGACTGTTCGACCGCGTCCACGATCGAACTGACCCTCAATTGCACCGGCTTGAGCCCCTCGGTCGTCATGCCCCTCCGTCCGGCCGATGATGAAGTGTGATCTGCAGCATAGATTAGGCACTCTTGCCAGACGGGTAAACTTGTCTTACATTTTCGATCCATGTTGCGTGGATCACCCCGGATCGTCCTCGCCCCGGACAAGTTCAAGGGAACGCTGAGCGCCGGCGAGGTGGCGGACTGCCTGTCCGCCGGGATCCGCGGCGTGCTGCCCGCAGCCGCTACCAGGGTCCTGCCGGTGGCCGACGGGGGTGACGGGACCCTCGAGGTCGCCCTGGCGGCGGAGCACACTCTGGTCGAGGTGCCCGCGGCGGGACCGCGCGGGGAGCCGACCCGGGTCGGCATCGCCACCCGAGGCTCGGCCGCGGTGGTCGAGCTGGCCAGTATCTGCGGCCTCCAGGAGCTGGCCGATGGCCAGTTGCTACCGGAGCGGTGCACCACGCTCGGGCTCGGGTTAGCATTGCGCGCGGCGTTGGAGCTGGGCTTTCGGCGTCTGGTGGTCGGGCTGGGCGGCAGCGCGTCCACCGACGGGGGCGCCGGCATGCTCGTCGGCCTCGGCGCCAGGCTGCTTGACGACGGCGGCCGCGAGGTGCCACCGACCCCTCAACACCTGGCCCACACTGCCCGCCTGGACCTGTCCACCCTGACCCCCGCCGCCACCCAGACCGACTTTACCTTCGCCGTCGACGTCGACACGCCACTGCTGGGCCCGCACGGCGCGGCCCACGTGTTCGGCCCGCAGAAGGGGGCGGACCCGGAGGCGGTGCAGCGGCTGGAACAGGCGATGGCGCGCTGGTCCAGGCTGGTCCAAGACGCTATCCCCGAGGCGGACCCCCAGGCCGCGGGAGCCGGGGCCGCCGGCGGGACCGGGTTCGCCGGGTTGGCTCTCGGCGGCCAGTTGCGCAGCGGGTCCGACCTGTGTCTGGACCTGTCCGGGTTCGACGAGGCGCTGTGCCAAGCGGATGTGGTGGTCACCGGCGAGGGCCGACTCGACGCGCAGACGCTGCTGGGCAAGGCACCGCTGAAGGTGGCCGCCCGCGCCAAGGCGGCCGGCCTGCCGGCCATCGCGGTGGTGGGCAGCCGCTCCACCGAGTTGTCGGACCGAGTGCTCGCCGACCACGGTTTCGGTCGGGTCTACGCGCTTGTCGACGAAGCCCCCGGGGCCGGGCAGGACCCGGCCTTGTCCCGACGGACGTTGCGCACCATCGGGGCACGTATCGCTCGAGACCTCTGCCAGTTCATCCCCTCACCATCTGGATCGGAGTAGCCATGTCGCTGCAAGCCATGTTCCGGGGGCCCACCACCTCCCTGGACGATCAGATCGAAAGCTTCGCTACCGAGCGGGTCCCGGGGAACCTGCGTTGGCCGATCCCGGCGATCAGCCTGGTGCTGCTCGGCAACGCCACCGCAATGTTCTTCTTCTCCTTCGGCGCGCAGCAGACGTTCCTTGTCGGCTTCCCGTTGCTGCTGATCCCGATCGGCTACTTCTTCATCGGCGCGGTGCTGATCGGCATGCTCACTATGCGCATGGCCTCCAGTGAAGGTCTGTCCCAGAACCTGCTGAGCCGAGGGCTGGGCTTCGGCAGCCGCGGCGCCGCGGTGACCTCGTTCATCTACGCGGTCAACTACATCTACTACTTCCTGTTCGAAGGCACCATCGTCACTCACGCTGCCGCGATCTACTTCGGGGTCCCGATCAACTCCCTCGGCGGAGTGGCCATCTTCGCGCTCATCGGCCTGTTCACCATCGGGTTCGTGTGGCGCGGCATGCACGCCATGTCCCGGCTGCAGTCGTGGGGCTTCCCGATCTTCCTGGTTCTGCTGGCCATCGGGATGTGGGACCTGTTCACCCAACACCACGCCGTGGGACCGGGTGGCTGGCACGCCACCGGGCCGCTGACCGTCGCCGCGCTGATCAACGCGCTCAGCTTCGCCAACGGGCAGATGATCTTCCAGGGCCTGATGGCCACCGACTACGGCCGGTTCGCAGCCAAGGACATCCGCTACCGGGGCACCGCCTCCATCATGTTGCTGGAACTGGTGCCGATGTTTACCGTGATCTTCCTGGGCTGCTTCATCGGGGCGAGCCTGCTGGGTGAGCTGTCCGGCCCGAACGCCCAGTCCAACGCCCAAGACCCCGGGTTCATGTTCGTGCACCTGATGGGGCTCCTCGGCGTCGTGTTCGTGGTCATCACCCAGATCCGCATCAACGTGATGAACCTATACTCGGGCTCGATCGCGCTGGCCAGCGGCTTCGAGGTCGCGGCGCACTTCAAGCCCGGTCGCCCGTACTGGATGTTCCTGGTGTGGTTCTTCGGGGTGGTCTTCTATATCACCGATGTGATCAACCATCTGGGTACGTTCCTGGCCATCACTGGGGTGTTGACCAACACCTGGGTGCTGATCATCCTGGCCGACTACTTCATCTGCCGTCGCGCCCTCAACCTTGGTCGGGTCAGTGACATCGAGTTCCACGAGCAGGACGTGCGCCCTTGGAACCCCTGCGGACTCGTCTCCCTCGGCATCGCGGTGTTTGTCGGCGCGCTCGGCATCGTCGGGGTCTACCCGATCTACTACGCCTCGTTCGTGGCCATGATCCTTGGCCCGGTGCTGCACGTAGCCATCACCAAGTGGACCAATGGCAAGTACTACACCCCAACCCACGCCCGCAAACTGGCGCAGGAGGGCGCATGACCACGACTTGCCCGGGCCGGCCATGGAGCTGCGACACCTTCGCCGTGAAGGCGTCGCACTCCAGCCTGGGCGGCACCATCCTCGGCAAGAACAGCGACAGGCCGACACGTGAGGCGCAACCGCTGCGCTACCTGCCGGCCCGCCGCGCACACGACAGGCTGCGGCTTGCATACCTCGAGATCGACGACATCGCCGAGACCATCCCGCACCTCGGTTCCTCGCCGTACTGGTGCTGGGGCCACGAGTTCGGCCTGAACGCACACGGTGTGGCCATTGGCAACGAAGCCATCTTCACCCGCGACCTGGCGGTCAACCAGGCACGACATCGCAACGGTGAGCGCGTCGAGCCCGGCATTCTGGGAATGGAGCTGCTGCGCCTCGCCCTCGAGCGCGCCGACTCCGCCCGCGCGGCCGTCGAGGTGATGACCGACCTGGTCGAGCGCTACGGCCAGTGGGGCGCCGGAACCCGAAGCCAGGACCTGGCTACAGCGGCCTACGACAACTCCTACCTGATCGCCGACCCGAACGACATCTGGGTGCTGGAGACCACCGGCCGGCGCTGGGCGGCCAAGGCCGTGGACGAGCCCACCTGGGCGCTGTCCAACGAACCCACCCTGCGCGATGACTGGACCCGCAGCGCCGGCGACCTTGCTGAGTGGGCACAGAGCAACGGGTGGCCAGCAGCCGGTGAGCGGCTGGACTTCGCCTCCGCGGTCACGGACCCGGCGGTGCCGCTGCAGGTCTCCCACATCCGGCTGCAGCGGTCCCGCAGCCTGCTGCGCGGGTTCCTCCAAGACGGCCCGATCGGGTTCACCGAGGCCAGGCGGGTTCTGAGCGACCACTACGAGGGTTCGTTCCTCCAGGGCCCGAAGTTCAACCCCGCCCGGCCGGACTTCCTAACCCTGTGCATGCACCAGAGCACCGCCGGGTTCACCTGGGGCAACACCGCGGCCTCCACCATCACCGTGCTACCCCAAGGCGGGACGCCTGTGATGTGGTGGGCGCCGGTCACCCCGTGCACCAGCCTGTACCTGCCCGTGGTCGTGCACCAGAACGGCGTACCACCGCTGCTGGCCACCCCTGGCACCGCCCGCGGCACCGGGCCCAACCCGGAACACGCCGAGGAGGACCGCTACGCCGAGGACTCCATGTGGTGGCGGTTCCAACGGCTGCTCGAACTGGTCGCCGGCGACGAGCACGGCAGCGCCTACCACGACCGGCAACGGATCGTGCGCGCCGCTTTCGACGCCCTGCAAACGGAGTTCCTGGACGAGGCCCAGACGCTGTCCGGCCAGGATGCGGCCACAGCCCACTGGACGGCACTCACCGAGTCCTGCGTGCAACGGGCCTGCGCCGCGGCCGACCAGCTCCTCGGCAAGTTCTCCTAAACACCCACCAGGCCCGGCGCTGCCGCCACGGAAACCACCAGCGCCGCATGCCAACCAATTGGAGGCGCGACGTTGTCCGAAACTCTGCACCACGAGCTCGACGAGGACCAGCCGCTCGACTCCCTCGTCTACACCTTCGGGGGCGCCGACCCGGTCGCCTCGGTTCGACCCGGCACGGTCATCCGCACCTCCACCATGGATGCCTTCGCCGGACGGCTCAAGTCCCCGGCCGACCGGCCCTCGCAAGTGTGCGACCCGCGGTTCTTGAACCCCCAGACCGGACCCTTCTTCATCGAAGGCGCCGAACCCGGAGACACCATCGCGGTGCACTTCGTGAGCATCGAACCCCGCTACGACTGGGGTGTGAGTACCACCGTGCCGTTCTTCGGAGCGTTGACCGCCAGCCGGGAGACCGCGCTGCTGCACCCGCCACTGGATGAACTCACCTGGATCTACGAGCTAGACCCAGTCGCCCGCCTGGTCCACTACCAGGCGCTCGACAGCGGTCTACGACTGCCGCTGCCGATGGACCCTATGCATGGCACCGTCGGCGTCGCCCCACCCCTGGGTGAGGTCCGCTCCTCGCTCACCCCGGGGTCCTGGGGCGGCAACATGGACACCCCCGAGATGCGCGCCGGCACCACCTGCTACCTCGGCGTCAACGTCACCGGGGCCATGCTCAGCTTCGGGGACGGACACGCCAGGCAGGCGGAAGGCGAAACCTGTGGTGTCGCCGTCGAATGCGCTATGGATTCGGCGATCATCGTCGACCTAGTCAAGGACAGTCTCACGCCGTGGCCGCGGCTGGAGACCGACGAACACATCATGACCGTCGGCTCAGCCAAACCGCTGGAGGACGCCTTCCGCGTCGCGCACAGCGAGATGGTGCGCTGGGTCGCCGAACTGCTGCGGCTGTCAACCATGGACGCCTATCAGCTGGTTTCCCAGACCGCCCTCAGCCCGATCGCCAATGTTTGTGACACGGTCTACTCCGTAGTCTGCAAGGTCCCCAAACAGTTCCTCGGACCAGTCGCGGCTTTCGGAGACAAGCACACCCAACTGCGGCAGGCGTCCCGCACATAGACGGTCCAGCGGCGTCTGCGGCCCGACCCAGACACCGGTGTGGTCAGCCCGGAGAACCCTCGAACCGCCACACATCGAGCCTCCCGGCGAGTGTGAAGCGTCCTAGGTTTGATGCCGCATCTTTCTGAGTTGGAAGGATGTGCACCATGCCGAAGAAGATTGATGCTGAGCTGCGCGCACGAGCGGTGCGCTTGGTCGTAGAGCACCGCGAGGAGTACCCGTCAACGACCGCGGCGGTGGACGCGGTGGCCAAGCAGGTCGGCGTCGGGCACGAGTCGCTGCGTCGGTGGGTGGCGCAGGCCGAAGTCGACACCGGGCAGCGGCCCGGGGTGACGACCGAGGAGCAGGAGGAGATCAAGCGGCTCAAGGCCGAGAACCGTCGGCTGCGTGAGGACGTGGCCATCCTCAAGGCGGCGACGTCTTTCTTCGTGGGGGAGCTCGACCCCCGCAACCGGTGATCTGCGGGTTCATCGACACCATGCGCGCCGAGGGCCACACGGTCGAGTCGGTCTGCCGCGTCCTGCGTAAGCAGGGCTGCCAGATCGCCGCGCGGACCTGGCGCCCACCGAAGCCTTCTCCACCAGCTCCGAAGGCGATACCAACTGCTCCGCCGATGGCGGCACCCACAGCACCGAACAGCGGGTCGAGACCCCTCGGGTCAAGTCAAGGCCAAGCAGGAAGGATCAGCGGGGTTCTTTAGGAGCATGGTAGATCCCAAACTTCGGCCGTCGCCCTTGTGCGTGGAAGAACTTCTCGCGCTCGATGGCCTGTCGGAACTCCCGTACGTTCAGATTGCTCCCGAGCCGCACCGGGTACCCAAGCTGCTGTCCGACGAAGGCATTCGCACTTGCCGATGCGCGGTGCCCGAACACGACGCTCACGGTGAAGATACCGAGAGTACAAGCGAGCGCGAGTACCGCCATCGACCAGGCCAGCCCGCCGCCAGCCATTTGCGCCCACGTGCCCGTGGGCACCAGCCCCAACCACGCAGTCGCAAAGGCCACCAGACTCAGCGCGTCACGGTGGCCGATGGTCCGGGCCGTTTCGGCGCCGATCACGGGACCCAGCACCTTCACACGTCGTTCGACGAAGCTCAGGTTGGACAACTAGGCTCTCCCAAACTCTCTGTTCAGTGGCGTGCCTTGGCGGCTTCTAAGTCGGCGCGTCGTCCAGTTCGTGGCCTACTCTCCCCCGATGCCGCGATGAGTCGCCCGTCCTTCCCGTCGATGTAAGCCAACTCGAGGTTCTCATTGGCAACCTTCCATAGCGTCGTGTAGCCAGCGGACCTCTCGGACTTACTCCGGGCTAAGGACCGCAAGGTGACAGCAACCCCTGCGATGACCAGGACTAGGACCAAGCCGAGGAATGTGCCGCCCCACACGAGCCATGGGCCGGGCAGATAGGACTCGAACACGATTGGGACGATGCACAGGAAGCCAAGCAGTTCCAAGATGAAGCCACGTGCCATCAGGACAGACGCCGCAACGCCCGGTACTGGCTTGACTTCCTGCATGACTACCTCCGCTCAGGCCGTATTGTTGCAGTCCGGAGACACGGGAGTAGGCAACTCAGGCCCTACGCCGCTGGAGCTCTCACTCACGTAGTTGTTTACGGAGTAGATCTCGCCCGGGATCGCGAACCCGAGCGAGTTGAAACCCAAGAGCAGGTCCCCACCCTCGGCGACGTCCTTTTCCAGCTTGCCTGCGTAACCAGCGAGTCGAACTGCACCACCCGCGATTCCAAAGCCGGCAGCTGCCGCATCCATGCCGCACTGTAGATCGAGCGACTTAGAGCAGGTGCACCGTTCCGACGCCTCAGCTGCACCCTCTGACACGCCCCATGAGTGAACGGCTCTCATCGATCTAGGCAGGCAGGAAAGCCGCGGCGAGGGAACGGTGCACCTGCTCGATCTCCGGCTCCGTCAGGTCGCCGGGCAGCTGCAGCTGCTTCGCCAGCTTCTTGGGCCACAGCACCTCGACACCACGGGTGCGAAACGACCCACCGATCAGCGGCCAGTCCGCCTCCACGAAGCACAGCACCCCGCGCACCGCGACTTCCGGCAAAGCCCGGCTGGCTCCGAGGGCGCCGGTCACCAGTTCGATCTGCTTGAGCACGCCGTCGACCAGCTTCGTGCAGTTCCGTCGCCCGACGAGCAGGGTCTGGGATCGCGGCCGGAGGATGCCGCCCTCGACCCGCAGCTCAGGTCGTCCCTGGTACCTCTTGGCGTCGATCACGAACACGCCGCTGGGACACACCACGATGTGGTCGATGTTGGCCTTCGACCTGGGAACCCTTCGGTCGTGCAGCACCCGCACCGTCGAGGACGCGAGCGCGTTCAGACGCGCGCCGAGCTTCTCCTCCC
>DASSKA010000148.1:0-8335 GCA_035690905.1 Nocardioidaceae bacterium | reverse complement strand
CCGGTCGCCGAGCCAGATGTTGTCGCCCATCCCGATCTCGTCGCCGTAGTACAGCACCGGCGACCCCGGGAGCGAGAGAAGGAGCGCGGTGAACAGCTCCATCTGGTTGACGTCGTTCTCCAGCAGCGGGGCGAGCCGGCGTCGGATGCCGATGTTCGCCTTCATGCGGGGGTCCTTGGCGTACTCGCCCCACATGTAGTCGCGGTCCTCGTCGGTGACCATCTCCAGGGTCAGCTCGTCGTGGTTGCGCAGGAAGATGCCCCACTGGCAGTTGTCCGGGATCGCCGGCGTTTGCTCGAGGATCTCCGAGACGGGGAAGCGGGACTCCCGTCGTACCGCCATGAAGATGCGCGGCATCACCGGGAAGTGGAAGCACATGTGGCACTCCGAGCCGACGGTCGTCCCGGTGGCCGGGTCTTCGACGGCGCCGAAGTAGTCGACCACGTCCGCCGGCCACTGGTTCGCCTCCGCCAGCAGCACCCGGCCGGGGTAGTTGTCGTCGACGAAGGTGCGCACCCTCTTCAGGAGCTCGTGGGTCTCCTTGAGGTTCTCGCCGTTGGTGCCCGGCCGCTCGTAGAGGTAGGGCACCGCGTCGAGCCGGAACCCGTCGATGCCCATGTCCAGCCAGAAGCGCAGCGCCTCGAACATCGCCTCGTGGACCTTCGGGTTGTCGAAGTTGAGGTCCGGCTGGTGGCTGTAGAACCGGTGCCAGAAGTACTGCTGCCGCACCGGGTCCCAGGTCCAGTTCGACGGCTCGGTGTCGACGAAGATGATCCGCGCCTCGTCGTAGAGCTCGTCGCTGTCTGACCACACGTAGAAGTCACCGTAGGGACCCTCGGGATCGCTGCGGCTGGCCTGGAACCACGGGTGCGCGTCGGAGGTGTGGTTCATGACGAAGTCGATGATCACCTTGATGCCGCGGCGGTGTGCCGCGTCGAGGAACTCGTGGAAGTCCTCCACCACGCCGACCTCGGGCTGGATGTTGGTGTAGTCCGACACGTCGTAGCCGCCGTCGCGCAGCGGAGAGGTGAAGAACGGCGGCACCCACAGGCAGTCCACGCCCAGCCACTCGAGGTAGTCCAGCTTCTCGGTCAGCCCCTTGAAGTCGCCGATGCCGTCGCCGTTGGAGTCCTTGAACGAGCGGACCAGCACCTCGTAGAAGACCGCGGTCTTGAACCAGTCCGGCTGAGCCGGGTCCGCGGCGGCGTTCTCGGCTTTCGGCTCGCTGCGCTCGAGGGCTGCGCTGTCGGGGTGGGTCACCGGTAGGGCCTCCGGACGGTGAAGATGTGAGCGGGCTGGGTGAACGGGTCCAGGCGCACGTAGTTGTGCTCGCCCCACCGCCAGCTCTGCTCGGTGAGCTCGTCGTGCACCATGAACGTGTCCTGCCAGTCCATACCCAACGCGGGCATGTCCAAGTGCACCGTGGTCTCCCGCGCCGCGTGCGGGTCGACGTTGACGACCACGAGGACGGTGTCCTCCTCGTCGTCGGACTTGGAGAAGACCAGGATCGACTCGTCGTCGGAGTGGTGGATGGTGAGGTTGCGGAGCAGCTGCAGCGCCGGGTGCGCGCGGCGGATCTCGTTGAGCCGGGCGAGGTACGGCGCGAGGGAGCGCCCCTCCGCCTCCGCGGACTCCCAGTCCCGGATCCGGATCTGGTACTTCTCGGAGTCGAGGTACTCCTCGCTGCCCGGCCGGACCGCGACGTGCTCGAAGAGCTCGAAGCCGGCGTACATGCCCCAGGTCGGCGCGGCGGTCGCCGCGATCGTGGCCCGGATCTTGAACGCCGCCGGCCCGCCGTACTGCAGGTAGGCGTGCAGGATGTCGGGGGTGTTCACGAACAGGTTCGGGCGCAGCACGTGGCTTGTCTCGTGGGACAGCTCGCTGAGGTAGGCCTCGAGCTCCCACTTGGCGTTGCGCCACGTGAAGTAGGTGTAGGACTGGTGGAAGCCGACCGTCGCCAGGGTGCGCATCATCGCCGGGTTCGTGAACGCCTCGGCGAGGAAGAGCACGTCCGGGTCGGTCTGGCGGACCTCGCCGATCAGCCACTCCCAGAACTCCACCGGCTTGGTGTGCGGGTTGTCCACGCGGAAGATCCGCACGCCGTGCGCCATCCAGTGGCGTACGACGCGCAGCACCTCCGCGTAGATGCCCTTCGGGTCGTTGTCGAAGTTGACCGGGTAGATGTCCTGGTACTTCTTCGGCGGGTTCTCCGCGTAGGCGATACTGCCGTCCGCGCGGGTGGTGAACCACTCGGGGTGGGACTCCACCCACGGGTGGTCGGGGGCGGCCTGCAGGGCGAGGTCCAGCGCGACCTCCAGGCCGAGCTCGCCCGCCCGTCGTACGAAGTCGTCGAAGTCCGCGAGCGTGCCGAGGTCGGGGTGTACGGCGTCGTGCCCGCCTTCGGCGGCACCGATCGCCCACGGCGAGCCGGGGTCGTCCTCGTCGGCGACCAGGGTGTTGTTCGGGCCCTTGCGGTTCACGCGCCCGATCGGGTGGATCGGCGGCAGGTAAACCACGTCGAAGCCCATCGCGGCGACCGCGTCCAGCCGCTTGGCGGCGGTGGCGAACGTCCCGGACACCACCCGCCCGGTGGTCGCGTCGAGGTGGGCGCCCTCCGAGCGCGGGAACATCTCGTACCAGGACCCGAACAGCGCGCGGGACCGGTCCACCTGAACCGGGAACGGGCCCTCGGCGGTGACCAGGTCGCGCAACGGGTGCCGGGCGAGCACCTCGTCGACGGCGGGCGAGACGGCCGCGGCGTAGCGGGCCGCCGGGGGCCGGCTGCCGTCCCGGATCCCGGTCAGCGCGTCGCGCACGATGCGCTGCTCGTTGCCCCGCCTGGGGAGCGCGGAGGCCAGCCGCTCGAGCAGCAGGGCGCCCTCGGTGAACATCAGCTCGACGTCGATCTCGGCGGGGATCTTGATCTCGGCGTTGTGCCGCCAGGTCGCCACCGGGTCGCTCCAGCCCTCCACCCGGAACGTCCACCCTCCGGGCCGGTCCCCGGAGACCGTGGCCCGCCACAGGTCCGGCTCCTGCGGGTCCTTGCGCATCCGCACCGCGGTCTGGTCCACACCATCGGGGTCGGTGAGCACCACGTCGGCGTTGAGGGCGTCGTGGCCCTCACGGAACACCAGCGCGGTCACCTCGAAGGGCTCGCCGACCGCGGCCTTGGCGGGGTAGCGGCCACAACCCACCACCGGTGTGACGTCCGTGACAGGGATTCGTCCAACCATGTCCCCAATCTGTCCGATCGCCCAGGGCCGTGCAAGTGGCCGGTCCAGCGTTGGTTACCGTTTCCTGGTGAGAGCAATCCGCCGATTCACCGTGCGCCCGGTGCTGCCCGCGCCGCTGGCACCGCTCGGCCGGCTGGCCGGCAACCTGCGCTGGTCCTGGCACCCCGAGACCCAGCAGCTGTTCGCTGCGGTCGACCCGGAGATCTGGGAAGGCTGCGGCCACGATCCGGTGCGGCTGCTTGGCGAGGTGAGCACGCAGCGGCTGCAGGAGCTGGCCGCGGACGAGGACTTCCTCGCCCGGCTGGGCGGGGTCGCCGACGACCTGGACCGCTACCTGAGCGCCGACCGCTGGTACCAGGGGCTGGCGGGCGAGCGACCGCGGTGCATCGCCTACTTCTCCCCGGAGTTCGGGATCACCGCGGTGCTCCCGCAGTACTCCGGCGGGCTCGGCATCCTGGCCGGTGACCACCTGAAGACCGCCAGCGACCTCGGCGTGCCGATCGTCGGCGTGGGTCTGCTCTACCGGCACGGCTACTTCCGGCAGTCGCTGTCCCGCGACGGCTGGCAGGTGGAGCGCTACCCGCTGCAGGACCCCGACGGGCTGCCGCTCTCGCTGCTGCGCGAGGCCGACGGCACCCCGGCGAAGGTCGGGATCGGCCTGCCGGGCGGCCAGACGCTGGCCGCGCGGATCTGGGTGGCTCAGGTCGGCCGGGTGCCCCTGCTGCTGCTCGACTCCGACGTTGAAGAAAACAGCGGAGAGCACGTCCGAACCGTCACCGACCGGCTGTACGGCGGGAACACCGAGCACCGGCTCCGTCAGGAGATGCTGCTCGGCATCGGCGGGGTGCGCGCGCTGCGCACCTACGCCCGGATCACCGGCGCGCCTGCGCCCGAGGTGTTCCACACCAACGAGGGGCACGCCGGTTTCCTGGGCCTGGAGCGGATCCGCGAGCTCACCGAGGACGCGCCGGACGGGCTGGACTTCCCGACCGCGCTCGAGGTGTCCCGGGCAGGCACGGTGTTCACCACCCACACCCCGGTGCCGGCCGGCATCGACAGGTTCCCTCGGGAGCTGATCGAGCAGTACTTCGGCGGCGACAACGCCTCCTACGGCGTGCCCGTCGACGACATCTTGGAGCTCGGCTGCGAGGACTACCCGGGCGGGGACCCGTCGGTGTTCAACATGGCGGTGATGGGCTTCCGGCTCGCCCAGCGGGCCAACGGGGTCTCCACCCTGCACGGCCAGGTGAGCCGGGAGATGTTCGGCGGGCTCTGGCCCGGCTTCGACACCGGTGAGCGGCCGATCATCTCGATCACCAACGGCGTGCACGCACCCACCTGGGTGGCCCCGGAGGTCTTCGACCTGGCCCGCGGCGTCGGGATGAACCCCGGGCTCCAGCCGGACGACGACCGCCCGGACGAGGTGTTCGCGGCCGCCGACCGCATCGAGGCCCGCGACATCTGGAAGACCAAGCGGGTGCTGCGTGACCGGCTGGTCCAGGACGCCCGGCGTCGGCTGGCCGACTCGTGGCGGCAGCGCGGCGCGTCCCGGGCCGAGCTGGGCTGGATCGGCTCCGTGCTCGACCCGGACGTGCTCACGATCGGGTTCGCGCGCCGCGTCCCGTCGTACAAGCGGCTGACGCTGATGCTGCGCGATCCGGAGCGGCTCAAGCGGCTGCTGCTGCACCCGGAGCGCCCTGTGCAGATCGTGATCGCCGGAAAGGCACACCCCGCGGACGAGGGCGGCAAGCGGCTGATCCAGGACATCGTCCGGTTCGCCGACGACCCGGAGGTCCGCCACCGGATCGTGTTCCTGCCCGACTACGACATCGCGATGGCCAAGCCGCTGTACCCGGGCTGCGACGTGTGGCTGAACAACCCGCTGCGCCCCTACGAGGCGTGCGGCACCTCCGGGATGAAGGCGGCGCTGAACGGCGGGCTGAACCTGTCCATCCTCGACGGCTGGTGGGACGAGTGGTACGACGGCAACAACGGCTGGGCGATCCCGTCCGCCGACGGTGTCGACGACGCGGAGCGGCGTGACGACCTGGAGGCCGCGGCCCTCTACGAGCTCGTCGAGAACGAGGTCGCGCCGCGGTTCTACGACCACGATCGCGACGGCCTGCCGCTGCGCTGGATCGAGATGGTGCGGCACACGCTGACCTCGCTCGGGCCGAAGGTGCTGGCTAGCCGGATGCTGGGGGAGTACGTCGAACGGCTCTACACCCCGTCCGCGAGCAGCTCCCGGGCGCTGAACGGGGCCTACAAGGCGGCGCGTGAGCTGGCCGCCTGGAAGGAGCGGATCCGCGAGCACTGGGCAGCCGTGAGCATCGACCACGTCGAGTCCAGCGGGATCGGCGACGCGCCCGAGCTCGGCGCCGCCATGGAGGTGGTGGCCTACGTCTCGCTGGGTGACCTGGACCCCGGGGACGTCGACGTGCAGGTCGTCTACGGACGGGTGCCGCACGAGGAGACCCTCGTCGACACCCGCACCGAGTCGCTGCGGCTGGCCCAGAGCTACGAGGGCGGCCGGCACCGCTTCGAAGGCACCGTCGCGCTGTCGACCACCGGCCCGTTCGGCTACACCGCCCGGGTGCTGCCCAGCAACGAGCACCTGGTCGCCCCGGCGGAGCTCGGCCGGGTCACGCTGGCCTCGTCCTAGCGGCCGGCCTCCCGGAGCACTACCAGCGAGCGCGGCGCGACGGAGAACAGCGACCCGGCGTGGATGCTGCTGCCGACCTGGTGGTGCTCGTCGGTGCTGAGCACCACCTCAGCCTCGTGGATCCACTGGTAGGGCAGCGTCGCCTTGCCCGCCTCCGGGTGGGCGTTGAACCAGATCATGAACGAGGAGTCGCGCAGCACCTCGCCGCGCGAGCCGGGGGCGCGCAGCGGGTCGCCGGACACGAACATCCCGAACATGTGCAGGCCCTCGTCGAACCAGTCCTCCTCGGTCATCTGGTGGCCGTCGGGATGGATCCAGGCCAGGTCCTTGGGGCCGCCCTCGACGGTCGGCCGGCCCTCGAGGAAGTGCCGCTGACGCAGGGCGGGGTGCTCGCGACGCAGCCGCAGTGCGGCCTTGGTCAGCTCGTACAGGTCCAGCCACGCGTCATCGGGCCACCAGTCCATCCAGGACAGCTCGTTGTCGTGGGCGTAGGCGTTGTTGTTCCCGCGCTGGGTGCGGCCGCGCTCGTCGCCGGCGGTGATCATCGGCACCCCGGCGGACAAGCACAGCGTGAGCATCAGGTTCGCTGCCTGCCGCCGGCGCAGCGCGTTCACCTCCGGGTCGTCCGTAGCGCCCTCCACGCCGCAGTTCCAGGACCGGTTGTCGTCGGTGCCGTCCCGGTTCTGTTCGCCGTTGGCCAGGTTGTGCTTGTGGTTGTAGGACACCAGGTCGCGCAGCGTGAAGCCGTCGTGGGCGGTGATGAAGTTGACCGAGGCGTACGGCGAGCGGCCGTCGTCGGCGTACAGGTCACTGGACCCCGCCAGCCGCGTCGCCACCTCCCGGATGCCGCCTGACTGGACCCGCCAGAAGTCCCGGATGGTGTCCCGGTAGCGGTCGTTCCACTCGCACCACGGCGGCGGGAAGTTGCCGACCTGGTAACCGTCACCGCTGGCGTCCCACGGCTCCGCGATCAGCTTCACCTGCCGCAGCACCGGGTCCTGGGAGAGCGTGGTCAGGAAGTGGCCGCCCATGTCCACCCGGTGCCCGGTGCGGGTCAGGGCCGGCGCCAGGTCGAACCGGAAGCCGTCCACGTGCATCTCGGTGACCCAGTAGCGCAGCGAGTCGAGAATCATCCGCAGCGCCGCCGGGTACGACGCGTCCACGGTGTTCCCGCAGCCGGTCACGTCCCAGTAGTGGCCGCCCTCGGCGCGCTTGTAGTAGCCCCGGTCGTCCAGCCCGCGGAAGCTGAGCGTCGGTCCGGCCGGGCCGCCCTCGGCGGTGTGGTTGTAGACCACGTCCAGGATGACCTCGAGCCCGGCCTGGTGCAGCGTCTTGACCATCTGCTTGAACTCGGTGACCTGCTGGCCGCGGTCGCCGGTCGCGCTGTAGGCGCCGTGGGGCGCGAAGAACCCGATGGAGTTGTAGCCCCAGTAGTTCGCCTGCCCCCGCTCGGCGAGGGCCGGCTCGGAGACGAACTGGTGCACCGGCAGCAGCTCCACGCTGGTGACCCCCAGGTCACGCAGGTAGTCGACCACCGCGGGCGTGGCCAGCCCCGCGTAGGTCCCGCGCAGGTGCTCGGGGACCCGGTCGTGCAGCGCGGTGAACCCCTTGACGTGCAGCTCGTAGACCACGGTGTCCGTCCAGCGGACCCGCCGCCGCGGCTGGTCGTCGCCCCAGTCGAAGTCGTCACGCACCACCACCGAGCGCGCGGTGTACGGCGCGGAGTCGCGCGGGTCGGGCACCCATGACCGCCGGGCCGCGCCGGCCGCCCGATGCCCGTACAGCGCCGGGTGGTGCACGACGGACCCGCTGACCGCCCGGGCGTAGGGATCGAGCAGCAGCTTGGCCGGGTTGAACACCAGCCCGTGCTCGGGGTTCCACGGTCCGTCCACCCGGAAGCCGTAGCGCTGCCCGGCCGGGATCCCCGGCACCGCGCCGTGCCAGATGCCGAGCGTGTGCTCGGTCAGTGGCACCCGCAGCTCGCGCTCGCCGCCACCCTCCTCGTCGAACAGGCACACCCACGCCCGGGTCCCCTCCGGGGCGTAGACCGCGAAGTTGGTGGCCTGGGCGCCCCAGGTGGCACCCAGCGGCTGGTGCTCACCGGGCCAGATCTCCGTCACCGACCCATTGTGACCGAGCCCAGTGTCAGGCGATCGGCAGCCCCGACCCGCCTTCGTTCTTGATCCGGTCGGCGCGGGGAACGTCCGTCGGCCATCCGGGCCAGGTTGCCCGCAGCAGCTTCTTGTCCACCTTCCCGTAGGCGGTGAGCGGGAGGCTCTTCACCTGCCTGATGGCCTTGGGCCGCTTGTAGGCGGACAGCCGAACGCGGCAGTGAGCCTCCAGGACGTCCTCGTCAACGGCATCCGGGCCGGGGACGACGAAGGCGACGACGGCTTCCCCCCAGTCGGGGTGCGGCATGCCGACGACCGCCACTTGACCT
>DASSKA010000147.1:0-3013 GCA_035690905.1 Nocardioidaceae bacterium | reverse complement strand
TGGATGTACGACGTGGACCGGCGGGCCGGCACGGTGGCCTTCACGCCCGGATCGGGTGACCCCGTCGTACTCCCCATGGACCCGATGCACGGCACCGTCGGGGTGGCTCCCGCGGCCTTCGAGGTCCGGTCCGCGATCGTGCCCGACGCCCACGGCGGGAATCTTGACACTCCCGAGATGCGCGCCGGTGTGACGGCGTACTTCGGTGTCAACGTCGAGGGCGCGCTGCTGTCGCTCGGCGACGGGCACTGCCGCCAGGGCGAGGGAGAGGCCTGCGGGACCGCCGTGGAGGCGGCCATGGACACCGTGCTGGCGGTCGACCTCGTCCCGGGCACGCCCACGCCGTGGCCGCGGATCGAGTCCGATGACTACCTGATGACCCTCGGATCCGCCAAGCCGCTGGAGGACGCCTACCGGGTGGCGCACGTCGACCTCGTCGACTGGGTGGCCGAGCTGTGCGGCATGGACCGGCTGGACGCCTACCAGTTGGTCTCGCAGACCGCGGAGTCGCCGATGGCCCAGGTATGCAACCCCAGCTACACCGTGGTCGCGAAGATCGCCAAGAGGTACCTCCCGGGCAGCCCCACGGCGTACGGCGGGGCGCACGCACGCCTCACGGAGATCGGCTCGGCCTACCGCCGCGACCGACTGTGACCTAGCCCGAAAGGGCTGTTCGACTGGCCTCTTCGTGCCATTCGCCCCTGAACTCCGGGCTATGGCGGTATGTCCTGATAGAGAGGACCATCTGCGCACAGCAGAGAAGGCCGTTGTCGGAGAATGTCGGGGAGCCGGATGACCGAGGTGGCAGAGCCTGCCGGGGGAGTGCTCACCGGAGCCCGATCCGCGGTCAGGGAGACAGCCGCCTCGCTCGGGTCGGTGTTCGCCAACCCGAACCTGCGCAAGATCCAGCTCGCGCTGGCCGGCTCGATGGTCGGGGACTGGGCCTACTCCACCGCGGTCGCGGTCTGGGCCTACCAGGTCGGCGGCGCGAAGGCCGTCGGCATCTGGACGGCGGTGCGGCTGACACTGCTCGCCTTCGGATCACCGTTCGGGGCGATGATCGCCGACCGGGTTCCGCGCCGGACGGTGATGGTGGCTGCCGACCTCGGCCGCGCCGCGCTCGTCGTCGCGGCCGCGGTCTGCCTGTTCCTCGACCTGCCCGCGGCGACGGTATTCGTGCTGGCGACCGTGACGTCGCTGGTGACCACTGCCTTCCGGCCGGCGCAGCACGCGCTGATGCCCTCGCTCGCGAACCGGCCCGAGGAGCTCACCGCCTCCAACGGCGCGACGAGCACCCTAGAAAGTCTCGCCGTCTTCGTCGGCCCGGCGCTCGGGGCGCTGCTGATCGGGGTCGCCAGCATCCCCGTCGTGTTCCTGGTCAACGCGGCGAGCTTCGTGTGGTCCATGCTGCTGGTGCTCGGCATCCGGGTCCCGGCACCTGCGACCCCCGACACTCCGCCAGCGGTTGGCGAGGCGGACGCGGCCGCCGGGCACGCCGCGACAGGTGAGGGCGACGCGACGCACGAGGACGGCGCCGCGGGCGCGGAGAAGCCCGGGTTCCTCAGCGAGGTGTCCGCGGGGTTCCGGCTGATCGCCAGGGACCGGGACCTGCTCGTCGTGACCGCCGTGGCCACTGCCCAGACAGTCGTCGCCGGCGCCTCAGCCGTGTTCCTGGTGGTGATGGCCGTCCGCATCCTCGGCACCGGCCCCAGCGGGGTCGGCTACCTCGACTCGGTCACCGGCGTCGGTGCCATCGTGGGCGGCTTCTTCGCGATCTCCCGGGCGTCTCGGCGCACCCTGGCCCAGGACATGACCGCCGGCGTCGTGCTCTGGTCGCTGCCGCTGGTCCTGGTCGCGGCCTGGGCGTCCCCGGTGACGGCCTTCGCCGCTGCGGCGCTGCTCGGGTTCGGCAACCCGCTGGTGGACGTGAACATGTTCACGATCGTGCAGCGGCTGGCGCCCGACGAGGTCATGGGCCGGGTCTTCGGAGCGCTGGAGACCTGCCTGATCGCCGGCATGGCAGTCGGCGCCGTGGTGATGCCGTTCCTGATCGACGGGCTCGGACTGCGCGTCGCACTCGCCGTCATCGGCGTGCTGGTCGCTCTGCTGGCGGTAGGAGGCCTTCGAAGGATGCGCAGCCTGGATCGGCGGCTGGGCCGCCCGGAGGGGCTGCCGCTGCTGCAGGCGATCGGGATGTTCTCCCCGCTCGCGCCGCCGGTCCTGGAGTCCCTGGCGAACCGGCTGGTGCAGGTCCGGGCCGTCGCGGGCGAGGTGGTCCTCCGCGAGGGTCAGGACTCCGACCGGTTCTACGTCATCGAGTCCGGCCTGGTGGAGGTCTCGCAGAACGGCGCGACGCTCCGGCAGGAGGGGTCCGGCGACTTCTTCGGCGAGATCGGCCTGCTGCGCGACGTGCCGCGCACCGCGACGATCACCGCCGTCGAGGACACCACGCTGCTGGCCCTCGAACGCGAAGACTTCCTGGCCGCCGTGACCGGCCAGCGCGAGTCGCGGCTGGCTGCCGACGAGGTCATCACCCGCAGGTTGACGGTCTGAGGAGGCAAGCGTGACCGTCTGCGGTGGATGTCGGATCGAGCAGCCGGACGGCGCCCGGTTCTGCTCCGAGTGCGGCGCCTCGATGACCTGCGGCGCATGTGCCTCGTGCGGGGAAGCGCTGGGTCCGACGGCGAAGTTCTGTCCGGAGTGCGGTGCCGCCGTCGCGGCGCCGGGCTGCGGTCGGTGCGGTGCCAGGCTCGGTGTCGGTGCGAAGTTCTGTCCCGAGTGCGGCGCCTCGCAGGGCCCGGCGAGGGGCGCGCCCCAGGCGCCTGGCCCGGTGGGAAGCCGGCCGGTGGCGGCGCAGCCGGTGGCCGCGCGGCGGGTGACCAGTGTGCTGTTCGGGGACCTGGTGGGGTTCACGTCGTTGTCGGAGAGCCGGGACCAGGAGGAGGTCCGGGAGCTGCTGAGCCGCTACTTCGACCAGTGCCGGCAGATCATCGCACGGTATGGCGGGACGGTG
>DASSKA010000146.1:0-10447 GCA_035690905.1 Nocardioidaceae bacterium | reverse complement strand
GTCCGCCGCGTCACGTGCCCGAGGAGCCTACCAACGGGCCCGTCTCCCCTGGCTCGGCCCGCAGCAGATGCCCCTTCGAAGGGTACGACCACCCTCGGCGTCCGTGGCATGCTCTGGCCATGGACCAACAGCCACCTCCCCCGCTGGAACCGGTCACCGAGGACTGGGAGCGCGCGCTGTGCGTGGTCGCGCACCCTGACGACCTCGAGTTCGGCACCGCCGCGGCGGTCGCCCGCTGGACCGGACAGGGCAAACGGATCGTGTACTGCATGGTCACCAGCGGTGAGGCCGGCATCGACGGGATGCCGCCGGACCAGGCGCGCGAGGTGCGGGAGGCCGAGCAGATCGAGTCCGCGCGGATCGTCGGTGTCGACGTGGTGGAGTTCCTGCGGCTCCCGGACGGGATCTTGGAGTACGGCGTGCCGCTGCGACGGGCCATCACCTCCGTCGTACGCCGGCACCGGCCGGAGATCGTGATCACCAACAACTTCCGGGAGAGCTGGGGCGGCCTGAGCCTGAACCAGCCCGACCACATCGCGGCCGGCCAGGCGACCGTGGACGCGGTTCGGGACGCCGGGAACCGGTGGGTGTTCCACGACCAGGTCGAGGCGGGCCTGGCGCCCTGGGGCGGGGTCAAGCAGGTGTGGTCCGCGGGATCCCCGCGCGCGAACCGCGGCGTGGACATCACCGACTCCTTCAACGCCGGCGTCGCCTCGCTGGCTGCGCACCGCGCCTACATCGAGGGCCTCGGCTGGGCAGACTTCGACCCGGCGGAGTTCCTGGAGGGGGCGTCCCGCCAGGTCGGCAGCCGGATGAAGGTGGCGCACGGCACCGCGTTCGAGGTGTTCAGCATGACCTGGGGCGACTGAGCCTCACGGGCGCGGCGGAACCCGGACCGTTCGCTCCGACGCGGAACGGGTACGAACCGGGCGATGACGTCCCACCGCCCCGGCTCCGCGAGCAAGACCGCCGTCGACCGGCTCCGCAGCCTTCTTGTTCGCCAGGTGCCCGAGAAGGTCGGTGGCCGTGCCCGGCTGAAGGTGATCGCGCTGCTGGCCTGCGTGCTGGCGCTGGAGTCCGCGGACGCGGCGACCATCGGTGCCACCGCGCCGCAGCTGGAGGCGTCGCTGAACATCGGCAACACCGCGGTGGGGCTACTGGTGTCGGTGTCCACCGGGATCGGCGCGGTCGCCACGCTCCCGGCCGGCTCGCTGACCGACCGGGTCAACCGCACCAGCCTGCTGGCCGGGGCGATCCTGCTGTGGTCGGCCGCGCTCGCGATCGGCGGGCTCTCCTCGTCGTACACCATGCTGCTGCTGACCCGCGTCGCGCTCGGCGCCATCGTGGCCACCGCGGGGCCGGCGGTGGCGTCGCTGACCGGCGACTACTTCCCGGTCTCCGAGCGCGGCCGGATCTACGGCTTCGTGCTCAGCGGCGAGCTGGTCGGCGCCGGGATCGGGCTGCTGGTGTCCGGCGACATCGCCGCGGCCCTGTCGTGGCGGTTCGCGTTCTGGGCGCTGGCCCTGCCCGGGCTGGTGCTGGCGTGGGTGATCTGGCGGCACCTGCCCGAGCCGGCCCGTGACGGGAGCTGGCGGCTGCCGTACGGCGCGCAGCGGATCCGTCCCCACAAGCGCGCGGATGACAAGACGGTCGACCAGCAGGAGCCGGTCGAGGACAACCGGGCCGGCCAGGAGGTCCGCGACCAGGGCGTCGACCCCCGCCCCGACCTGGTGCTGCGCGAGGACCCGACTCGCAAGTCCCTGTGGTGGGCGGTGCGCTACGTGCTGTCGATCCCGACCAACCGGGTCCTGATCGTCTCCTCAGCGCTGGGCTTCTTCTTCTTCTCCGGGCTGCGCACATTCGCGGTGGTGTTCCTGCGCGGCCGCTACCACCTCGGCCAGGGCACCGCCAACATGCTGCTGTTCATGATCGGGATCGGCGCGATCGTCGGCGTGCTGGTCGGCGGCCGGATCGCCGACCGGCTGCTCGAGCGGCACCGGGTCTCGGCCCGGCCGGTGGTGTCCGGTATCTGCTTCCTGCTCGCGGTCGGGCTCTTCCTGCCGGCCCTCTCGACCACCGCCCTGGTCCTCGCGGCGCCGCTGTTCTTCCTGGCGGCCGCGGGGCTGGGCGGCGCCAACCCGCCGCTCGACGCCGCCCGGCTCGACCTGATGCCCGGCCGGCTGTGGGGCCGCGCCGAGGCGGTGCGCACGGTGCTCCGCTACGGGCTGGGGGCCGCCGCCCCGGTGCTGTTCGGGCTGGTGTCGGCCTGGCTGGGCGGCACCAGCGAGCGCGACATCTCCGCGCACACGGCCGGGCAGGGCGCGGTCAGCGCGCAGGCGGCGGCCGGCCTGGCCGACGCGTTCTCGATCATGCTGCTGCCGCTGCTGGTGGCGGGGCTGCTGATCGTGTTCTGGGCGCGGCGCACGTACCCGCGTGACGTCGCCACCGCAGTCGCCTCCGACGAGGCAGTCCGAGAGACGGAGGAGGCGCGAACATGACGAGCAGCACCGAGCAGGACGAGGGCAGATCCGGCGAGGGGCACCGGTCACTGAGCTGGCCGGAGCGGCGGCTACTCGTGCTGCTCGGCGTGCCCGCGCTCGGGCTCGCGTTCACGATCTCGGTCACCTCGACGTACGTCCCCGTCCTGGTCCAGCAGATCTCCGGCCCCCTGATGGTCGGCCTGCTGGTCGGCGGCGAGGGGTTCTTCGGAATCTTCGTGCCGGCGATCGTCGGCGGGCTGGCCGACCGGCACCGCACCGTGGGCGGCCGGCTGGCCTGGATGGTGGCCAGCGGGGTCCTGCTGTGCCTGGCCGTGGCCGCGGTCGGTGTGCTGGGCATCGCGCAGGCGGGCCTGTGGGGCTTCGCGGTGGCGCTGTGCGTGTTGTACGTCGGCTACTACGCCTTCCTCGCGCCGTACTGGGCGCTCTACCCCGACCTGGTGCCCGACGAGGCCAGCGGCCGGTCCCGCAGCGCGGAGAGCAGCTTCCGGGTAACCGGGGTCGGCCTCGCGCTGATCGGCGGCGGCCTGCTGCTGTCGGTGTCGCCGGGGCTTCCGTTCTTCCTCGCCGCCCTGCTGATGCTGGCGGTGGCCGTGGTGCTGGTCTACGGCCTGCGCAAGCGCCGCAAGGAGGACGTCGAGTCCAGCCAGGACTCCGGCCTGCGTGCCATCGGCGCGATGCGCGAGCTGATGCAGGACCGTTCCATCGTGATGCTGATGATCGCCAACGGGTTGTGGAACTTCGCGTTGGCCGCGCTGCGCGCGTTCGTGGTGCTGTTCTTCACCGTCGGGCTGGGCAAGCCCTCGTCGTTCGTGGCCACGATCATCTTCCCGCTGGTCGCGGTGGGCATCGCGATCGCGGCGCCCACCTCCGGGTGGCTGGCCGACCGGTTCGGGCACGTCCGGCTGCTGACGGGGGCGTTGGTGGTGTACGGCGGGTGCATGGCCATCCCCGGCTTCCTGCAGGCCACCTGGGTGGCCGGGCTGATCCCGGTGGTCGCCGCCGGCGCGGCCACCGTGATGACCCTGCCGCTGTCCATGCTGATGCGGCTGCTGCCCGAGGAGCGGCACGGGGCAGCCTCCGGCCTGTTCGGGATCAGCCGCGGCGTCGGCGGCACGCTGGGCCCGCTGGTGGCCGGCGCGGCGATCATGCTGCTCGGACCGGTGCTGAAGTCCACGCACGGCTACGCCGCGATGTGGTACGTGTGCTCCGCGGCACTGCTGGCGAGCATCTTCTTCCTGCGCAAGCTGGCCAGCGACGATCGGCTCTGACGCGCTCTGCTTGGGGCGGCGGGCTTTCACGTTCACCTGGGAAACCATCACTCCACACGGTTCACACACCGTGTGAGGTGACGGTTTCCCGTGGGATGTGAGAAAGCTGGTGGCGTCCTCCAGGGAGAATCTGCCGAGCGGCCGCTTCGCCTGGACAGCCCCTGGAGACGGCCGAAGAGCCACAGGTTCTCGGTGGCGGTCAGGGTCTCGTCGACCGAGGCGCCCGTTCCGCACCGATCCCGAGCCGTGCGAAGCCCGAAAGTGGTCACGAGCCAAGATCGCCTGACGCGGTACTAACCAGCCCGCGTGGACGCCGTGACCACGGCGCCGAAGTCGCCGATGCCGTGCTCGACGAAGTCGAAGGCGGTGTCGATCAGGGCGGCCTGGTCGCGCCGTACCTGCTCGACGTCCTCGCCTTCGACCATGCGTCGCAGGGCCGTCTCGAAGATCGTGCCTCTCGCCGCGGCGAGCTGTCCGGCGACCAGTCGGGAGGTCATCGGGTCTCCGGTCTCCGCGGCCAGCGCGTCGCCGATGGCCGTCTGCAGCTCCAGAGCCTGTTCATGCAGCCGGCTCAGCAGCGTCGGGCTGGCGGAGATGACCTCCCAGCAGCCCGCGATCCCCTCGACCGCCCCGGACAGCTCGTGGCGGGTCTCCAGCAGGCGGTGCTCGTAGCGGCGCAGCACCGTGGCCACCGACTCGCCGGGGGCGCGATCGGCCAACAGCTGCTCGATGTCGCGCACCTGGTCGGCGTGCCGGTCGAGGAAGAGGTCCTCCTTGCGGGGGAAGTAGTTGAACACCGTCATCTTGGAGACGTCAGCGGCGCTCGCCACTTCGGCGACCGTGACGTCGTCGAATCCGCGGGCGGTGAACAGCTCTTTGGCCACCTCGGCGATATGCCGACGAGTGGCCAGCTTCTTCCGTTCCCGCAGTGTCGAAGGCATGCCTACACTGTACTCGGTCTATTGATTGACCGAGTACATGTTTGCGCGGGAGGAGTCGCCACCATCACCAGGAACCAGCTCGGGAACGCTCGGCGGATGTCACCTTCCGGTGCGCCGCCGTGCGCCGGCCCTCAGGCAGACCTGTTCTTCTCCGAGGACGCGGCGGGCGTGGAACGCGCGAAAGCGCTGTGCGCCACCTGCCCCGCTCGCCTGCCGTGCCTGACGGGAGCCCTCGAGCGGCGCGAGCCCTGGGGCGTATGGGGCGGCGAGCTCCTCCACGGCGGATCGGTCGTCGCCTACAAGCGGCCCCGCGGCCGACCGCCCAGGAGCCGGGGAGCCGTCCTCCGTTCGCCGTGGACTCGGCGCCCCAGGCATGGCAGCGAAGGGGTCTAGGCTTCCCCGGATGAGCGGCCTGTTGTTCCCGATCCAGACCCCGCGGCTTCTTCTCCGTCCCCACAGGTGGGAAGACATCGAGCCGTTGCTGGCCTACTACGCCGACCCTGTGGTGGCGCGCTACATCCCGTGGGAGCCGTGGTCACGCCACGATGCCGAGGAGCAGGTGCGGAAGCGCGTCTCGCGAACGGGGATCGTCGACGCCTCATCGATCCTCGGGCTGGTGGTGGAACGGGAGGGACGGGTGATCGGGGACGTCTTGTTGTGGCCGGCCGACGAGACGCTGTCCCGCGGAGAGGTGGGCTGGGCCTTCCATCCCGAGTTCGCCGGCAAGGGCTTCGCCACCGAGGCCACGCAAGCCCTGTTCGACGTGGCCTTCGAGCACTACGGCATGCACCGGCTGGTCGCGCATGTCGACGCACGCAACGTCGCGTCGGCTCGGCTGTGCGAGCGCCTCGGCATGACCAAGGAGGCGCACCTGCGCAAGGACCAGTGGGCCAAGGGCGAGTGGACCGACACCGTCATCTACGGGCTGCTGGCCGAGGAGTGGAGCCACCGGTTCGACCCTGGAGCCGAAAGCCGGCGCTGCGGCCCGACCCTTCAGTCTGGCGGGTGACGGAAGACGAGGACCAGCACGCGCAGGCCGAGGACGGCGGCGACGATGAGGAGTCCGTAGCCGAGCGCGTCGTAGCGATCGATGGATCGGGTGATGGGCGGGCCGTTCGGGTGCAGTCGCCCGTGCTCGAGGGAGCCGGCGATCCGCTCGACCCTGGGTCACGGCATTTGTGTTCGCGACGACCGCTCCGCCCCGGTCGGTGCCGACCGTGACTGCCACGGTCACCAGGGTGCTGAGGCCGCTACCCTTGGGCCACACCGTAGAGGCGGCGTGGGCCGGTTCTGCTGACTTGGAAACGGAGCGGTCATGGATTTCACGTCGGCGAAGGACTTCACCGGGCAGACGGCCTGGGACGCCCTCGATCTGCTGGAGTTCCATGAACCGGCCACCGTGCGCCTGCACTGGACGGACGCGCCCTACATCTGGCACGTCAACGACGGGGAGGAAGTGTTCGCGGTGCTCGACGGTGAGGTCGACATGCGCTACCGGGTGGGCGGAGTGGAGCAGGTCGTCCACATGCGCGCCGGTGACATCTGCCGGGCCGGTGTCGGGGATGAGCATGTCGCGCACCCCCGCGGCCAGGCCCGGGTGCTGGTGGTGGAGAAGAAGGGCAGTATCTGACGGCGCCGTCGCCCGTGCTGGACGGGGACAGGCCGACCTGCGCGGCGAAGTGCTTGCGCAGCGCCGCCGCCGACCCGAAGCCGCAGGTCGAGGCGATCTTGTCGATGCCGGCGTGGGTGGACTCGAGCTGTTCCTTGGCGAGCTCGATCCTTTGCAGGGTGAGCCACTGAGCGATGGTGTGCCCGGTTTCCGCGCGGAACGTGCGGGTCAGCGTGCGCTCGCTCAGGTTGGCCTGACCGGCCAGGCGGTGGAGCGTCAGCGGCTCACCGAGGTGATCGATCATCCACTGGCGGAGCGTCGCGGTCGTGTTCCCTGCCTGCTCGCGCGGGACCGGCCGTCGTACGTACTGCGCCTGGCCACCTTCCCGCCACGGAGGCACGATGCAGGCCCGGGCCACCTCGGCGGTGACCGCGCTGCCGTGGTCCTCGCGGATGAGGTGCAGGCAGAGGTCGATGGCGGCGCTTCCTCCCGCTGACGTCGCGATCCGGCCGTCGACGGTGAACAACACGTCCTTGCACACCTTGATCGTCGGGTCGAAGCGGGTCAGCTCGTCGGCGGCCTGCCAGTGGGTGGTCGCCGGTCGGCCGCGCAGGAGGCCGGCAGCCGCGAGGACGAAGACGCCGGTGCAGAGTCCGACCACTCGCGCGTCCATGCGGATCAGGGCCAGCGCCGCCGCGAGGTCCGCCGGGAGGGGGCGGTTGGGCTCGAGCTCCTCGGCGGCGAGGGAGGGCGGGATGATCACGGTGTCGGCGGTGGCGAGGACCTCCGGCCGCTCGAGTCCGGCGAGGTCGAAACCGGCGGCCGTGGTGACGGCGCCCTCGCCCAGTGCGCACGTGCGTACGTCGTACAGGCTCTGGCCGTTCAGGGTGGCGGCGGCCATCAGCCGGCCCGGCACGCTGAGCTCGAGCGGCAGGACCCCTGGCAGGGCGAGCACGGCAATGCGTCGCATGGCCGGATCATCGCAGATCATGGCCGTGCGGCCACTGGTCCGCCGGCTCAGGGCTGGACAGGGTGACGGGATGACCATGATGCAGGCGGCCGTCACCACTGCGGCGGGCGGTCCGCAGCACCTGAAGCTGCGCAAGGTTCCGCGGCCCGAGCCCGGGCTCGGCGAGGTGCTCGTCCAGACCCGGGCCGCGGGAGTCAACCCGGTGGACTTCTACGCCGGGATGGAAGGTGAGCTGCCAACCGGCGACGCGCCACCGTTCGTGCTCGGGTGGGACGTCGCCGGCGTCGTGCGCGCGGTCGGTCCGGGTGTGGTGAGGTGGGAGGTTGGCGACGAGGTGCTCGGCCTGGTCCGCTTCCCGGCTGCTGCCGGCACGTACGCCGAGTACGTCGCGGCTCCCAGCAACGAGCTGGTCCGCAAGCCGCAGGGCATGACGTTCGAGCAGGCCGGGGCACTGCCACTGGCTGGTCTCACCGCCTGGCAGGCACTGGTGGTCGCGGGGCAGGTCACAGCCGGGCAACGAGTGCTGGTGCACGCCGCGGCCGGCGGGGTGGGACACCTCGCCGTCCAGATCGCCAAGAGCCGGGCCGCCTACGTCATCGGCACCGCCCGCCGGGGCAAGCACGCCTTCCTGCGGCGCCTCGGCGTCGACCAGCCCGTCGACTACACCGACCCGGAGGCCATGGCCGCGGTCGCTGACGTCGACCTGGTGCTGGACACGATGGGTGGTGAACAGGCTCGTGCGGACATCTCCCGGATGCGGAACGGTGGCCGGATCGTCACGCTGCTGCCGATGGATCCGGCCTTCCCCGAACCGGAGATCCGCGCCGCCGGCGGCACCCCCTACCGGCTCCTGGTGGAACCGGACACCAGCCACCTCGAAGAGCTCCTGACGCTGTGGCGGCGCGGGCAGCTGCGCATCCACCTCGACGCCAGCTACCCGCTCGAAGAGACCGCCACTGCGCACACGCGCGGCCTGGACGGGCACGTCACCGGCAAGCTGGTCGTCACCATGTAGTCCGGCGTGCTTGCGCCTGAGGTACCTTACGGCCTGATCGGTCGCAAGACTTGGGCGATATAAGGCATATGACCGATGCGGGGCCCTGCCTGTGACGGCGACTCTTGCTTGATCCCTTGGAGAGAACGCCTCACGACCGGAAGGACTTCGCTGGTGAGACGCAGCGCCGAGATGGGCCGCGGCTTCGGACGAGTCTGGTTCGCCACGGGCACCACCGCCGTCGGTGCGCAGATCGCCCAACTGGCAGTGCCTCTGCTGGCGGTGCTGTCGCTGCACGCCTCCCCGTCGCAGGTCGGATTCCTCGGGGCGGCGCAGTGGCTGCCGTTCCTGGTGGTCGCACTACCGCTCGGTGTGCTCGTCGATCGCCGTCGCCGCCGCCCATTGCTGGTCGCAGCGGAATGTGTCCGCGTGGCCGCCACGGTGGGAATCGTCGCGCTGGGCGCCGCCGACCTGCTGACCCTGCCGGCGCTTTTGGTGCTGGCGACCGCCACCGGCTGCGGCACCGTCCTGTTCGAGGTCGCCTACCAGTCCTTCCTGCCCTCCATCGTGCCCCGAGATCGACTCCAGGCCGCTAACAGCCGCCTGCAGGCAACCGAGGCGACCGCGCTCGTGGCCGGGCCCGGCGTAGGTGGGTTGCTGGTCCAGCTGCTGGGGGCGCTACCGACTCTCTGCGTCACGGCCGTGGGCTCGCTGCTGTCCGCGGTCTCGCTGTCGCGGATCGACGAGTCCTTCACACCCGACGACCGCACGGAGACGTCGGTGGCGCGGGAGCTGCTGGACGGCCTTCGGTTCCTGCGGCACGACCGGGTCCTGGCTGGTCTGCTCGGCTTCTCCGCCATCTCCAACCCCTTCGCACAGTGGGTCACGCTGCTCTTCCTCGTGGACGCGGTCCGGCGCCTTCACCTCACCTCGGGGCAGGTCGGCCTGGTCATCATGGTCGGCGCGGTCGGCACGCTCCTCGGAAGCGCCACCAGCTCGCCGGTCGTGCACCGACTCGGGCCGCTGCGCACGATCCTGCTCACCTCGGCGATAGACCCCGTCGCCCTCTTCGTGCTACCGACGGCGGAACCCGGGTGGGGCGTGCCCGCGCTCATTGCCGGGCTCGGCGCCGCCTTCGCGATCAACGGGTACGCCGTCGGACTGGACACCGTCATCGTGACTACCATCCGGCAACGCCGCACGCCCGACGATCTGCGCGGCCGGGTCCATGCCGCCAACCGGCTGGTCTCCTACGGTTCCATCGCCCTCGGCGCGGCCATGGGCGGCCTGGCCGGCGAGCTGCTCGGCCTCCGGGCCGGCCTCCTCGTGGGCTGTCTCGGCGCCCTCTCCACCATCGCCTGGGTCGTGGGCTGGGCCGCCCTGGTCACCCGCCACGGCGACCGACTGGACGCAACACCGGCAGTGGCAGCGCGCTAGAGAAGCGGCAGCTGCGCGTCACCCCCACCGGTGGCTGGAGATTAGGGCGATGGTCGGCGCCAACTCAGTCTCTTGGTGAGGACAATCTTGTCCATGAGCCCGGGGAAGTGCTCCCAGGAGCGCTTGGGGCCCTGCTCGGCGCCGAAGTTCAGGGGCCGCTTGCTGGACAGGTTGCCCAACGTCACGCTCTTGGTGTGCACGTGGCCGTCCTTGGTCAGCGAAATGGTCTTCGCGGCCTTGGAACACGTCAACGTGTGCCACTGCCCGTCATTGAGCGCGTTCCCACTGGTCGACACGGTGGCATGCGCGCCCGCGGCGCCGCGCAGCGCACACTCGAGTCGCATGTTCCCCGTCGCCTTGTTGTAGACCATTTCCATCTTGTAGTAGGGCCCCGCCAACTCCGACGACCCTCGCCGGACCAGCGAGAAGTCATGGCTGAAGGTCGTGGTGGTGGGGAGTTTGATGGTGACCGAGTACGAGAAGGCGGCGGAGCCAGGGTTGACCGTCGACGATGCCGGAGTCTGGATGTAGGAGCTGGTGCCGTTGAACGAGTACGCACCCTCGCTCACGGAGATGTCGTGGGCGGTGCCCCTGTTGCCGAAGCCGGACTTGTCGGGGACGGTCGTCCCCGACAGCACACCGGTGTAGCGCAGCACCCTCGTGGACGCTGCGGAGGCCGGGATCGCGGTGAACAGCAGGCCAGCCGAGGTGAGCACTGCGAGCGCGA
>DASSKA010000145.1:0-6174 GCA_035690905.1 Nocardioidaceae bacterium | reverse complement strand
GTGCCGTTCACGACCGCGCGCACACGCTGGATGTTCGGGTTGAACCGACGGTTGGTGATCTTGCGCGACCACGGCCGGTTGTGACCGAAGCCCGGCCCCTTGGCGCAGATGTCACAGACGGCAGCCACCGTGAACTCCTGGTAATTGCTAGGTTCTGGATCGGTGCCCGAACCGTGTCGGGCAACCGCACAAGACTATCCGATCAGTGGTTGCCGGGGCCAATCGGCCGCCGGGCCCGGCACCGATCGCGGCGGCCGGGCGGCCCGGCGCACTACTGTGGCACGGACCGCTCCGAGGCGCGGAAGGGGTGAGGCGGTGACCCGGCAGTCCGAGGTGTACGACGCGGGGCGCCGCGCCGCCGCGATCGACGTGACCGCGCTGATCCGCTTCGTGGACGCGGCGGCCGCGGCCCTCGACGCCGCCCGCGACGAGGTGGACGCGCTCAACGTCTACCCGGTCCCGGACGGGGACACCGGGACCAACCTGCTGCTCACCGCCCGGTCGGCTCGCGACGAGATGCGGGCCGTGCTCGCCGACGGCCACGAGGGCCCGGCCGCCGCGCTGGGTGCGCTCGCCCGCGGCGCGCTGCTCGGCGCCTGCGGCAACTCAGGGGTGATCACCGCCCAGCTGGTCGGGGCGCTGGCCAGACGGCTCGCCGACGTCGACGACCTGGCCCGCGGTGTCGCCGACGGCCTGGCTCTCGCCGCCGAGGAGGCCTACGCCGCGGTCGGCGAGCCGGTGGAGGGCACCATCCTCACCGTGGCCAGAGCCGCCGCGGACGCGGCCGGCCGGGCGGCCGACCGGCCAGAGGCCGACCTGCGCGACGTGGTGGTCGCCGCGGCCGACGCGGCCGCTGAGGCGCTGGAGCACACTCCGGAGCAGCTGGCGGTGCTGCACGACGCTGGCGTGGTCGACGCGGGCGGGCGCGGGCTGTGCGTGGTGCTGGACGCCGCACGCGCCCTGGTCACCGGTGAGCCCGCCCCGCTGCGCCCACCCGCGGGACAGGTCCGGGACCCGGCGAGACACGCGGCACCCCGGCCCGCGGGCGAAGGGCTGCTCTACGAGGTGATGTACCTGTTGCGCGCCGACGATGCGCAGCTGCCCGAGCTGCGCCGGCAGCTGGCGCCGCTCGGGGACTCGCTGGTCGTGGTGGGTGGTGACGGCCTGTGGAACGTGCACGTGCACGTCACCGACCCGGGGGCCGCTGTGGAGGCCGGCGTCGAGGCCGGCCGCCCCTACCGGATCCGGGTCACCGCGCTGGAGGAGGCGGCCCGGCTCGGGGCGCGAACCGGCCGCGCCGTGATCGCGGTCACCGCCGGCGAGGGGCTGGCCGCGTTGTTCTCCGACGCCGGTGCGCATGCGCTGCCCGCCGGACCCGGACGACGCCCGTCGGCCGACACGCTGTTCTCCGCCGCGCTGGACAGCGGCGCGGCCGAGGTGGTGCTGCTGCCCAACGACCGCAGCGTCGTGCCGGCGGCGGAGTCCGCGGCCGCTGCCGCGGAAGCGGAAGGGGTGCGCGTCGTGGTGATCCCGACCAGCGCGCAGGTCCAGGGGCTGGCCGCGCTCGCGGTGCACGACCCGCAGCGCACGTTCGAGGAGGACGTGGTCGAGATGACCGCTGCGGCACGGCACGCCCGGTCCGGCGCGGTCACGGTCGCCACCCGCCGGGCGATCACGACCGCCGGCACGTGTGAGCCAGGGGACGTGCTCGGCGTCATCGAGGGAGACTTCGCGGTGGTCGGCGAGGATCTGTACGGCGTGGCCGTCGACGTGCTGGAGCGGCTGCTCGGTGGTGGTGGGGAGCTGGTGACGGTGGTGGCCGGCGCCGGAGGCGAGGAGCTGGCCGACCGTTGCGCGTCGTACCTCTCCGTCAAGCACCCGATGGTCGATGTCAGCGTCTACGAGGGCGGTCAGCAGCGGTACCCGCTGCTGGTCGGTGTCGAGTAGTAGGAATCCCTCATGCCACTGGTCACCTGGGACTCGAAGCTCTCGGCCGTCGCCGGCAAGGGCGCGGCCAAGATCGAGAAGGCCTTCGGCTACCGCACCGTGGGCGAGCTGCTGCGGCACTACCCGAGGCGGTACGTCGACAAGGGGTCGCTCAGCGACCTCGGCGACCTCACCCTCGACGAGCACATCACCGTCATCGCCCGGGTGAGGTCGGCCAAGCAGATCCCCTACCAGGACCGAAGGCGGGGCGGCTGGGCCTACCGGCTCGAGGTGGTGGTGAGCACCGAGCGCGACGAGCTGACGCTCACCTTCTTCGACAAGCGCAAGAACATCGCGGACTGGCGGGCGAGGACCGTGGTGCCCGGCACCACCGGGCTGTTCTCCGGCAAGGTGGGGACCTTCCGCAACCGGTGGCAGCTGGTGAACCCGGAGAGCAAGATCTTCGGCGCCGCCAGCCCGGACAGCGGCGAGGCCGAGGCGCATGCCGCGTGGGAGCTGCTGCCGAACCTGCTCACGATCTACCCGGCCACCTCCACGGTGCAGTCCTGGGCGATCCAGGACGCCATCGAGCTCGCGCTCGCGATGCTCGACGACGTCCCCGAGCCGCTGCCGGAGCAGCTGCGCGCGGAGCGCGGCCTGCTTGGCGCCCGGCCGGCCCTCGAGCAGATCCACCGGCCGGACTCGTGGGCGCAGAAGGCCGCCGCCCAGAAGCGCCTCCGGTTCGAGGAGGCCTTCGTGACCCAGGCGGTGCTGGCCCAGCGACGCGCGCAGCTCCAACGGCTGGACGCCGCGCCGCGGACCGGCCGGGACGGCGGGTTGCTGGACCGGTTCGACGCGCGGCTGCCGTTCGAGCTGACCGCCGGGCAGCGCACCGTCGGCGAGCAGATCCTCTCAGACCTCGCCGCCGGTCACCCGATGCACCGGCTGCTGCAGGGCGAGGTCGGCTCGGGCAAGACCGTGGTCGCGCTGCGGGCGATGCTCCGGACGGTCGACTCGGGCGGGCAGGCGGCACTGCTCGCGCCCACCGAGGTGCTGGCGCAGCAGCACCACCGATCCATCACGGCGATGCTCGGCGACCTTGCCGCCGGCGGCATGCTCGGTGGTGCCGAGGACGGCACCAGGGTCGGGCTGCTCACCGGCTCGTTGACGGCGTCCGCGCGCAAGGAGGTGCTTGCCGACGTCGCCTCCGGGGCCGCCGGCATCGTGATCGGCACGCATGCGCTGCTGGAGGAGCGGGTGGCCTTCCACGACCTGGGACTGGTGGTGGTCGACGAGCAGCACCGCTTCGGCGTCGAGCAGCGCGCCTCGCTGACCGCGAAGGCCGGCGAGACCCCACCGCACGTGCTGGTGATGACCGCCACCCCGATCCCGCGCACGGTCGCGATGACCGTGTTCGGCGACCTGGAGACGTCCTCGCTCACCGAGCTGCCCGCCGGCCGCGCGGCCGTGCAGACCACCGTGGTGCCCGCACTCGAGCACCCCGACTGGCTCGACCGGGCCTGGGCAAGGGTGCGTGAGGAGGTCGCGGAGGGACGGCAGGCCTACGTGGTGTGCGCCCGCATCGACGGCGGCTCCGGCTCCGGGGACGACGAGGAGGAGCCGGCCGCCGGCGACGCGGAGCAGGCGCCGCCGGCCGCGGTCGAGGAGCTGGCGCCGATGCTGGCCGACGGTCCGCTGAAGGGACTGACGGTCGCCGTGCTGCACGGCCGGATGGCGGCCGAGGAGAAGGACGCGGTGATGCGGGCCTTCGCCGGCGACGAGATCGACGTGCTGGTGTCCACCACGGTCATCGAGGTCGGTGTCGACGTCGCCAACGCGTCGGTGATGGTGGTCATGGACGCCGACCGGTTCGGCGTCTCGGCGCTGCACCAGCTGCGCGGCCGGATCGGGCGGGGCCGCTGGCCGGGGCTGTGCCTGCTGGTGACCCGGGCGCCGGCCGGCTCCCCGGCCCGCAGCCGGTTGGACGCCGTGGCGGCGACCAGCGACGGCTTCACGCTGTCCCGGGTGGACCTGGAGCAGCGCCGGGAGGGCGACGTGCTGGGCGCCAGCCAGTCGGGCCGTCGCTCCAGCCTCCGGCTGCTGTCGGTGCTCCGGCACGAGGACGTGATCGCCGAGGCGCGGGAGGCGGCGACCGCGCTGGTGGCCGACGACCCCGGGCTGGCCGGCCACCCGGGGCTGGCCGCAGAGATCCGGCGTCTCGACGAGGCGGACCAGGCCGCGTTCCTGGGCAAGGCGTGACCAGGATCATCGCCGGCACCGCGGGGGGACGCCGGCTGAAGACACCGCGCGGTACGTCGACGCGGCCCACCTCCGACCGGGTCCGGGAAGCGCTGTTCTCCGCCGTCGACTCCGCGCTCGGCTCGGTGGCGGGGCTGCGGTTCCTCGACCTGTACGCCGGGTCGGGCGCCGTGGGCCTCGAGGCCCGCTCGCGCGGCGCCGGGCTGGTCACGCTGGTGGAGCAGGACCGGCGCACCGCCGCGCTGATCAAGGAGAACGCCGCGACGCTCGGGTTCCAGGGCGTCGAGGTGGAGGCCAGCCCGGTGGACCGGTCCCTGGCACGTCTGCCGCGTGCGCCGTACGACATCGTCTTCCTCGACCCGCCGTACGCCCTGCCCGGCGCCGAGGTCGAGGAGGTGCTCGCGCTGCTGGTCGGCAACGGCTGGCTGATCGCCGACGCGCTGGTCGTGGTGGAGCGCTCGGCCCGCGACGCGGGGCCGCAGTGGCCGTCCGGGTGCGTGGCGGACCGTTCGCGCAGGTACGGCGAGACCACGCTTTGGTACGGTCACGCAGCAGGCCCGGGTCAGCGGACCTGAGCCTCGGGCCGGCGGGGGAGGCCGCCTATGAGGAGGGTGGATGCGCAAAGCGGTGTGTCCGGGTTCGTTCGACCCGGTGACCAACGGCCACATCGACATCGTGAGCCGGGCCTCCGCGCTGTTCGACGAGGTGGTCGTCGCCGTCGGGGTGAACCGGTCCAAGCAGCGGCTGTTCACCGCGGAGGAGCGCATCGAGATGCTCACCGAGGTGTGCGCCGGCTACCCCAACGTGACCATCGACTCCTTCGAGGGGTTGCTCACCGACTTCTGCCTGCGGAACGGCGTGCACGCCATCGTGAAGGGGCTGCGAGCCGTCAGCGACTTCGACTACGAGCTGCAGATGGCGCAGATGAACTCCAGCCTGGCCGGCATCGAGACGGTGTTCGTGCCGACCAGCCCGGAGTACTCCTTCCTGGCCTCCAGCCTGGTCAAGGAGGTGGCTGCCTTCGGAGGCGACGTGTCCTCGCTCGTCCCGCCCTCGGTGCTGGCCCGGCTCACCGCCCGGCTCGCCGAGCGCGGCGCCAGCAATAGGTGATCTGACCTCGGGCGACGTATCGTCATACTGCGGCAGTGCCGCCGTCTCGGGTGCCGGGGGAGACGGGCCGTCGAGCAGCGGGCCGGAGGGCACTTCGACGCGGGTTGTCGAAACGTTCGAACCAGAAAGGTCCACAGTGGACGTGCACGCCAAGCTTGCCGAGATCCGGCGGGTGGTCGAGGGGGCCCGGTCGATGCCGATGTCGGCGTCGGCCGTGGTGAACCGGGGGGAGCTGCTGGCCATGCTCGAGGAGCTCCGGGAGGGACTCGACACCGCTCTGTCCGACGCGCAGAAGGTGTTGGCCGACCGGGACGGGATCGTCGACGATGGCCGCAGGGAGGCGGAGCAGATCATCGCCGACGCCCGCGAGGACCGGGAGCGCATCACGTCGGACACCGAGGTGTTCCGGCTGGCCAAGCGCAGGGCGGACGAGGTGCTGGAGCAGGCGCACGCCGAGACCGAGGGGCTGCGGCACGAGACCGACGACTACGTCGACCAGAAGCTGGCGAACTTCGAGATCACGCTCGAGCGCACCATCGAGGCGGTGCGCCGCGGCCGGGAGCGGCTGGCCGGGCGCACCGCGCTCTCCTCGCTGACCCCGGAGGAGGCCGACAAGATCGTGCTTCCGGAGCACCTGGAGGGGTGAGCTCCACCGGTCCTTGGGACGCCCCGGGGCGCCGAACGCCTGAATTGGCCGAGACCGGCCCGTGCCGGTACCCTAGAGGGCGGTTCGTCGCTTGGTCGGTCCGGAGCACCCGTCCCGGTCAGCGGCGACCGTGATCTGCTGTGCCCGATGACGGAAGTGACTCCACCGTGCGTCTCGACCCGAGAGCGCCGCTCGTGCTCGACACCCGCGAGCTCGGCCGCCGCCCGGGGTCG
>DASSKA010000144.1:0-15765 GCA_035690905.1 Nocardioidaceae bacterium | reverse complement strand
GTGAGCCCGGACATGCGTCCTCCTCCTCGGGTGGGCCAGAGAACGGCCCGTCATGATGCGTTCAGCGCTCCACGGTCCGTCCGCGGACGCCGCAGTGTGACCTGCCTCGCATTGGAACGTGCACCGGAGTTTACGCAGATGGGAGCCGCATGGGGGAGCACCGGCTGTGGTGTGGACCACACTAAACCAGCTGAGTTGTCAGACGCCTGACCGGCTATAGGCGGTCAACCGCCTGACAAGTCGGGTCAGAGGTGGGCGGGCCAGCACATCCGGAGTACGACGGAGTCGTCCTCGCGCTGCACCTCGAACTCGTCGACGAGGCCACGGAGCAGGGCCCACGGCTCGAGCTCGTCGTACCCGACCGGCTCGGGGTCGATGGTCCCGTCCGGCGCGCTGACCCACACCGTGAACGTGGTGCCGAGCTGCATGAGCACCGAGACCCGGTCGTCGGGAGACCCGGCGCCGGACACCAGCAGGCCGCAGGCCTCACCGACGGCCAGCCGGACCTCCTCGACGAAGTCCTCGTCGCGGCCGGCCCGACGTGCGACGGCAGCGGCCACCAGCCGGATGGTGCGCACCAGAGAACTGTCGCGCACGAAGGAAACCGTGACCCCCGTCATCGAGCTACGCCCGCCTGCAGGCTGAGGGCATCAGGGCTGCTCGGCCAGTGCTTCGGACTGGGAGCCGTGGATCGCGAACACCTTGGCCAGACCGGTGATCCGGAAGATCTTGAGCAGCCGCTCCTGGGTGCAGATCAGTCGCATCGACCCGTCGTGCGAGCGCACCTTCTTCAGCCCGCCGACCAGCACGCCGAGACCCGTGGAGTCGAGGAAGTCGACCTTCTCCATGTCGATGACCAGGTGGTAGTTGCCGTCGCCGACCAGCTCGGTGATCTTGTCCCGAAGCCGGGGCGCCGTGTAGACGTCGATCTCTCCGCCGACCTCGATGATGGTGTGACCATCCTCGTGACGCGTCTCGAGTGACAGGTCCACGTGGCTCTCCTCAATGCTTCGAGCGTGTGCGACAACGGACGCCGCCCCGTCGCGTATCGGCCCCTGCATTCAATCATGCCTGGGCGCAGTGTACAGGTCACCGCCCCCCGAAGAAGGCTCGCGGCAACGAGCCTGGGCAGTTTGCGAGACTGCGTCAGTGACGTCGCGTCAGCCTACCCCCGACTGGGGGATCCTGGAACGGTTGGCCGCACCGGCCCACCGCACCGACCGGCTCACGCACGTGGAGGTGGTGCCGGCCCGGCCCGCCCGGTACGCCGACTGGCCCGCGTTCGTGTCCACGGAGCTGGTCGGGGCCTGGCAGGCGCGCGGGATCGACCGGCCGTGGACGCACCAGGTCGAGGTCGCCGAGGCCGCCCACCAGGGCCGGCACGTGGTGGTCTCCACGGGTACGGCGTCCGGGAAGTCGCTCGGCTACCTGATGCCCGCCCTGTCCGACGTACTCCAGGCGCGCAAGCGCGGCGGGCGACGCGGCGCCACCGTGCTGTACCTGTCGCCGACCAAGGCGCTCGCCCAGGACCAGCTCGCCGGCCTGCGCGCCCTGCTCCCCGGGGACGGCGGGCCCGAGCTGCGCGCGACCACCCACGACGGGGACTCCTCGCGGGAGGAGCGGGACTGGGCCCGCGAGCACGGGGAGTACCTGCTCACCAACCCGGACATGCTGCACCGCTCGATGCTTCCCGGGCACGCGCGGTGGGCGCGGTTCTTCTCGATGCTGCAGTACGTCGTGGTCGACGAGTGCCACCACTACCGGGGCGTGTTCGGCGCGCACGTGGCGATGGTGCTGCGGCGGCTGCGGCGGATCTGCCAGCAGTACGGCGCGGCGCCGACCTTCGTGCTGGCGTCGGCCACGGTTGCCGACCCGGACCTGTTCGCCACCCGGCTGACTGGGCTGCCCATGGAGGCGGTGACCCGGGATGGTTCGCCCCGCGGCCGGCTGACGCTGGCGTTGTGGGAACCGCCGTTCGTCTCCCACCAGGGCGAGCACGGGGCGCCGGTGCGGCGCTCGGCGACCGCGGAGACCGCGGACCTGCTCGCCGACCTGGTGGCCGGCCAGGTCCGCACCCTGGCGTTCGTCCGGTCCCGGCGCGGCACCGAGACGGTCGCGCTGACCGCTCGGAGGCTGCTCGAGGAGGTGGCCCCCGGACTGGGCGAGCGGGTCGCGGCCTACCGCGGCGGGTACCTGCCCGAGGACCGGCGCGCGCTGGAGCGCGCGCTGCGCAGCGGCGGGCTGCTGGGCCTGGCCGCCACCAACGCCCTCGAGCTGGGCATCGACATCTCCGGCCTGGACGCGGTGCTGGTCGCCGGCTTCCCGGGCACCCGGGCCGCGCTGTGGCAGCAGGTCGGCCGGGCCGGCCGCGGTGCGCAGGACGCGCTCGGGGTGTTCATCGCCCGCGACGACCCGCTGGACACCTATCTGGTCACCCATCCGGAGGCGTTGCTCGGCGCCCCGGTCGAGGCCAGCGTGTTCGACCCGGACAACCCGTACGTGCTCGGGCCGCACCTGTGCGCGGCCGCCGAGGAGCTGCCGCTGACCGAGGACGACCTGGCCCTGTTCGGGCCCCAGGCCCGGGCCGGGGTGGACGCGCTGACCCGCGCCGGGATGCTGCGGCATCGACCGCGGGGCTGGTTCTGGACCGACCGGCGGCGCGCGTGCGACCTCGCCGACATCCGGTCGTCCGGCGGTTCCCCGGTCCGGCTGGTCGAGGAGGCCACCGGCCGGATCCTGGGCACCGTGGACCAGGCGTCGGCCTACGCCACGGTGCATCCCGGCGCGGTCTACGTGCACCAGGGCGGCAGCTACCTGGTCGACTCGCTGGACCTGGAGGAGAACGTGGCTCACGTGCACCTCGAGGACCCCGGCTTCACCACGTTCGCCAGAGAGGTCACCGACATCACCGTGGTCGGTGAGGACCACCATCGCGGCTGGGGAACCGCGGGGATCAACCTCGGCCGGGTCCGGGTGACCCAGCGGATCGTGTCGTTCCTGCGCCGCAAGGTGCCCTCCGGTGAGGTGCTGTCCGAGGAGCCGCTGGACCTACCCGAGCAGACCCTTGACACCGTCGCGGTCTGGTGGACACTCCCGTCCGACGTACTCGAGGCCACCGGGCTGCCCGCCGTCGACCTGCCCGGCGCCGCCCATGCCGCCGAGCACGCGTCGATCGGGCTGCTGCCGCTGTTCGCCACCTGCGACCGGTGGGACATCGGGGGGGTGTCCACCGCGGCGCACCCGGACACCGGGCAGCTCACCGTGTTCGTGTACGACGGGCATCCCGGCGGGGCCGGGTTCGCCGAACGAGGCTTCGGGGCGGCCGCCTCATGGCTGACCGCCACCCGCGAGGCCATCGCCTCCTGCCGCTGCGAGGACGGCTGCCCGTCATGCGTGCAGTCGCCCAAGTGCGGCAACGGGAACGAGCCGCTGCACAAGGCGGGCGCCGTCCGGTTGCTCGACGCGCTGCTCGCCCACGCGGCCGCTGGGTGATCAGCCGGGACCTGCCTTCGCACGGTCCTGGACGTCGGTGATGCCCAACGCGTGGACCGGCACCGAGACCGCCACCTCGACCACCTCAGCGTGCACGTCGCAGGTCACCAACCGGGCGCCATTGGCCTGGGCCACCGCCGCCGCAGCGGCACAACCCGGATCGCCGCGCTGCACGGCTGCCGCCCCGGCGAGCGCCGTCAGGTCGGCAGCCGAGGCCGCGCGCCGCTTGGCCACCAGCACCCCGCCGAGGCCGGCGGCCAGCGCGCCGGCCAGGCCGAGCACCAGCAGCATCACCACGGCCAGCACCGTGGCGCTGCCCCGCGACGACCGGCGCGACCGGACCCACCGACAGCCCGGCGGCCGGGCCTGCCACCGCAGCCGGACGGCGGCCGATCGGCAGCTCACGGCGACTCCGCCGCGGCGACCGACCGGGCGTGCACCGACACGCCGGGCAGGAACCCCAGCAGGCCGCCGGGCCCGCGCACGGGTGCGGCCACATCGACCACCACGCTGCCGGCCTGCCGGCTGAGCCGGATGCTGGCCCCGTCCGGCGCGACCCGCCGCCCCCAGGCGACCGCGGTCGCGGCCGGGTCCCCGCGGGCGGCCGCGCGGGCGACCTCGCGGGCAGCGTCGACCACCCGCACCTGGGCGGCCGCGAGCGAGACCACCCAGACCAGGGCGAGCACGAACGCGACCAGGACGGGCAGCACGACCGCGGTCTCGGCCGTGACGGCGCCGCGCTGCAGGCGCCGGGTCGACGAGGTCACCCGGGGGGCGGGCAGCCCCCTACCCGCTCCCCGGGTGGTCTGCGGACCGGGCACGGTCAGGCGAGCCCGATCATGGCGAGGAAGAAGCCGAAGATCTTCTTCAGCAGCGCCTGCCCCCAGTCGCTCATCAGCAGCCGGAGCAGGATGGCGCCGAACCCGCAGCCCGCGGCGGTGACCACGGCGTACTCCGCCGTGGTCGCGCCGATCTGGTTGCGCAGCCGCGCCTGTGGTGACTTGGTCATGTGTACCTCCGTGTGAGTGCGGCGACAGTGCCGCCGTGTGTGCGTGCACCCACGACTCTGGCCAGCGACGAGGGGCGCGGCGAGGGGCAGTCGCAAACCTGGGGACACGGCCGGATCCCCTTGTTCTGTGGGCGTTTCCTGGCCACACCGCCGGTCACGGAGCCAGGAACCGGGACACCGCACCCGCGACGAGCGGGACCACCCCGACCAGCACGAACGCCGGCAGCAGGCACAGCCCGAGCGGCGCCGCCGCCTTGACCGCAACGGACCTGGCCCGGCTCTCCGCCTGCGTCCGAGAGGTACGACGGAGGTCTTCGGCCAGCCGGGCCATCGCCTCGGCCACCGACGCGCCGGTGCGCACGGCCCGGGCGAGCGTCCTGCCGAGCGGGCCGAGCTCGGTGTGTCCGGACAGCTCCACCCACACCGTCGCGGGGTCTGCGCCGAGCCGCAACCTGGCCACCACACCGTGCAGCTCCTCACGCATCGGCGCGTCGACGGCGGCGGCCACCCGGGCCAGCGCCGCCTCCGGTGACGCGCCGGCCACCAGGCAGCCGGCCATCAGGTCCACGACCAGCGGCAGCTCCTGGGCCACGGCGTCCCGGCGGCGCAACGCCGCACGTGACTCCCAGGTGCCTGCCCAGCGCCAGGCGGCCGCGCCGGCGACCGGGGCAAGCAGCAGGCCGGCGGCGTGTCCCACGAGCAGCGCGGTCGCCACGGCGGCCGCCGCGGCGGCCAGCACCCGGTGCGGCCTGGCCCGGTCGCCCGGCCCGGGAGGACCCGCCGGACGTGGTGGGCGCGGCAGCCCGGCCCTGGCCGGGGGAAGGCAGGCCGCGGCGACCGACGCGCAGACGATGAGCAGCCCGCCCGACGTACTCACCGGCGCTGCACCTGCGCCGCGATGCGGTCAACCCAGGCCAGGCCGGCCAGCGCGAGCGCCAGCCCCGCGGCCAGGCAGACGAGGCCGGGGGTGGTCTCGAGCAGGAACCGCCACGGGTCGCCGCCCATCCCGGCGCCCAGGGCCAGCGACACGAGCGGGAGCAGGGCCACCAGCCACGCGGTCGCCCGGGCCGAGGCCAGCTCTCCCGCGACCAGCGACCGGGTGGCGTGCCGGTGGCGGACCGACTCGGCCACTCGGGTCGAGGCCGCCGCCAGCCCGGTCCCGGAGCCGGCGGACACCTGCCAGGCCGCGGCCAGGTCCCGCAGCCGCTCGGCTCCCGGCCACCCGGCCGCCCTGCGCAGCGCGGCCGGCACGTCCGCGCCCAGCCGAACCGCCGCCGCCACCGGATCGAGCTCCGGCCAGGTGACCGCGCAGTGTTCCAGGCCGCGTACGGGCGGCTGCCCGGCCCGCAGCTCCCCGGCCAGCGCCTCACAGAGCTCCACCACCCGCAGCTCCTGGTCCGCGGCCCCGCGTGCCGCCCTGGTGCGCGCGAGCAGCCTTCCCACCCCGGCCAGCCCGGCCGCCGCGATCAGCGCCAGGGCCAGGGTCTGCCCGTGCAGCCAGACCGCGACCGCGCCGCAACAGCCGACCAGGACCAGGCCGGCACCCCCGCGGCGGCGCGGCGGGGCGAGGGCGGGACGGTGCGGGACCAGCAGTGCCGCACTCACCGCGGTGAGGACCAGGACGGCGAGGGTCATCAGCGGAGCTTCTCGATCAGGGTCGCGGCACCCTCGTGCTCCACCATTCCGCCACCCGCCTGGAACCTGACCGCGGGCACGGTGCCCACCAGGCCGCCGGCGCCGCGGGTGAGCACCGCGATCTCCTGGACCCGGCGCCGCCCGTCGGCGTCGCGCCCCAGGTGGACCACGACGTCGACCGCGGCGGCCAGCTGGCTGTGCGCGGCCGCCTGGGAGAGGCCCGCCGTCATGGCCAGCGCCTCGATCCTGGCCGGCACGTCCGTGGCCGAGTTGGCGTGGACGGTGCCGCACCCGCCCTCGTGCCCGGTGTTCAGCGCGGCGAGCAGGTCGGTGACCTCGGCGCCCCGGACCTCGCCGACCACCAGCCGGTCGGGCCGCATCCGCAGCGACTGGCGGACCAGCACCTGCATCGGCACCGCGCCGGCCCCTTCGACGTTCGGCGGCCGGGACTCGAGCGCGACCACGTGCGGGTGGTCGGGCCGCAGCTCGCTGGCGTCCTCGACCAGCACGATGCGGTGCTCGGGGTGCACCAGGGAGAGCAGCGCTGCCAGCAGCGTGGTCTTGCCGGTGCCGGTCCCGCCACTGACCAGGAACGCCAGCCGGTGCGCCACGATGTCGGCCAGCAGGGCCGCGCCGTCCGGGGTCAGCGTGCCCAGGTCGACGAGCTCCTCGAGCGTGAACCCGCGAGCGCGCGGCACCCGCAGCGACAGCAGCGTGCCGGGTCGTGCCAACGGTGCGAGCACGGCGTGGAACCGGGTCCCGTCGGCGAGGCGTACGTCGACGTACGGCGTGGCGTCGTCGAGGCGCCGGCCGGCCGCGCTCGCCAGCCGCTGAGCGAGCCGGCGCACCGCGTCGTCGTCGGGGAAGGTGACCCCGGTCAGCTCCAGCCCGGCGCCGCGGTCGACGTAGACCCGGTCCGGCCCGTTGACCAGCACGTCGGTGAGTCCCTCGGTGCGCAACAGCGGCTCCAGCGGCCCGGCCCCGAGCACGTCGCGCCGCAACGCGTCGACCACCGCGAGCACGGTGGCATCGCCGACCGGCCGGCCCCGGCGTCGCAGCGCCCGGCCGACCACCAGCGGGGTGAGCTCCGAGCCGTCCCGGGCGAGCTGCTCACGCACCTCCTCCACGGCACCCGCGGGCACCGGCGACTCGGCGGGCACCGTGGTCACCGGCCGGGCACCGCGCCGGGAAGCAGCCGGTCCAGCGCAGCGCGGGCGGCTGCCGCGCACGGGCCGCGGCCGTGGTGGACCGGCCCGAGCCCGAGGTCCAGCCACTCGGCGAGCTTCCGGTGCTCGGCGACGACAGCCAGCAGCGGCAGGCCGAGCAGGTCGGCCAGGTCACCGGCGGGCACCGCGCCTCGACCGCGGACGACCAGGAACGGCTCCCCCGTCAGGTCCCGGATCCGGCCGAGCAACCGGGCCGCCGCGGCCGCGGCCGGCAGGTCCGCGCGGGAGACCAGGACCAGACTGTCGCAGGCCGACATCAGCCAGGACGTCACCTCGTCCAGACGCCGGGGCAGGTCGAGGACCACCAGCCGGTGCCCGCGCTGCGCGGCGAGGAGCACCTCCCGCGCCGTACCGGTGTCCAGGCTGCAGCGCTCCCGGGCGGGCCAGGCCAGCGCGGCCAGGTCCCCGCGGCGGGGCAGCGCCTCCCGGAGCGAGCGCGACCCGAGCCGGCCGCCGGCGCCGAGCAGCGAGTCCCACCGGACGCCGGGCTCCCCCTCCAGGCCGACCACCCGCTCGACCCCGCCACCGAGCGGGTCGGCGTCGAGGAGCAGCGTGGCACCGTCAGCCGCGGCGGTGACGGCCAGCGCACAGGCGAACGTGGTGGCGCCCGCACCACCGCAGCCACCCACCACGCCGATCGTGACGGCCCGGACGGTGGCGCCCTCCGCGGCGTCGCTGAGCAGCTCGACCAGCCAGGCGTCGGCGGCCGGCAGCTCCAGCACACTGGCCGCACCCAGGGCTACCGCACAGCGGAACAGCGCGTCCGGCGCGGCACCGGCGGTGACCACGTGCACCTGGTCGCGCCGGGCCGGCCGCCGATCGGCGAGCGCGGCCGCCTGGTCCGCCCCGACCAGCACCACGCCGACGGTCGGCCAGGCCCGCAGGGCCGCTCCGCTGTCAGCAGCAACCTCGGGGATGACTCCTGCCGCGGCGGACAGCCGCAGCAGGTCGTCGAGCAGCCGCTGCTCGGCGGTGACCACCAGCACGGCGGCCGCCGGCCCGGACGGGCGCGCGTGTGCGGCGGAGGAGAGGGTCATGCCGCGAGCCTGTCCGGTCGTGGGCTGGTCCACCAGAGGACGGACCGTACGTTGCGGACAACACCCGCGGTCGGGACGCTGTGGAGAAAAAATGGCGAAATCGACGGGACGGACCCGGAGAAATGGGTGCGGTCCCCGGTCGGGGGGGATGACCGGGGACCGCGAGGTCCGGACTCGGGGGGGGAGAGCCGGACCGGGCCAGCGACGGGGGGAATGTCGCTGGGACCGTGGGCCCCGAAGCGGGGCGACGCCCAGATTACACTGGGTATGCCACCCCATCGGGGTACAGGGACCAGCCTAACGCGTTCTGCAGAATTTGTCCTCACATCTATGCTGTGGTCCGCACATCCTTGCATGGAAGGTTCGTCGATGGCCTCGACCATGCCGCACCCGCCGGCCACCCGGCGCGCGGCCGCGTTCTTCGACCTGGACAAGACGATCATCGCCAAGTCGAGCACGCTCGCGTTCAGCCGCTCCTTCTACGCGGGCGGGCTGATCTCCCGGGGCTCGGTGCTGCGCAGCGCCTACGCCCAGTTCGTGTACCTGGTCGGCGGCGCGGACCACGACCAGATGGAGAAGATGCGCGAGTTCCTCTCCAAGCTCTCCGCCGGCTGGGACGTGGCGACGGTGCAGAGCATCGTCGCGGACGCGTTGCACAACATCGTCGACCCGCTGGTCTTCGACGAGGCGGTCTCGCTGATGGAGGAGCACCGGATGGCCGGGCGGGACGTGATCATCGTCTCCGCCTCCGGCACCGAGGTCGTCGAGCCGATCGGCGAGATGCTCGGCGCGGACGGCGTGATCGCCACCCGGATGGAGGTCGAGGGCGGCAAGTACACCGGGGAGATCGACTTCTACGCCTACGCCGAGAACAAGGCGACCGCGATCCGCGAGCTCGCCGAGAGGCGCGGCTACGACCTCGAGCGCAGCTTCGCCTACAGCGACTCGATCACCGACATCCACATGCTCGAGGTGGTCGGGCACCCGTACGCCGTGAACCCGGACAAGGAGCTGCGCCGGCAGGCGATGGCCCGGCAGTGGCCGGTGCTGTACTTCGCGCGTCCGGTGACCCTGCGCAGCCGAATGCGGCTGCCCGCGTCCAAGCCGACGCTGGCCGCGCTGGGCCTCGGGACCGCGCTGGCGGTCGGGGCGATGGTGTACGCCGGGGCGCGCCGGCGCACCGACCGGCTCTGACGTCGACTGTCACTCCCGGCACGTTCTGTGGTCACCTGCGGTGTGGACCGGGACGTTGGACCCTTGCCCGTCCTGCACCAGGTGGCGTAGAAAGGGACCATAAGTAAAGACCCGCACATGAGCCCGGAACCCACGCGGCGATCTGCCCTTCTGAATTGGGAGTTGTCCGCGGCGTCGGATTCGGCACCACGGCAACATCTTGTTGCGCGCCTGGTACCCCGGTTCATGTGCCAGCGGCGGCACCTCGGACCTCAGGCCAGGGGTGCCGCTCGCATGTCCGCCCCTCGTCGTACCGACAGCGTGTCGGAACACGCGACCCATACGTCGCGCTAGCCGTACCGACATCGGGTCAGGGACGGAGCGGGCTGGCCTCGGCACCCGCGGCATAGCCCTGTGCGGCGTACAGCAGGAACGAGTGCACGCCCGGCGGGCCGCCGTCTCGGTACCCGCGAAGGTTCGACTCGTACTCCCGGCGCAGCCTGAGGTGGCCCGCCTCCGGCACGGTCAACGAGGTCGGGTCGACCCCACGCGCGACCAGCACCAGCCGTTCGGCGGCGCGGGCCACGATTCCGTTGTGCGAGGTGAACGGCGCGACGGTCACCACCTCGGCGTGCACCACCGCGGCGACCAGCAGGGCCGGCGCGCTGGTGTCCGCGACCAGCAGGTCGGCGAGCGCGGCGAGACGGCGAGCCGAGTCGGTGTCCCGCGGCCGGCCCAGGTCCTGGTCGGCAACCTGCCCCTTGCCGGCAAGGGTGTGGATCCGGGCCAGCGCCTGCAACGGGGAGCGGCCGAGCACCGGGGCCAGGCCGAGCAGCTCGGCGCTCACCCGGGCCGCCGCCTGAGCCACCTCGTCGCCGGCCCCTGCGCGCAGCTCCTCCAGCGTCGAGCTCGACCCCTCCAGCTCTGCGCTGGCCTGCGCGCCGCGCAGCAGCGACTCGGCGGTCAGGTCGGGGGTGCTCCGGCGCAACCCCCGGTCGCGCAGCAGCGCGTCGATGCCGTCCCTCGCGGCCGCCATCGCCGAACCGACGCCTTCGAGGTCGACGAGCCTGCCCAGCGGGTCGTTGTTCTCGGACACCCGCGAAGGCTAGCTGAGCTACCGGTAGCCGACCTCGGTGGCCGGCCGACCGGCGTCCTGCACCTCGACGATGTACCGCCAGCAGTCCGGTCGGCTGCCGTCGGTGTCCGTGACGCCGTAGGTGCGCGCCAGCTCCGCGCTGGTGAGGGTCCGGCCGGCGTACCGGCGAAGGGTCGGGTCGGCGGCCAACGCGGCGATCCCCCGTCCGACGTACGTCGGAGACTCCGAGATGCAGAAGTGCGCGAGCTCTCCGACCGCGGCATCGCGCCAGTTCTCCTCCGTGACCCCGAACTGTTCCAGCATGTGCTCCGAGCGCAGCCATCCCGGCGTGACCGCGACGGCGGTGACGTCGGTGTCGGCGAGCTCGGCGGTGAGGCCGAGCGTGATCCGGCCGACCGCGGCCTTGACCAGGTCGTAGTAGAAGCCGACGCCGCGCCGGAAGTTCGCGTTGTACTCCGCGGTTCCGTCGGTCATCTCGACGACCAGGCCGCGGCCGGTGCGCAGCATCAGCGGCAGCGCCTTCGCGCTGGTGATCAGGTGGGTGTCGATGCCCATCCGGAGCATCCGGAGCCCGCCGTCGAGGTCGTGCTCCCACAACGGTTTGCTGAACTCGGCATACCGGTCGCCGCCGAAGATGTCGTTGACGAGCACGTCCAGGCGGCCGTGCTCGGCGTCGATGCGCGCGACCAGCTCGGCGACCTGCTCCGGCTCGAGATGGTCGACACGCAGCGCGACGCCCTTGCCGCCGGCGGCGTCGATCAGGTCGCCGGTGTCCTCGATCGTCTCCGGCCGGTCGATCTCCGACGGGCCGGTCTTCCGGCTGCTCCGGCCGGTGGCGTACACGAACGCGCCGGCCCGCGCCAGCTCGACGGCGATCGCGCGGCCGGCTCCTCGCGTTGATCCAGCGACGAGGGCGACCCGTCCTGCCAGTGGTCTGTCGGTGCTCATCGGACCATCGTGGCGCACTGCGCCGACACCCGGCCTGATCGCGCTTGCGGGTCAGGCGGGGCCGCGGTTGCGCACGTCGGCCACGTGGCTCATCGCCTCGCGAAGCTCCTGGAGCCAGTCGTCCTCGTGCTGGCCGACCAGCCGTACGCACCAGGCCAGCGCCTCCGACCGGGATCGCGCCACGCCGGCCTCGACCAGGGTGTCCAGCACCTGCCGCTGCGGCTGCTTGAGCCGGGTCATCACCGGCGCCGACACGTGGGTGAACAGCTCCTCGCGGTCGCCGACCCGCACCCCCCACGACACCTTGCGACCGAACCGGTGCTCGGCCTCCCGGGCGATGGAGATCCGGTGGTCACGGGTCTCCTCCCGGAACGCCTTGGCCCGGCCGGCCCGCGCCTCGGCGGACTCCACCCCGGACCCGCCGCCGGCGACGTCGGGCAGGGTCAGCCTCACCGTGATCTCCTCGCGGTCGACCGCGATCGACGGCGGCTCGCTCTGCCACTCGCCGGGGAGCCGCCCGGAGAACCAGCCCCGGACCCGGTCCAACACTTCTTCTGTAATCATGTAATCATCGTTACTCGTCGCGCGGGAGGGCGCAAGGGGGTTGATAGCCTCGCCACCGATGAGCGAGCAGAACGAGGGTCCCGAGACGGTCCGGGCCGCGCGGTCCTTCGACCAGGTGTCGGACGCCTACGCGCGGGCCCGTCCGTCGTACCCCCGGGAGGCGACCGCCTGGCTGGCAGAAGGTACGACGGACGTGGTGCTCGAGCTGGCAGCCGGCACCGGGAAGCTCACCGAGCAGCTGGTCGCCCTCGGTCACCAGGTGGTCGCCAGCGACCCGTCCCCGCAGATGCTCGGCCAGCTGTCCAGGAAGCTGCCGGAGACCCCTGCGTTGCAGGCGCCGGCCGAGGACATCCCGCTGCGCGCCGCATCGGTGGGACTCGTCGTGGCCGCGCAGGCCTACCACTGGTTCGACATCGGACGGGCGCTCCCCGAGATCGCCCGGGTGCTGCGACCCGGTGGCGCGTTCGCCGCGGTCTGGAACCTGCGCGACGAGCGGATCCCGTGGGTGCGCAGGCTCGGAGCGCTGATGGGCACCCAGGAGCAGAACAACGACCCGACCGCGGACCTGGACGGCTCGGGGCTGTTCGAGCCGGTGCGCAGCGCCACCTTCCGGTTCTGGCAGCCGCTGGACCAGCAGTCGCTGCGCGACCTGGTCTCCTCGCGGTCCAACGTGGCCACCATGCAGCAGACCCAGCGCGACCAGTTGCTGCGCAAGGTGGATGCGCTCTACGAGGAGTACGGCCGGGGCGCGGACGGGATGCTGCTGCCCTACCTCACGAAGTGCTACCGGGCCGCCGTCCGGCCGGACGCCGCGGGCGGCCGCGAGCGTGACGCCGGCGTGGAGCGGCGCGCCCACCAGCCGGCCGGGTCCCAGCAGGAGCCGCCCGTCGGGCCCGACCGGCTGGAGACCGACGAGCTGCTCATCGACTTCCGCTGACCGAGCTGTCAGGCGGGTGACCGGTCAGAGCCGGTCACCCGCCTGACAAGTGCGGAGATCAGACGCCGAGCTCTGCCTCCTCGACCGCGGCCTCGTGCGAGGAGGCCGCCACGTGCCCCTTGACCGCGGCGGGGTCCAGCCGTACGGCGTAGGCGATCGCGTAGATCACGGCCGAGAACGCCAGCATCACCACGATGCCGACACCGAAGTGCAGCACGCCCTCGCCGCCGCCGTAGTCACCCAGCCAGGAGACGATGGTCAGCCCGGCCAGCCAGGGCAGCAGCCACGAGGCGCCGGCCCGCCACTCCATGGCCGGCCTGTCCTTGCCGGTCAGCTCGAAGACGACGAGCAGGGCCAGCCCGAGAAGCACGCTGACCATCAGCTTCCAGACGATGTCCCATCCGGACCAGAACACGATCAGGTTGGAGGACCAGAACGCCAGGAACGGGATCGTGTGCCCGCCGGGCAGCCGGAACGGGCGCTCCTGGTCGGGCAGCTGGCGGCGCATCGCGGCCAGCACCAGCGGCCCGGAGCCGAAGGACAGCACCGTCGCCGAGGTGATGAACCCGACCAGCTGCTGCCAGGACGGGAACGGCAGGAAGATGATCAGGCCCACGATGAACGTCACGATCAGGCTGACCAGCGGCACGCCCCGCGTGGTGGTCTTCGACAGCGCCGCGGGGGCGTTCTTGTTGCGGCCCATCGCGTAGGAGATTCGCGAGGTGATCGTGGTGTAGATCAGGCCGGTGTCACCCGGGGACACGATCGCGTCGATGTAGAGCAGCACGGCCAGCCAGCCCAGCCCGAGGATGGTGGCCAGCGCCGCCAGCGGGCCGAAGTCGTTGGTGAAGTTCAGGTTCCCCCAGCTGCCCGACTTCTGCAGGATGCTCGGGTCCAGGGAGCCGATGAACGCGGTCTGCAGCAGGATGTAGATGATCCCGGTCAGGATCACCGAGCCGACCACCGCGATGGGGACGTTCCGCTTCGGGTTGTCCGTCTCACCCGCCAGCTCGATGCCCTGCCGGAAGCCGAGGTAGGAGAACACGATCCCGGACGTCGCGATCGCGGTGAACACACCGTGCCAGCCTTCGGGCTTGAAGCCGAGCGCGCTGAAGTTGGCGCCGTGGAAGGCGGTCACGAAGAACGCGACGACCACCAGCGAGATGATCGCCAGCTTCCACCACACCAGCACGTTGTTGACCCGGGCGAACCAGCGGACGCCGACGTAGTTGATCACCACGAACAGCGCGAGGCCGACGGCCGCGACGCCGTACCCGAGCCCGGTCAGGGTGTGCACGCTGCTGCCGTCGGCGAGCGTCTTCTCGACCGTGAGCGGGGCGTACTTGGTGGCGTACTGCAGCGCGCCCTCGACCTCGATCGGGGCGACCGTGGCGGCGGCCAACCAGGTGATCCAGCCGGTGGTGTAGCTCGCGAACGAGCCGAAGGACATGTGCGGGAACCGGACCACACCACCGGACAGCGGGAACATGGTGCCCAGCTCGGCGTAGACCAGCCCGATCAGCAGGATCATCACCGCGCCGATGGCCCAGGAGATGATCGCAGCCGGGCCGGCCTGCTGGGAGGCGCTCAACGCGCCGAAGAGCCAGCCGGAGCCGATGATGGAACCCACGCTTGCGAACAGCAGGCCAACTGTTCCGACGTGGCGGCGCAGCCTCCGACTCTCCTGGTCGGGCGCGCGGCCGGTCTCGGTGCCGATCGACATGATTGTTTCGACCTCCTGAGGTCTCGCGAGGGGCGCGCGGGTATCGCACGCCAACCCACGTTTCTACCTGTGAACCGGGGCGTTTGGGTCCCCGGGCCTCGTTCTCCCGGTTCCACCGGTTCCCCCGAACCGCCGCGGATTATCACTGGTCTGGGCCGGTGGCCACTACGCTGAGCGCATGGTCCCGCGGTTCCGGTGGTTCCGTCCCGGCCATCTGGGGACAGAGGCCGACCGAGCCACGTTCCGGACCCTGCACACCGCGTCTCTGGCCACCCCGGCGCTGCGCGGCGGCCTCACGACCCTGTCCGCCGAACGCTCCCTGCGCTACCTGCGCAGCCTGCTCGGCGCACCGGCCGCCGCGATGACCGACACCGAGCGGTTGCTCTCCTGGGACGGCCGGCACCACCACCACGCCGACCAGGCCCCGGGGCTCGCGCGATCGGTGGTCGCCGACGGCGGGACCGCGGTGCTGGGCCGTGCGGAGATCGCGTGCGGCGACGCGTCCTGTGGGCTGCGGCACGTGGTGGTCAGCCCGCTCACCGTGGACGAGCGGGTGGTCGGCACCCTGCAGGTGTTCACCGCCTGGACGTCGGCCAGCCTGGTGCGGGCGACCAACGAGGTGGCCCGCTGGGTGTCCGGCCAGCTCGAGCTGGCGGAGCTGGACGCGTCCCGGACCCGGCTGATGGAGGCCGAGGTGCGCGCGCTGCGCGCCCAGATCAGCCCGCACTTCATCTACAACTCGCTGACCGCTATCGCCTCGTTCGTCCGGACCGACCCGGAGCGCGCCCGGGAGCTGCTGCTGGAGTTCGCCGACTTCACCCGCTACTCCTTCAGGCGGCACGGCGAGTTCACCACGCTCGACGAGGAGCTGCGTTCCGTGGAGCGCTACCTGGTGCTGGAGAAGGCCCGGTTCGGCGACCGCCTC
>DASSKA010000143.1:0-12346 GCA_035690905.1 Nocardioidaceae bacterium | reverse complement strand
CGGTATCGGCATCGGCGCCGACCTGGCGATCGTGAACTCCTACATCAACGAGGTGGCCCCGCGCCGGTCGCGCGCCCGGTTCACCACGCTGATCTTCGTGATGTCCGCGCTGGGAGCGCTCGTCGGCATCTGGCTGGGGCTCTACCTGACCACGCCGGCGACGCCGTGGCCGGAGGGGCTCCCGTTCGCCGCGGCCAGCGAGACGTTCGCCAACGGCTGGCGCTGGATGTACGGCATCGGGGCGATCCTCGCGCTGGTCGCGATCCTGATGCGCATCGAGCTCCCCGAGTCGCCGCGCTGGCTGATCGCCCACGGCCGGGAGGCGGACGCCGACGCGATCGTCAACGACATGGAGCAACGGGCGCGCCGCCGGGGTCCGCTGGCCGAGCCGTCGGCCGAGGTGCCCGCCGAGGTGGTGCAGCCGAGCGCCCAGGTGCCCTACAGCACGCTGTTCGGCAACCCGCTGTACCTGCGCCGGATGGCACTGCTGTTCGTGCTGTGGTTCGTCGGCTACATCACCGTCTACTCCTACGCGTCCGGGTTCACCAGCGTGCTCTCCGCGCTGAAGTACCCGCCGCCTGAGGCCGGGGTGATCGCCGCAGTCGGCACGTTCGGCTTCGTCGGCGCCGCGATCGTGATGACGTTCATCGTCGAGAAGCTGGAGCGCCGGCACTGGCTGCCGATCGCCGCCGTGGTGACCCTGGTCGGGGCGTTCCTGATCGCCGGGGCCGGGACCACGATCGGGATCGCGTTCCTCGGGTCGATCCTGATCTTCGCCGGTTTCAACCTCTGGGTGTCTCCGACGTACGCGCTGTCCGCGGAGTGCTTCCCGACCCGCGCCCGCACCACCGGGTTCGCGGTCGTGGACGGCGTCGGGCACATCGGGGGAGGCATCGGCGTGCTGGTGATCGCGCCGTTCCTGCCGCACATGTCCACGCTCGGGGCGCTGCTGCTGATCTCGTCGTTCCTCGTGGTCGCGGCGGTGCTCGCGCAGTTCACCCCGCACACCCGGAACCGGGAGCTGGACCACATCTCGCCGTAACCGCAGCTCAGGCTGCGGTGTCCAGGTCTCGCGCCAGCGAGAGGCAGACGCTGGCCGCGGGTCCGGCGAGCAGGTCGGCGAGCCGCTCCAGCTTCGGGGCGTCGGACGGCGACCGGCCAGGCCCGCCTCGTGACGTCCCTCCAGGCTGCGTACGTTGGTGTCATGCCTGACTGGAACGCAGTAGGCCGCTCGCACGTGCTCACCGCCATCGCGGAGTGCGACCGGCTTGGATCCAAGGAGTTCCTCCGACGGCACGGCTTCGGCAGGGCGAGGACGTACATGCTCTGGCACCGCGGCGAGGAGTACGACGCGCAGCCGCTCCTCGGGGTCGCCCACCTCCACGCGACGGGCCGGCCGGTGATCTCCGCCGAGTTTGCCGACGGCGAGGACGGCGCGGCCGAGGTGCTGCGGGAGCGGGGCTTCGACGTGGTTGCGCAGGAGGAGCCGACACCGCCATCGCCGCGCAGGACCGCCAAGCCGAAGGCGCGCAAGACCGCCGCCAAGGCGCCGGCCGTCAAGGTCTGCCCGACCTGCCACATGGCCCTGCCCGCTTCAGGCGTCTGCGACTTCTGCGACTGACGGCTACCCGCCATCCCTCGGCAGCGCGGGCGGGTCACCGGTTCCGTTGGGGACCAGCGCGACCCAGCCCTCGCACATCCCCCAGGTGAGCAGCTCGTTCCAGGCCGGTTCGCCGGGCGCCGCGCCGGGGGTCACCAGCACGGTACGCGGAGCGGAGCCGCCGACCCGGTAGGTCACCGACGACCGGCGCGTCGCCCCTGTTGCGCAGCTGGAACGAGAACGTCGTTTCCGCGCCGATGTTGTTCTGCTGCACCGACCATCCGTTCGCCGAGGCCAGCACCAGGACCAGCGCGCGACGCCGACCCTCGTGCTGTCTAGACGGCGACGTCGCCGGGATGGGTTCGCCCGCGTTCCTGGTTGCCCGGCAGATCGGCACCGTTTCACGCATCGCCAGCCAGGGAGGGCCGCCATGGCCGTCGTCCTCGGAGTCACCTCCGCGATCGCCGCGGGTGCGTCGTTCGCGGGCGCCGGCGTGCTGCAGCACTGGGTCGCAGCCAGGACCGGCCGCGCGTCGCTCTCCCCGAAGCTGCTGGCCTCCCTGGGACGCCAGCCGCTGTGGCTGGCCGGCGTCGTGCTGGCCACCGCCGGTAACGGCTTCCAGGCGCTTGCCCTGGCCGTCACCCCGCTCGCGCTGGTCCAGCCGCTGCTGGTCACCGAGCTGATCTTCGCCATCCCGATCTCGGCCCGGCTGCACCACAAACGGCTCGGCGCCCGCGAGTGGCGGGGCATGGCCGCGGTGACGGTGGGGCTGGCTGCCACGGTCTGGGGTGCGGCGCCCCAGGGCACCGGCTCCAGCGGCACCTCGGCGCGCTGGTTCCTGGTCGGCGGCGTGCTCGTCGTCGCCGCGCTCGCGCTCGCCGTGACCGGCCTACGACGCACCGGAGAGGCCCGCGCCGTGCTGTTCGCAACCTCGGCCGCGCTCGTGTTGGCGTTGTACTCGACGCTGCTCGCCGCCACCGTTGCCAGCGTCGCCGCAGACGGTCTCGCAGCCCTGGCCACGCCGCTGCCCTACGTCACCGCAGTGGCGAGCCTTGCCGGCCTGCTGCTGATCCAGTCCGCCTTCCAGGCCGGGCCGCTCGCAGTCACGCTGCCGATGGTGGACTGGGCGCAGCCCTTGGTCGCCGTCCTGCTCGGCATCACCGTGCTGGGCGAGTCGCTGGACACCAGCCCGAACCATCTGGCTGCTGTTGCCATCGGAGCCCTCACCGCGCTGGCCGGCATCCTGCTCCTGAACACCTCGCCCCAGGTTCGCAGCCTGCAGGACGCCCAGACCGCACAGGTCACCGCCCAGCGAGTCCCTCGGCTAGCGTGAGCAGCGCAGGTGAAAGGGGGGACGACACGATGGTCACGACGGTCCGGACGGAGGACGCCGCGAAGCGGCTCGCGGTCGAGATCAACTCCGTTCGCCGCCCCAAGCCGTACGTTGTCGTGTCCACCCCCGCCGGCCGCAGCCGTCCGTACATCGACCCGGCCGAGGTCGAGTCCCAGATCGGCAACCTGGCCGCCGTCTTCCTGCCCGGAGGACCTGATCGACTGAGCCGCCCGGACGTCCTACCGTCAGCCGGACGGGTTCTCGGCAAGCACGACTGCCACGTCGTCGGACAGACGACCACCCGCGTGCTTGTCCAGGTGGGACAGCAGTTGCTTGAGCGCCTCGTCGGGGTCACCTGACCGCAGGCTCTCGATCGTGCCGTTGAACGGGAAGAACTCCCCCCGCGCATCACGGGCCTCCACCAGCCCGTCGGTGTACAGCAGGATCCGGTCCCCCTTCGACCAGCAAGCGTTCGCGACCACCGGCGTCGGATGGAGCCCGAGGGGAGGCTGGGGCTCACCCGTGTCGACGAGCCGGTGCTTGTCCGTGCTCGACAACAGCAGCGGGGAGTGGTGCCCGCAGTTCACCCAGCTGATGGTGTGGTCATCGTGGAACTCACCCAGCACGGCGGTCACGAAGTCCTCGTCCGTGGCAACCGTCGCCACCGAAGCGTCCAGGTTCCTGGCGATGTCGGCCAAGTTCGCCTCCGCGAATGCCGCCCGCCGGAAGGCGGCCACCACGGTGAGGGTCAGGTGAACTGCCTCCAGGCCCTTCCCGCAGACGTCTCCGACGATGATGCGGACGCCGTGCGGAGTGTCGAGGACCTCGTACAAGTCGCCACCGACCAGCGCCTCCGTCGTGGCGGACCGGTAGCCGGCGGCCAGCCGGATGCTCCGGAGGCTGGGTGGCATCGGTCTGAGGATGGCGCGCTCGACGTACTCGGCGATGACCGTCATCCGCTGGAGATCCCGCTCCCGCCTCACCCGGACCATCGACAGCACGACCGCGAGCGCCCCGAGGATGGCGGTGGTGGCCACCCGGATCCACCAGTCGGCGGTGCCCAGGTTCTGGTTCCAGGTCGCTGACACCGCCGCCATGGACGTGGCGACAACGGCCAGCAGCGCGGTCCAGCGCGGCGCGGCCAGCACGCACGCGGCGAAGACTGCGACCTCGAAGGCGCCGATGATGATCATCGTGGGCGGGAGCAGGTAGTCGGCCACCACCATCGCGGCGAGCACGATGGCCGGCACGGTCAGATCGCGAGCCCCCGCCCAGGACGAAGTCCCCATACCGACTCCCCACCCATCCCCCACAGACGCCCTGCTCCAGAGTACGGCGGACGCCGGGCACTGGTCACCCGTTGGCTCAGCGCTCGAGAGGCGCGAAGAGGCTGCGGACGAGCGACCACCTCGAGGCGCCGTATCCGCTCACCTTCCGGCCGGCCGACCTTGGTCGGCTGACCGGGGCCGGCCGAGCCGCGCTCCGGCGTCGCCGGCCACCCTGGAAGGATGTGCGCCGCCCTGGCCCGCCTGGACCGGGCCCCGCCCCACATCCCAGGATGGCTTCGATGACGCGCGAACCCACCGACCGCCCCGTCGGGAAGGACTCCGAGGACTCGTCCCACGACTCCCCCGGGGTCGCCGGCGGGGTCTCGGACCGGCAGGGCGCTGGTGGTGGCGGCACTGGGAGTGGTGTTCGGCGACATCGGCACCAGCCCGCTGTACGCGCTGCAGACCGTGTTCAGCATCGACAACGGTGCCGTGCGGCCGACCCCGGACGACGTGTACGGCGTGATCTCGCTGATGTTCTGGAGCGCCACCCTGATCGTGACGGTCAAGTACGTCATGGTCTTGATGCGCGCCGACAACGACGGCGAAGGCGGCGTGATGGCGCTGGCCGCGCTGGCCCAGCGGCTCTACGCGGGCCGCGGGCGGGCGACCGTGCTGCTGGTGGTCGGCGTGGTCGGGGTGTCGCTGTTCTACGGCGACTCGGTGATCACTCCCGCCATCAGCGTGCTCTCCGCGGTGGAGGGCCTGCACGTGGCAGCGCCCAGCATCAGCCACCTCGTGGTCCCGATCGCGGCGGTGATCTTGGCCTGCCTGTTCGCGATCCAGCGGTTCGGCACCGGCTGGGTGGGCCGGCTGTTCGGGCCGGTGATGCTGCTCTGGTTCGGTGCCCTGGCCCTGGCCGGACTCGGCACCGTGGTGCCGCATCCCGGCGTGCTGCGGGGGCTGTCCCCGTCGTACGCCGCGACGTTCATCGGGGCCCACCCGATCACCACGTTCATCGCGATGGGCGCGATCGTGCTGGTCATCACCGGCGCGGAGGCGCTGTATGCCGACATGGCCCACTTCGGCCGGATCCCGATCCGCCGTGCCTGGCTGCTCGTCGTACTCCCTGCGCTGACGCTCAACTACCTGGGCCAGGCGGCGCTGATCCTGGACGACCCGCACGCCAGGACCAACCCGTTCTTCCTGCTGCTGCCCGGCTGGGCGCGGCTGCCCATGGTGGTGCTGGCCACCGCGGCGACCGTGATCGCCAGCCAAGCGGTGATCTCCGGAGCGTTCTCGCTCTCCCGCCAGGCGGTGCAGCTCGGGCTCGTGCCTCCCCTGACGGTGCACCAGACCTCCGAGCGGGAGGGCGGCCAGATCTACCTGCCGGCGGTCAACGCGCTGCTGTTCGTGGGGGTGCTGGCCGTGATGCTCACGTTCGGGTCCTCACAGGCGCTCGCCACGGCGTACGGCGTGTCGGTCACCGGCGCGCTCGTAGTGGACACCGGGCTGCTGCTGATCGTGGCGCCGCTGCTGTGGCACTGGCGACCCTGGAAGATCATCCTGGCCGCGCTCGCCTTCGGCGGCCTGGAGGTGACGTTCCTGGCGGCCAACCTGTCCAAGGTGATCCACGGCGGCTGGGTGCCGGTGCTGATCGCCACCGCGGTACTCACCGTGATGACCACCTGGCGGCGCGGACGGAACCTGGTGATGCGCAACCGCCGGGAGAAGGAGGGACCGCTCTCCGACTTCGTGGAACGGGTACGAACCGAGCGGGTACGCCGCGTCCCCGGCGTCGCGGTCTTCCCCCATCCCAACAAGGACACCGCTCCGCTGGCGCTGCGCGCCACCGTGGACCACAACCAGGTGCTGCACCGCGACGTGCTCATCGTGTCGGTGCGCACCGTGAACGTCCCGCACGTGCCGGTGGCCGAGGCGTTCGCGTACGACGACCTCGGGTACGCCGACGACGGCATCCACCACTTGACAATCCGGACCGGCTTCTCCGACGACTTCGACATGCCGCAGGCGCTGCGCGCCGCCCGAGCCATGCACGTGTTCGATCTGCAGCGCGGCGACGAGCACCAGCCGGTCTCCTACTTCCTGTCGCGCGGCGCTATCAATGCCACCCACGCCGCAGGGATGGCGATGTGGCGCAAGAGACTGTTCGTCTTCTTGTCCCGCAACGCCGCCAACCCCGCCGCCCGGTTCAACCTGCCGCCCGAGCGCACCGTCACCATGGGCAGTGACATCCAGATCTGACGATCCGCGCTGCGCGCTCAGGTACGTCGGTGGAAGCGGACTGTGCCGTCGGGCTGGTAGTGGATGGTCCACGTTTCGGGGTGGTCGGCCATCTGGTGGTGGGGTGGGCACAGCGGGATGCCGTCGGCGAGGTCGGTGCGCCCGCCCTTGGCCCAGGGTTTCTTGTGGTGGTACTCCACCCACGCCGGCGGCCGGTCGCAGTTGGCCGCGGCGCAGCCACCGTAGACGTGGTTCAGGGCGATCTTCTGGCCCTTGCCGAACAAACGCTGCTCCCGACCCAGGTCCAACGGCATCGAGTCGCCGGCGAGCATCAGCGGGATGATCCCCGCGTCGCAGGCCAGCCGGCGCAGCTCGCCGGCCGAGACCCGCACCCCCACGTCGGTGACCGCCACCCCCAGCCCCGAACAGAGGAACTCCAGCGGGATGGTCACCACCACGGTGAAGGTCGACCCGTTCACACTCGGCATCGAGTCCAGGTTCAGGTGCTTCTCCAACAGCTCCATCAACCCCTGCCCGGCGAGCACCGGGGCGGGCAGCTTCTTGCCGGTCTTCGGGTCCGTCCGGGCCTCGCCGATCCGCCGGGGGGCGGTCAGCGCCTGCACCGCCTTCTTCAACAGCCCCGCATGCAGCGTCGGGAGCCGGAACCGGCCCTCTACGGTGCCGTCCCCGTGGTCCCGCATCGACAGGCTGGCGGTGCGGCGGGCGCGTTCTTCCTCCTCGGCCAGCTTCTTGCCCTCGGCGGCGTCTGCGGCGCCCGGGCAGACCACCTCGAACAGCCGCCTCCCACACATCCGCAGCCCCGGGGCGTCGAACTCGACCGCCTTCTCCAGCAGGTGCGCCTCCGCCTCGGCGTGCACACCCGCGGGAAGGTCGTCGTACTCCTCGGTCAGGTCCCGGACCGCATTGATGATGATCCGGGCCTTGTCCACATCGATCTCGCCGGCCGCCAGCGCCCGGCGGGTGGCCTCGAAGTCGCCGTCCAACGCCTCGGCCAGGTGCAGGTCCCGAAAACACGCCTGCCGGGTGGTCTTCGTCGCATGCGCCAGCCACGCCGGCGTCGACGTCGCCCCCGAGTCGGCGCCGACCTGGTTGCGGTCGGCCGCGGCCAGCACCCGCAGCCGCAGCTCAGCCAGGCGGGCCTGCTGCCGCTCCAACGCCACCAGCGCCCGGCGCTGTTCCGCCGGCGTCATCGACCACGCCGCCACCGGCCCCAACCGATCCAACCCGGCCGCCAACGACTCCACGAACGCCACCACCGGATGACCACCGGGATCCCGCGGACCCGAGCCGGAACCGCCGGTCGCCGGCTGACCCTGCTCCGAGCGCACGCCAGACTCCGCGGAGTCAGCCGAGGTGCCGGCCGCCGCGGACTGGTTGCGCTCGTGGGTCAGAGTCATGCCGCGACGCTACGACCACCCACCATCACGCGCTAGGGCTAATTTCGAACTTGTGTACGACACGCCACCGCACGATTCCTGTGGGCGAAAGCTGGCCCGTCAGAGGCCGGCCAGGACACATTCCGTGGGCTGTCGCAGCGACCTTCCGGATCCGTGTCGACTGAGACGCCGTCGCGTGCAGTGCTAGCGTCTCGGCACATCAAGGAGGTCTTATGCGTGCGCTCGTGTTCACGGGTCCGGGACAGGTCGAGCTGCGGGATGAGCCCACCCCGGCGGTGGGGAGCGACGAAGAGCTCGTCACCGTGCGGGCCAGTGGCATCTGCGGCAGCGAGCTTCACGGCTTCCGGGCCACCGGCTTCCGCGTTCCACCGTTGATCATGGGCCACGAGTTCGTGGGCACGACGGCCGACGGCCGACGGGTGGCCGTCAACCCGCTGCGCGCGTGCGGCAGCTGCGACTCGTGCCAGCGCGATCGCCCGCAGCTGTGTCGCAGCCGCAGCCTGCTGGGCATCCACCGGCCCGGCGGATTCGCCGAGCAGGTCGCCGTGCCGCGCGCCGCGGTTCACGAGCTCCCCGACGACCTGCCGTTCGCCGCGGCGGCGCTGATCGAACCGCTCGCCAACGCGATCCATGCCTGGTCGTTGCTACCGGAGCGGCCCGAGGCGGTCGCCGTCCTAGGCGCCGGCCCGATCGGCCTGCTCTGCGCGACGTACGCCCGGGCCCGCGGAGCGGAGGTGCTGATCACCGACCCCAGCGCCGCCCGACGGGCCACCGCCGAGAAGCTCGTGCTGCCGGTCGCCGCCGAACCGACCGGCGAGTACGACGCGGTGATCGACGCTGTGGGCGTACCGGCCAGCCGGCAGGCCACCATCGACCGCACCCGGCCGGGCGGCACGGCCGTCTGGGTCGGGCTGGCGCACGACGAGGCGACCATCACCGGCAACACCCTCGTCCGAGGCGAGAAGAGCATCCGCGGCTCGTTCGCCTACACGCCCGACGAGTTCGCGCAGGCGGTCGCGCTGGCGCCGGACCTCGATCTCGGCTGGGCCACCGAGGTGCCGTTCGAGCGCGCGGCGGAGGTCTTCTACTCGTTGGCCGAGGGCAACACCGAGATCGTCAAGGCTGTGATCATTCCCGAGTCGGCGTGATGCGCGGCCTGGCCGGACGCGGCGTGCTCGTCTGGCCGGTGGCAGCGTCTTCGACGTCCGGGAGTACGACGCGGCGGCGGGCATCGTCGAGGCCGCGGACCGGGCATGTGGCGGGGTGTCGATCCTCGCCAACAACGCCGGCATCGCGCGACGTGCTCCGTTCCTCGACATCGACGTAGCCGACTGGCAAGAGATCCTCGACGTGAACCTGACCGGCATGTTCGCCATGGCTCAGGCGTTCGCCCGCTTGCTGGTGCGCGCGGGCCGGACCGGCTCGATCGTGAACATGGCCTCGACCAACGCGTTCGGCGGCGAGGAGCTCCGCACGCCGCCGCGCGCCGTCGCCCCTCAGGCTCTTCCGGTGGCGCACCAGGCGTCGGCTCGCACCTCGAAGGGCCCAGAGGGCAGCTCGGCGCGAAGCGCGGCCTCGAGCCGCTCGAGCCGGTCGGGGCTGAGGCGGCGAACGTAGACACCGACCGGTCCGACCCCGAACGTGTACGGCTCCCACCAGTCGTCGAAGTCGCTGAACCGCACGCTGACCGACAGCCGGTCCTGGCGTACGTCGGACAGCCCGGCCTTGTCGAGGAGGTCGGCCAGCTCCCCCTCCGCGGTTCCGGGCAGGTGCCCCTCCCCGAGCGTGGACGGGTCGAGCCGGTGCGCCACGTCCCAGAACCGGGACAGCGGGCCCGATCCGCCCGAGTGGTCCCACACGCAGGTCGCCACCGTCCCTCCGGGGCGGGTGACCCGCGCCATCTCCCGCAGCCCGCCGGCCGGGTCGGTCATGAAGTGCACCACCAGCTGGGCGAGCGCTGCGTCGAACGTGTCGTCGTCGTACGGAAGCCGCTCGGCTCGTGCAGGCCGTACGTCCGTGCCGGGGAACCGAGCGGCGGCCGTCTCCACGAACGGCGGCGACGGGTCGACCGCCGACACCTGCCCCGGGCCGAGCCGGCGAACCAGCTCCCGGGTCAGCATCCCCGGACCACACCCGACGTCGAGCACCCGCGCACCGTCGGCCAGGTCGTCGATGGTGGCATCGCAGAACGACGGGGCGAGCGGCGTGGAGAAGCGCCCCATGAACCGCTCGTAGGAGCCCGCCGGCACGTCGAAGGCCACACCCCGACGGTAGGCGTCGGGACCAGCGGCGTCCATCCCGGCCCCAGGCTCGTCGCTCACGTGCGTCGGTGGAAGCGAACTCTTCCATGACGGAGAGGTTCAGGTGGTTCTCCAGCAGGCGTTGGGGCAGACCACCCGGGCCGGTGGACCGAACCTGCCCTCTGCCGGTAGGGCTCCGCCGCGAAGCGGGTACGGGACGGCACGACGCGAGAACAACCAACCGGAAGGAGGCATGACCATGGCGGTGACGAGTTTCCAGGACCTCCCGCTGGCCGACCGGGACCGCGAGTGGGACGGCGCAGCGGCCGAGAAGCGGGTGCGCAAGTGGGCCGGCGCCGAGGACGAACCGAACCAGAAGTACCGCGACGCGCACGTGTGGTACGACGCCGAGAAGAAGGACAACTTCACCTCCTACAAGCTGCTCATCACCGACGTGGTCGGCGGCAAGCTCGAGGTGGTTCCCCGGGGCCTGATGGCCGCGGGCAACATCATGCAGGGCGCCCGCGGCGGGATCGACCTGCCCAAGAAGGACATCGAGCGGGTGAAGAGCCACCTCGCGAAGTACTACAAGAAGATGGGCGACACGCCTCCCTGGGAGGAGTAGCCCCTCGGGCCGTGTGCGGCCGGACGCGGTGTGCGCCCACCCAACGCGGGTCGGCTTCGTGGGAGTTGACCCGGCGCGACCTGGAGCAGCTGCCCGATGACGGGCATCGCTACGAGCTCATCGACGGGACGCCCATCGTGACCCCGGCGCCGTCGATGCGGCACCAGAAGGTGCCGCTCGGGAGCCCGCCTCGCACCGCCGACGCGACAGGTCCGGTGCCACCTCGCAAGCACCTGCGAACCCCGAGAGTGCCCGGTAGCATCGCTGAGGTTGGCGTCGACAAGCGAAGGAGCGCACGTGGAAACCTCGTCGATCTTGTCCTGGACCCTCGTCTCCGAGTGCCCGATCCCGGATGACGTGACCTCGCTGCTGGTCGATGGCGAGAAGGCTGTCGCGGCCTACAAGACCTTTCGGGACAGCGCGATCTTCACGACCAAGCGGCTGATCGTCCGCGACGCGCAAGGCCTGCGCGGCAAGAAGGTCGAGATCTACTCGCTGCCGTACACAGAGATCCACATGTGGTCCTCGGAGAACGCCGGCGGCTTCCTGGACTTCAACGCCGAGCTCGAGCTGTGGACCCGTGCGGGACACATCAAGGTCAACCTGAACAAGGGTCTCGACATCCGTCGGCTCGATCGGCTCATCGCCGACGCGGTGCTCGGCAACCTGTCCTGACCGCGGCAGGCGAGCCGGGTCAGCCCGGGGACCCCTGGCTGGTGTCACAGATGTAGGGCGCGAGCTGTCGGTCGGCCTGCGCGCGAGTCGGTGAGCCCAGCCCGACCAGCTGGTCGCGCAGCGGAGCCCCGCCTGGGGTTCGGTTCACCGTGGCACGGGCGGTGACCTTTCCGGCTGCCCCCGGCAGCAGGGCGCGGAAGTAGGTGAGGATCGCCCTCTGCTGCCACCACCGGTCGTAGTAGTACGCGTGGCCGCCGCGTTGGACCTCCAGGGTGCGTTGCAGCGGGTTGCCCCGCTGGTAGCCGGCCATCATCGTGGCCTGGAACGGCGCGACCAGCGGGTCGTCCCCGGCGTAGAAGGCCAGCAGCGGGACCCGCACCCGCGTCTGGGCGTGGAACGCCGACTCCCGGGCGAGAATGTCGAAGCCGGTCGTGCGGTAGTAGTCCGCGGCTGCGCGGAGCGTGCCGCACACGTCGGCGCTGCTGTACGGCGGCACGACGAGCCCGACCAGGGCGTCGGTCGCCGGGTAGCTACAGCCGGGCGTGGAGCAGCCGGGGGGCTCCGCCGTGGAGTAGATCTGGGTGTCCTGGTCGGCCGGCCCGCTGAAGACGAGACCAGCAGCGAACGTTCTGCCCCGGTCCCGGGCCAGCGCCAGCACGGTGTTCTGGCCGCCCTCGCTGAACCCGACAACGCCCACTGAGGTGACACCCGGCCGTGACCCGAGCCACCGGCCGGCGGTGAGGACGTCCCGGCTCTCCTTCCAGCCGAAGGTCTGCAGGTGGGCCGGGTAGCCGTACCCGGCCTGGTACTCGGCGGCGAAGTCGCGCTGGTCGGCGGCGAGCACGTCGTACCCGTTGGCCGACAGCATCGCCGCCCACCGGACGACCGACCGTTTGCTGTTCGTGTTGAACCCCGGGACCACCAGCACGGCCGGGCGTCGGCC
>DASSKA010000142.1:0-18180 GCA_035690905.1 Nocardioidaceae bacterium | reverse complement strand
GGTGCAGCCGGTCAGCGTCGCGATGATCTCGATGACCTGCTCGTGGAAGACCACCACCCCGAAGGTCTGCTCGAGGACCGGGCGCAGGTCCTCGTGCAGGTAGTGCGGCATCCGCCAGCCCTGCTTGGCGGACAGGTACGGCGTGACCATGTCGCTCTTGACCGGCCCCGGCCGGAACAGCGAGATGTCGACGATGATGTCCTCGAACGAGTCCAGCCCGGACTTGCCGACCAGCTCGCGCTGGCCCGGCGACTCGATCTGGAAGCAGCCCAGCGTCTTGGCCTGGCTGATCATCGAGAACGTGGCTCGGTCGTCGACGGGAACCTGCGCCTCGTCGTCGAGGTCGAGGTCGACTCCGTCCACGCGCCGGATCTCGGTGACCGCGTGCGCCATCGCCGACTGCATCCGCACCCCGAGCACGTCCAGCTTCAGCAGACCGAGGTCCTCCACGTCGTCCTTGTCGAACTGGCTCATCGGGAAGCCGGCGTACGACGCCTCCACCGGGGTGCGGTCCAGCAAGGTGGCGTCGGACAGCAGCACCCCGCAGGGGTGCACCGCGACGTGCCGGGGCAGCCCGTCGAGGCGCTCGACCAGCCGGAACAGCAGGTCGAGGCGCCCTTCGGCCAGCCCGGACGCACGCAGCTCCGGCAGCTCCCGCAGCGCCAGCCGGGCGTCGCGGGCCCGGATGTGCGGGAACGCCTTGGCGATCGCGTCGATCTCGCCGGCCGGCATGCCCAGCGCCGCCCCCACGTCCCGCACCGCGTGCCGCACCCGGTAGGTGTCCATCATCGAGACGCAGACGCAGCGCTCCCCGCCGTACCGGTCCAGGATCGCCTCGTAGACCTCCAGCCGGCGCGCGGACTCCACGTCCACGTCGATGTCGGGCAGCGCCTGCCGCAGCGGAGAGAGGAACCGCTCCATCAGCAGCCCGTAGCGCAGCGGGTCGACCCCGGAGATGCCGAGCAGGTAGTTGACCAGGCTGCCCGCTCCGGAGCCGCGGGCGGCGCAGCGCACGCCCAGGTCCTTGATCAGGTCGGTGACGTCGGCGACGGTCAGGAAGTACGGCGCGTAGCCGAGCGTGGCGATGGTCTGCAGCTCGTCGTCGAGCCGCTTCCAGATCCGCTGTCTCGCGGCGTTGCCGTAGCGGGAGCCGATCCCTGCCTCGCAGCGCCGGCGCAGGACGGCATCCGCCCTCGCCTCCCCGGCCTCGAGCTCCGGGAAGTGCACCTCGCCCAGGCCGAGGTCCGCGGCCGGGTCGACCGCGCACCGGTCGGCCACGGTCCGGGTCCGGGCCAGCAGCCGGCGGGCGGCGCGGCCGTCGTGACCGAGGCCGGCGAGCCGGCAGATCTCCTCGGCCACCTCGACCATCTGTTTGCCGGACTTCAAGAACCCCTCGGCGTTCCCACGGTCCAGGTGCCGCACGTCCAGCGGGACCAGCCGGCGCGCGGCGTCGAGCACGTCGACGGTGGGCGCGTCCGCCCGGTCGGCGTAGCGGACCGCGTTGGTGAGCACCGCGCCGAGGTTCTCCTCCTGCGCGATCCGCACCATCCGCGCGGCGTGCGGGGACGAGCCGGGACCCGAGCCGGGCAGCCGGTGCGAGACCACCTCGACCAGCAGGTCGGCCCGGTCCACGACCTCCAGCCACGGGCGGAGCGCCATCCGGGCCAGGTCGTCGCGGCGCAGCGTGGCGGCGTGCCCGAGCTCGGAGGCCGGACCGAGCAGGACCAGCACGTCCGCGCCGGCGACGTGCTCGGCCACCAGGTCGAGGGTCGCCACCGGCTTGCCGCGCTCCCCGGCCAGGTGGGTCGCCGAGATCAGCCGGCACAGCGCGGCCCAGCCCCGCCCGCTGCCGGCGAGGAACGTGGCCCGCGGCAGCCGCTGGTCCCGGAACGTCCCGCCCCGGGCCGGCGTCCGGGGTGCGGCGGGGCCGGCCGGCAGCCCGACGGTGCTCCGGGTCCGCAAGGCCCCGGTGGGTGCGCCGGTGGGTGCGCCGGTGGGTGCGCCCGTGGGGGCGACGGCGAGGTCAACCCCGAGCACCGGCCGGATCCCGGCCTGGACACAGGTCTTGGCGAACCGGACCGCACCGTAGGCGCCGTCCCGGTCGGTGAGGGCCAAGGTGTCCATCTCGAGCTCTCGGGCGCGCTCGACGAGCACGTGCGGGTGCGAGGCGCCGTACTGCAGGGAGTAGCCGGACGCCACGTGCAGGTGGACGAACGGGTCAGGCGACACGGCCGCCACCCCACGGGGCGGGGAGGACGTCGTGGAACGGGGCGTGCCGGGTCAGGCCGAGCGCCTGCTCCACCAGGCCGAGGAACCGGTCTGCGTCGCGGACCAGGTCATCGGCCTCCCGCTCGGTCACCGCCCGGCGGGAGCCGGACTCCGCGGCGGCCCGCTTGTCGGCGCCGGCGGCGAAGAAACCGGCCCACTCCGCCAGCTCGGGCGCCACCTCGGCGAGCAGCACCCAGGCGTTCTTCTGCGCCGCCCGGCCGCGCTTGGGCCGGCCGACGGTCGGCGTCGCCCGGGCGGCCAGCAGGGCGGCGGTGGCCTGCAGCGCGCTGACGTGCGCCTGGGCGTACCGCTGCGGCACGTCGCTGCTAGTGATCGCCTCGCGCAGCGAGCGGGCGGCCCGCTCCAGGTAGGTGTACGCCGCTGCAGGCAGGTCGAACGGGTGCCGAGCCGTCGCAGTCGCCGTCGTGGCTGACGTGGGCGCCGTCGTAGGCGCTGTCGTGGTCACCGTCATGGTCATCGTCGCCTCCTCTAGTCCGCACACCGGGCCAGCCGCCAGGTGCCGTCGGCCCAGTCGAAGACCAGGTCGAACACTCCTCGTCCGGTGCCCGTCGCGGTCCTGCCCCGGGCCGCCTCCACCCGCCACACCTCGCGCTCGGCGAGCAGGTCGGGTGCAGCGACGGCAGTCTGCCCGGCCCCACCGACAACCGGCGTCTCCTCAGCGCCCCCGACGGCGCCCCCGACGGCGCCCCCGACAGCAACAGCCTCGGCCGAGCGCCACCAGGCACCGGTCTCCACCCAGTGGCCGACCACGTCGCACACCCGCCACAGCCGGCCGCGCCAGACGAACTGCTCCGGGCCCTCGAGCCGGGCCCCGCCCGCCGCCTGCACCATTCCCTTGCGCACGTCCACGAGGTCGTCGTACCGTCGCATCTCTTCCCCACCCTCCGAGCTCGTCACCTGCAGATCAGCTCGACCCCTTCGACCCCGTGGATCCGCCTCCCCTTCCCGGAGAGGTCCTGGCGGAGGTGGGGGTCGAGGTCACCTCCGCCAGGAGGCGTGTCGAACAGATGTTCGAACGGCTCTCACGTTACCTCGCCGCTCCGACAGCCCGCAAGAGAACCGGCCCCTCATGTGGATGGCTCGCGCGGTGGTGGCGGCCCGGTGGGATGGGCGGCCGAGTGGGGGCCCGCACCACTAAAATCACCCCATGACGTCCGAGCACCCCTCGATCACCCGTTTCCGAGCAGAGCTGGAGTCGCGCGGCGGCCGCGGCCGCATCGTCGTACTCCCCGACTCCGTGCACACCGCCGCGCTGGCCGCGGACGCGCTCGGCTGCGAGGTCGGCGCGATCGCGAACAGCCTGCTGTTCGACGCCGATGGCGAGCCGGTGCTCATCCTGACCTCCGGCGCGCACCGGGTGGACACCGAGAAGGTCTGCGAGCAGCTCGGCATCACCCGTCTCGGGCGGGCCAAGCCGGACTTCGTCCGCGAGCACACCGGCCAGGTGATCGGCGGGGTCTCGCCGATCGCGCACCCGGCGCCGGTGCCGACGTACGTCGACCCGACGTTGCGGAAGTACGACGAGATCTGGGCCGCGGCGGGACACCCCGCGGCGGTGTTCAGCACGACGTACGACGAGCTCGTCGACCTGACCGGGGCCGCCGAGGTGGAGGTCAACTAGAGCCATGGAGATCTGGGTCAACCCGGCCTGCTCGAAGTGCCGGGCAGCGACCGCCGCGCTCGACGAGGCCGGCATCGCCTACACCGTCCGTCGCTACCTCGAGGACCCGCCGACCCGCGCGGAGCTCGTCGACGTGCTCGCCCGGCTCGACCTCGAGCCGTGGCACATCACCCGGACCCAGGAGCCGGCCGCTGCGGAGGCCGGGATCGCCGACCTGCCGCGTGACAGCGAGCACCGCGACGCGTGGCTGGACGCGCTGGCCGCGCACCCGAGCCTGATCCAGCGACCCATCCTCACCGCCGACGACGGCACCACCGTGGTCGGCCGGGATCCCGCGGAGCTGGGCCGGGTCATGGACGCCGAGCACCGGTGAGTCGCCTCATGTCGGACTTGTCGGGCCTCGATTAGTCCGAACGGGTCATGGTCCCCCCGGCCGTGCCGACCTAGCGTCGAGGGCGTAGCTGGTTGCGCTGCTCGACAGCTCGCCGCCCGCTGCCGCTGGTCTCGGGCGCGGTGCAGGGTCGGTGCCTTCCGCCGAGGAGGCGCTAGTTCATCACCGTCGCTGCGTTGCCGGGCACCCGACCGATCGAGAAGTCGGCCGGGAGCCTCGGTGTCACGACACGCTCGTACGTGGGTTCCCGGACCGGCGCAGTGGGCGGTCTGCTGAGCGGTTTCGACCCTGCGTAGGCTCGTCCGCCGTGGCACGAGTGGTGGTGGTCGGCGGCGGGCTGGGTGGCCTGGCCTCCGCGGCCCGGCTGGCCAAGCTCGGGCACGAGGTGACCCTGCTGGAACGCCGCGACCGGCTGGGCGGGGCCCTCGGAACCGAGGAGAGGGACGGGTTCCGCTGGGACACCGGCCCCACCTGGACGGCGCTGCCGGCCGTGTTGCGCGACCTGTTCCGCAAGTCGGGCCGGCCGCTCGAGCGGGTCCTGGACCTGGTGCCGGTGCAGCCGCTGCGCGAGCACCGGTTCGCCGATGGCACCGTGCTGGCCCTGCCCGCCGGCGGCCGCGGAACGCAGTACGACGCGGTGGAGGACGCGCTGGGCCCGGGGGCCGGGAAGCGCTGGGTGGCCTACACCGACTCCTTCGAGGAGACCTGGGACGTGCTCCGTCGCGGGTACCTCGAGCATCCCTACCGCCCCGAGCACGCCGACCGGCAGACCCGCGCGGTGCTGGCCGGCCGCGCCAGCCTGCGCCGGCTGGTGCGCCGCGCACTGTCCGACGAGCGGCTGCGCCAGGTGGCGCTCACCCCGGTGATGCTCGACGGGCAGCGGCCACGCGACGTGCCCGGGTGGGTGGGCGTGCTCTGCTACGTCGAGCAGTGCTTCGGCGCCTGGACGATCCCCGGCGGCCTGGGCCTGCTCGCCGACGCCCTGACCCGCCGGCTGGCCGAACGAGGAGTGACGGTCCGGCTGGGCACGCCGGCCCGCGACCTGGTGCTTCGCGAGGGCCGGCCGGCCGGTGTGGCCACCGACGAGGGGACCGTGCCCGCCGACCTGGTGGTGTGCGCCGTCGACCCGCGGCGGCTGCCGGCGCTCGCCGGCCACGTGCAGCGCACCATGCCGGCCCTGCCCCCACGCATCGCGCACCTCGGCCTGGAGGGCGACCTGCCCGACCTGCCGCACGAGGTGGTGCTGCACGGCGAGCCGACCCTGGTGGTGCGCCCCGGCGGCACCGCCCCGCCCGGCGGGCAGGCCTGGACGGTGCTGGTGCGCGGGAAGCTCCAGGAGGACTTGCTGGTCGCGCTGGCCCGGCGCGGGATCGACGTCCGCGATCAGGTGCGGGTGCGGGTGGACCGCTCCCCCGGCGAGCTCGCCGAGACGTGGGGCGGCTCGCCGTACGGCGTGCTGTGGCAGGGCCGCGGCACCGTCCGGCACCGGCTGGGCACCACCACCCCGCTGCCCGGGGTGTACTGCGCCGGCGCGCACGTCGGCGGCGGCAGCGGGATCCCGTTCGTCGGGCTGAGCGCGGCCCAGGTGGCCGAGGAGATCGGCAAGGCCTAGCTCACACCGGGGCGCGCAGGCCGGCGTAGATCTGCCGGGTCGCCGCCGACCGGTTCAGGGTGTAGAAGTGCAGCCCGGGCGCCCCCTCGGCGAGCAGCGTGTCGCACAGCTCGGTGGCGATCGCGATGCCTTCGGCGCGTACGGCGGAGGCGTCCCCCTCGAACCGCGCCACCCGGCTCACCACCTCGGGAGGCAGCTCCGCCCCGGACAGCTGGGACATCCGGGTGATCTGCGCCAGGTTCGTGATCGGCATGATCCCCGGGATGATCGGGATGTCCACCCCGAGCGCGGACGCGCGGTCCACCAGCGAGAAGTAGTCCGCGGCCCGGAAGAACAGCTGGGTGATCGCGAAGTCCGCGCCCGCCTCCGCCTTCGCGGCCAGCACCCGGGCGTCGGCCTCCCGCGACGCCGCGGCCGGATGGCCCTCCGGGAAGGCGGCCACCCCGACGCAGAAGTCGCCGAGCGACTTGACCAGCTCCACCAGCTGGACGGCGTGGCGCAGCCCCTCCGGGTGCGGCTCGAAGACCTCGGCCGGGCCGCCCGGCGGGTCGCCACGCAGCGCGAGCACGTTGCGCACCCCCGCCGCGGCGTACGCCCCGACCACCCCGCGCAGCGTGTCCAGGGAGTGGCCCACGCAGGTCAGGTGGGCCAGCGGGGTCATCGAGGTGTCCTCCGCGATCTGCTCGGTCACCCGCACGGTCCGGTCCCGGGTGGACCCGCCCGCGCCGTACGTCACGGACACGAACGTGGGCTGCAGCGGCTCCAGCTGCCGCAGCGCCGTCCACAGCGCCCGCTCGCCCTCGGCGTCCTTCGGCGGGAAGAACTCGAAGGAGAAGGACCGCTCACCGGCCGCGATCAGGTCCCGGACGGTCTCGGCGCCGCCGGGCATCCGCGAGGGCAGTCCAAGGGCCATCCACCCAGGATAGGCGGGGACGCGACCACCGGACGGCAGCGTCCACGTAGTCTCACCGGGTGAGCTCACAGCCCTGGGACGCCGCGGCCTTCCGCGCCGCCGTGTCCGCGACCCTCGACGCGTTCATCGAGGAGCAGGCCGCGCAGCTCGGCCCGCTCGGTGAGGACGCGGACCTGCTGCTGGCGCAGGCGCGGCGGTCGGTCGCCGGGGGCAAGCGGCTGCGGGCGGCGTTCTGCTACTGGGGCTACCGAGCGGTGCGCCCGCCCGAGGACGAGCCGGCGCTGCTGCGGGCGGTCGGCGCCCTGGAGCTGCTGCACGCCAGCGCGCTGGTGCACGACGACTACATGGACGCCTCCGACACCCGCCGCGGCCGGCCAGCCACGCACAAGGCCCTCGAGGCCCTGCACCGGGAGCGGGGCTGGTCCGGGGATGCCAGGCAGTACGGCGCGGCAGGCGCGATCCTGTTGGGAGACCTGCTGCTGTCCTGGTCGGAGGAGATGCTGCGCAGCAGCGGGCTCCCCGACGGACCGGTCCGCGCGGCGCAGGAGATCTTCGACGCCACCCGCAGCGAGGTGATCACCGGTCAGTTCCTCGACGTGTCGGCGCAGGCCCGCGGCAACGCCGACGTCGACGCCGCGATGCGGGTGCTGCGCTTCAAGTCCGCGAAGTACACCGTGGAACGCCCGCTGCACCTCGGCGCCGCGCTCGCCGGCGGAGGAGCCGACCTGCAGCGCGAGCTGAGCGCCGTCGGGCTGCCGCTCGGCGAGGCGTTCCAGCTGCGCGACGACCTGCTCGGTGTGTTCGGCGATCCGGACGTGACCGGCAAGCCCGCCGGGGACGACCTGTCGGAGGGCAAGCGCACGGTGCTGGTCGCACTGAGCCTGCAGGGCGCGGGTCGCGAAGACGCCAAGCGCCTCGAAGGGAAGCTGGGCACCGCGCTGTCCGCAGACGACGTCGCGGAGCTGCGCCGGATCATCGACGAGTCCGGTGCGCACGCCGAGGTGGAGCGGCGCATCACCGCACTCACCGAGCGTGCGCTCGGCGCGCTCGCCGACGCATCTGTCACCCGCGAGGCACGCGTCGTGCTGCGCGAGCTCGCGGAGGCAGCGACCCAGCGGGTGGTGTAGGGACTACGGGTGCCTGGCCGGCAGCTCGGGCAGGTCGAGTGCCGGACCGTCACCGCGCAGCAGCACCGCGACCTTGCAGTCGTCGGACCGGACCCGGCTGCCCAGCACCTCGAGGGCGGACTTGAACGCCGCGTCGTCGTGCCGCGCCAGCGGGCTCCAGCCATCCCACAGCAGCACGATGCCCTGGCGGCCGGGCGCCTCGAGCGAGCCGAGCGCACGCCCGAGCGCGTCGATGCTCTCCGCCGCCGAGTCGGGAAGCTCGCACGCCGCCGCGGTGGCCTTGAGGAAGGTCTGCTCGTCCTCGATGGTCCAGCCGTCGAGGTAGACCAGCTTCCAGCCGGCGTGTTCGACGCAGTGCTCGATGTCGGGGACGTGCGCGGCGCTGTGCCACTGGTAGAGGTCGGGCTGGTTGTGGCCAGCCAGGAGTGCTGCAAGACCGCTCATCTGGTGATCCTTGAGGGAGGGAACTGATGATCGTCGGCGCGCAGAGCCGGCGCCGGGCGCACCCGTCTGGAGACGACGGGCAGGAATCCGCGGGCCGGCTCCCGGACCACCGCACGCGCCGGACCGAGTCCGGTGACGCTCGCGGGGTCGAGCGCGGCCCGCTTGCCTTTCATCACACCGACGATAGCCGCGATCGGCCACCGCGGTAACCCGTCGAACGGCCCGAATCAGAAGCCCATCGCCTGGGCACGGCGTGTCACCTCGGTGCCGCGGTTCTCGCGCAGCGCGTCGATCGGCCGGCCGGGCAGGGAGTCGTCTTCGGTGAACAGCCAGGTCAGCGCCTCGCGGTCGTCGTAGCCCGCGTCGTGCAGCACGGTCAGCACCCCTGGCACGCCCTTGACGATCGCCCCGTCCATGAGGAGGTCGGCGGGAACCCGCTGCCCGGCTCCCGCGGTCGGTACGGCGGCGGCCAGCTGGTGCTCGCGGATCAGCTGGCGCACCTTGCTGACGCTGACCCCGAGCCGGCGGCCGGCCTCGGCCCAGTCCAGCCACTCCCCGACCAGCTCGGCGAGCACGTCGTTCGCGGCCCCTGCCTGGTTCTGCTGTGCATCCACGGGCACCACTCTTCCATCCGCCCCGCGACGGGTGCCCGGCACTCCCGGTTGCACAGGCGGAAAGTCGGCCTCCGTAGGATTGCCGGCGTCCCTGGGGCCGGACGGCGATTTCCCTGACCGCGAGCGGAGTAGGAGCTCTCGACCAGATGTCCAAGCGCAGGCCGGCCTCTGCCGTGCTGGCCGCCCTCTTCGCGGTCGCGGCGTTGGTGGCGGCCGGCCTCACGGTGCCGGGTACGGCACAGGCACGGCCGGCCGTCGGCCCGTCGTACGCCTCCTCCGACCAGGGCCACGGGCACCCGCAGCCGTCGGTGACCGTCGACCCGATCGTGGGCAAGCGCACCCAGCCCAACATCGTGGTGATCATGACCGACGACGCCCGCGACGACGACCTGCGGTTCATGCCGAACGTGCAACACCTGATCGAGCAGCAGGGCGTCCGGTTCATCAACACCTTCTCGCCGCAGCCGCTGTGCTGCCCGGCGCGGGCGTCGTTCGTGACCGGGCAGTACTCCCACAACCACCACGTGTGGTCCAACGCCGACCCGTGGGGCTTCCACGCGCTCAACGACAAGCAGACCATCGCGACCTGGCTGAAGGCGGCTGGCTACAACACGGTGATGATCGGCAAGTACCTCAACGGGTACGGCATGCAGACCACCCACGAAGGCGGGCCCTCGCTGCGCTACGTGCCGCCGGGCTGGACCGACTGGCGGGCCGCGGTGGAGGCCCGGCTGGGCCACTCGCCGCTGAGCGGTGGCACCTACCGGTACTTCGACACCACGCTGAACGTGAACGGCACCTTGCAGCCCCACCAGGGCCGCTACCAGACCTTCGTGCTCGCGCGGCAATCCATGCAGATCTTCCGGGAGTACGCCCGTTCGCCGCACCCGTTCTTCTTCTGGGACTCCTTCGTCGCGCCGCACCACGGGATGCCCCACGAGGCCGACGACCCGTCACCCGCGGTGGAGGACAACGGCAACGTCAAGGACTTCCACACCGCCGCCCGGCCGCGCCGGATCTGGGGGCGGTTCAACACGGCCGTGCCCCACGCGCCGGGCTGGCGGGGTGAGCAGAACGCCAGCGACAAGCCGTTCTACATCCGGGACCTGCCGCCCATGAACAGCTCCGACGAGCGCGCGGTCACCCAGATCACCCGCGAGCGCGGGGAGTCGCTGTCGGTCGTCGACCATGAGGTCAAGAGGATGATCCAGGTGCTCAAGCAGACCGGCGAGCTGGACAACACCTACATCGTCTTCCTGTCCGACAACGGGTACTTCCTCGGCGAGCACCGGATGCGGCAGGGCAAGATCCTGCCCTACGAGGTGTCGTTGCGGGTGCCGATGATGGTGCGCGGGCCGGGCATTCCCAAGGGTCAGGTGCGCACCGACCCGTTCACGCTCATCGACTTCGCGCCGACCTTCCTGCAGATGGCCGGCGCCCCCCGGGCCAAGATCATCGACGGGCTCGGGATGCTGAACATCGCCAAGCACGGCGACCAGGGCTGGAACCGCGGCATCCTCACCGAGACCGGCCCCCGCTACGTCCGGGACGGCATCTCCGAGAGCGACAACTTCCTGCGCAAGAAGAACGGGCCGTCGCCGCTGCGGTTCACCCAGGGCATCCGGACCCGCGACTACCTGTACACCGAGGTGGCAACCGGCTGGAAGGAGCTCTACGACCTCCGCACCGATCCCGGCGAGCTGACCAACCTGGTGCACCGCAAGGACGAGCAGAAGGTGGTCAAGGTGCTGGCCCACCAGCTCGCGCTGCTGCGCAACTGCAAGGGACTGCAGTGCTCGCGGCCGCTGCCCCCGATGCTCCGGTCCCGCTGACAGTTCCTCACCGAAGTACAGAAATGTAATTCGCGGAGACCGGTTGACCCCTGCTGACCCATCAGACACATTCGTTGTCAGCAGTCTCAACTGCATCACTGGTGGCGACCGGGGGTTGCCGCCGGCGACGACGAAGGGATCCGACGCAGTGACTCCATCGGCCCCCGAGTCGTCGACCCCTGAGCCGGCCATGTCGCCGGCGCCGCGGTCGGCCCGGTGGTTCCGCCGGCTCACGGCGGCCACCGGAGCGCTGGTGCTCGCCGCCTGCGTCACCGTCCAGCAGGTCGAGGCCGACGACGTCACGGCTGCGCCGGGCCTCCAGCTGGTCTCCGGGCACCGGCACCACCATCACCACCACGGCAAGCACCACCGGCACAAGCACGCGCACCACCACGGGCATCACCGGAGCGGCGGCCACCACCCGGGCCGACGGATGGTGCACTACACGGTTCGCCCCGGCGACACCGCCACCGAGCTCGCGGTCCGGTTCCACGCCTGGACCGACGAGCTGCTCGCCGTCAACCACCTCGGACGGCACGAGGTCATCTACGTGGGCGAGACGCTCACCATCCCGGTGGTCCGAGCGGCGGCCCGTCGTGCCGCGCACCACCGCCACCGCAACCACCACCATGCGCACCACCACGCGCACCGCGGCCATCACCACGGTCATCACCACGGTCACCACAAGCGGCATCACCACGGTCACCACAAGCGGCACCACCACGGCCATCACCGCGGCCACCACAAGCGGCGCCACCACCCCTACGCCCGGCACCACCGGCACCATCACGAGAAGCACCACGGCGGGCAGCACCGCCACCACGGAACGCACCACGGGCACCACCGCGCGCACCGGCACTGGCCGAACCCCGGCCGCGCCACCGTCCGCCGGGTGATCATCAAGACGTCCCACCGGTACGGCGTGGGCAGCAACCTCGCGCTGGCCATCTCCTGGCAGGAGTCCGGCTGGCAGATGGACCAGATCTCCAGCGCCCACGCCGTCGGCGCCATGCAGGTGCTGCCGTCCACGGGACGCTGGCTGTCCACGGTGGTCGGGCGCCGGCTCGAGCTGCGCGACCTGCACGACAACGTCACCGCCGGTGTGGTGCTGATCCGGGTGCTGCGCGACCACGCCGGCGTCCGCCACTCGGTCGCCGGCTACTACCAGGGCCTGGCCTCGGTGCGCGCGAACGGCATGTACCGCGACACGAAGCACTACGTCAGCAACGTGTTGTACCTGCGCCGGCTGCTCCGGCACGGGTGGAACCCGGCCTGACCGCCACGCCGACCCCACGGGGCGGACGGCCTGCCTTGCGACCTGCCCGTAAAATCGTGCTTCGAGCCGGGATGTTCTCGCCTGCCCGGCGGACAGCGGGAGGACTACCGTCGTGGACAGCACCGTCGCGGACCCGATGATCGGGCGCCTCCTCGACGGCCGCTACCGCGTCGGCCCGCGCATCGCCCGCGGCGGGATGGCCACCGTCTACGAGGCCACCGACCTGCGCCTGGACCGGGTCTGCGCGCTCAAGGTGATGCACCCCGGGCTCGGCGACGACCAGGACTTCGCGACCCGGTTCGTCCGCGAGGCGCGCTCCGCGGCCCGACTGTCCCACCCGAACGTGGTGGGTGTCTTCGACCAGGGCGACGACGACGGCACCCTGTTCCTGGCCATGGAGTACATCCCCGGCCACACCCTGCGTGACCTGGTCCGCAAGGAGGCCCCGATGGCGCCGGCCAAGGCGCTGGCGCTGCTCGACCCGGTGCTGTCCGCCCTGTCGGCGGCGCACCACGCCGGGCTGATCCACCGCGACGTGAAGCCGGAGAACGTGCTGCTCGCCGACGACGGCCGCGTCAAGGTCGCCGACTTCGGGCTGGCCCGCGCGGTGAGCGGCGAGACCCAGCACACCGGTACCAGCGGGGTGCTGATCGGCACGGTGTCCTACCTCTCCCCCGAGCTGGTCGTGGACGGCACCGCGGATGCCCGCTCCGACGTGTACGCCGCCGGGGTGCTGCTCTACGAGATGCTGACCGGCCGCAAGCCGCACGAGGGCGACTCCCCCATCCAGGTCGCCTACAAGCACGTGCACGAGGACGTGCCGCCGCCGTCCAGGCTGGTGCCGGGCATCCCGTCGTACGTCGACGCGCTGGTCGCCCGGGCCACGGCCCGCGACCAGAACCTGCGGCCGGCCGACGCGCAGGTGCTGCTGCACCAGGTTCGCCGGGTGCGGTCCGCCCTCGACCACGGCGTCGCCGACGACCCGGAGCTGACCGCCGACCTCTCCCCGAGCACCACACCGGTGGCTGGCCTCGACGACCTGGGCGAGGACTCGCCGACCATCCTGGAGCCGGCTGACGTCGCCGGCGAGGAGAACACCAGCGTGCTCGGCCGCAGGCCGGCGCGACGGCCGCCACCCGGTCCGCCCCCGACGCAGCCGCGCCGCCGGCGCCGCGGGCCCGCCCTGCTGGCGCTGCTGCTCGTGCTGGTGGTCGTCGCCGGGCTGGCCGGCTGGTGGTTCGGAATGGGCCGCTACCAGCCCACCCCGGCGGTCATCGACCTGACCACCGCCCAGGCCCGCCACAAGGTGCAGGCGGCCGGGCTGGACTTCGAGGTCGGCGGCAAGCAGTACTCCGAGACGGTCGCCGCCGACCACGTGATCAGCACCGACCCAGGCGCCGGCTCGAGGATCCTCTCCGGCGGCACGGTCACCGCGGTCATCTCCAGGGGACCGGAGCGGCACCAGGTGCCGGTGCTGCGCGGGATGACCCTCGACGCCGCGCAGCAGGCGCTGCTCAAGGCCCACCTGTCGTTCGGGCACGCGAGATACCGGTACGACGAGCGGGTGGCTCGCGGCGTCGTACTCTCCTCCGACCCGGCGGCCGGCATCATGCGCAAGCGCGGCAGCGCCGTCGATCTGCTGGTGAGCCGCGGCCCGCGGCCGATCAAGGTCCCCGACTTCACCGGTGAGAGCGCCCACGAGGCGAAGCGGAAGCTCACCAAGCTCGGCTTCGACGTGAACCTCACCTGGCAGCACAGCGCCTCGGTCGACAAGGGTGACGTGGTCTCGCAGGACCCGAGCTCGGGCACCCTGTTCCGAGGCCAGACCGTCGACCTGGTCGGCTCCAAGGGTCCCGTGATGGTCGAGGTGCCGCAGGTGCGCGGGATGGGCGTCGAGGACGCAACCAAGACCCTCGAGAAGGCCGGGTTCAAGGTCGAGACCGCGCAGAGCAAGCTGTACGTCGGACTCGGCTACGTCGTGGACTCCGACCCCAAGCACGGGGAGCTCGCCCCGAGCGGCAGCGTCGTCGTCATCTACCTGGTGTGACCCTCGTCCAACGGCCGGCCACGATGCCGGATCGGGGGCCGTGGCCGGATAACCTGGAACCATGCCCGTCTCCTTGACCCAGCCCGAGCGCGCCCTCACGGCCGTGGAGCGCAACCCGGTGGGCACCCACCTCAAGGTGGGCAAGGGCCTGGTCGGCGCCCTGGCCGAGGCGGAGCGCATCGGCGCGGAGGCCATGCAGGTCTTCGTGGGCAACCCGCGAGGCTGGGCCCTGTCGGCCGGCGACCCCCTCAAGGACGAGCGGTTCCGGCAGCTGCGCGCGGAGCGCGGCACGCGGGTGTTCATCCACACGCCGTACCTCGTCAACCTGGGCTCACCGACCGCGAACACCTACGAGCGGTCGGTGGCGACCGTGGCGCACAACCTGACCCGCGCGGCGCAGATCGGCGCCGAGGGCGTGGTGGTGCACACCGGCTCCTGCGTCGACGACGGCTGCTTCGCGCAGGCGATGCGGCAGGTCCACGACGGGCTGCTGCCGGTGCTGGACCTGCTCGGCGACGACGGGCCGTGGCTGCTGCTCGAGCCCACCGCCGGGCAGGGCCGGTCGCTGTGCGCCGGGGTGGACGACCTGGAGGGATACCTCGCCGCGCTCGACTTCCATCCGGCGGTCGGGATCTGCCTGGACACCTGCCACGTGTTCGCCGCCGGGGCTCCGCTGGACGAGCCGGGTGGCACCACCCGGACCGTGGACCGGCTGGTGGAGATCGCCGGCAGCACCAGCCGAGGCGGGCGGCTGCGGCTGGTGCACGCCAACGACTCGATGGACGTGCGCGGCGCCTTCAAGGACCGGCACCAGAAGATCGGTCAGGGGCACATCGGCACGGCCGCGTTCGAGGAGCTGTTCGCCCACGAGGCGACCGCCGGCGTGCCGTTCGTCCTGGAGACTCCGGGCTCCCGCGACCTCGACGACCCCGACCTGCCGCTCTTGAAGCGGCTGCGCGAGGGGTGAGCGTCACCACCACCCGCTCCTCGGGGACCACCACGCTGCTCGCGACCCTGGCCCTGCTCGCCATCACCGCGTGCTGGGGCTCGACGTTCTTCCTGATCAAGGACCTCCTGGACCGGGTGCCGGTGCTGGACTTCCTTGCGGTCCGGTTCGCGATCGCCTCGGTGTCGCTGGTGCTGCTCGCCCCCAGGGCGCTCGGCCGGCTCTCGGCCCGGTCGCGCAGGCACGCCGTCGTACTCGGCCTGGTCTACGGGCTGGCACAGATCCTGCAGACCGCCGGGCTGGCGCACACCCCGGCCAGCGTGTCCGGGTTCATCACTGGGATGTACGTCGTGTGCACGCCGCTGCTGGCCGCGGTGCTGCTCCGGCAACGGATCACCCGGCTCACCTGGGGCGCGGTCGCGCTGGCGGTCGTCGGACTCGGCGTGCTGACCCTCGGCGGGTTCCACATCGGGTTCGGTGAGGCGGTCACCCTGCTCGCGGCGATCCTGTACGCGCTGCACATCGTCGCCCTGGGCGCCTGGACGAACAGCCGCGAGGCGATGGGCATGGCGATCGTGCAGCTGATGGTCATCACGGTGGTCTGCTTCGTGGCCACCGTCCCGGACGGCGTCGTGCTGCCGCACACCCTCGGCGACTGGCTGTCGGTGGTGTACATGGCGGTGTTCGCCGGGGCGCTGGCGATGGCCGCACAGACCTGGGCGCAGGCGCACCTGCCGCCGACCCGTTCGGCGATCATCATGAGCATGGAGCCGGTGTTCGCGGCGTTCTTCGCGGTCATTGCCGGCGGTGAGCCGGTGACCGTGCGGATGGCGCTCGGCGGGGCCCTGGTGCTCGCCGCGATGCTCATCGTCGAGGTGGCGCCGCGGCGGCACATCGAGGCCGAGGTCACTCACATCGCCGCCTGACAACTCGGTGGGGACGCCGATGGCGCGGAGGTCGGCGGCGAGCGCGGCCTGCTCGTACCGCGCCTCGTTGGCCGACGCCCGGAGCACGGTGCGCCCGCTCGCCCGTCCAGCGACGACCACTCCGCGTTCGCGTTTGATGTCCGCCTCCCACTCCATGACCTTCAGGTGGTGAGCGCCGTCGACCTCGAGCACGACCACGGAGCCGTCCGGCAACGTCCATTCGCAGTCGAGGTACCGCTTGCGTCCGTGCGAGTCCCTGCGGATCAGCTGACGGTCGGGCGGCCGCAGCCCGAACCGGCGGCACATCGCGGCGATGTCGAGCTCGCTGAGCGCCTCCGCGCCCCCGCCGATGTCGTGAACGGCGAGTCGCATCCGCCGCTTGTGCCGCACCCGACCGACGGTGGCGAGCGCGCCCTCGAGATCAGCCGCGGAGCAGAGCTGTTGCTGCACGACCGCCGCGAGGACCCCGCATGCGTAGCGCGGGTTCGGCTGCCAGGCACCCGCGTCGATCGCCGAACGTGCGAACGCCGTGTGCGGAAGTCCGCGCGTCACCACAATGTCCTGCTGGCTGAAGCGGCGAGACTCGTGCACCTTGACCCCGGGCAGTCGGCGCGTTCTCGTCCCACGGGGTACGACGATGTGGATCAGCTGGATCTCCCGGCCGAAGAACGTGAATCCGCCGACCTCCAGCGCCGTGAGCCCAGCGAGCGAAACAGGCCCGGGATTGTCGAGCAGGGCGATCCAGATCCATTGCAGACGCGTGGGCTCGAAGTTGTGCGTGACCACACAGTGCTCTCCGAAGCCTCGCCAGCGGTGCGCGGCGATCTGGGCATCCACTCGGTGCTTGCTCATGCCGTGCTCGGCAAGCTGCTTGAAGGTGGCCACGCCGGCCTGGTAGCTCAGCAGCCTGGCCAGTGATCCGGTTCGCGGGCCGGGGTCGCTGGCGGAGAACAGTTGGGTCACCAGACCAAGGTCGCGTCACCCCCGTCGTACCACTACCCCGGATTCACCAACTGTGGAAAACCCACACCGACTTGTCAGGCGGGTGACCGGCTATGACCGGTCACCCGCCTGACAACTCGGATCAGGGGCGAGGAGCTTGGCGAGGACGGAGGCGGCGTCCTCGGCCTGGTCCTTGGAGACGTCGAGGTTCGTGACGACGCGTACGGCGCGGGGGCCGACCGCCGAGACGAGCACCCCGGCCTCCCGTGCCGCGGCCACCACGGCCGGCGCATCCGGCACGGTGAGCACCACCATGTTGCTGTCCACCCCGGCCGGGTCCTGGCCGCACGCGTCGGCGATCAGCCGCGCGTGCGCGTGGTCATCGGCGAGCCTCTCGATGTGGTGGTCGAGCGCGTACAGCCCGGCCGCGGCGAGCACCCCCACCTGGCGCATCCCACCGCCCATCCGCTTCCGCCACACCCGGGCCTCGGCGATGGCGTCGCGCGAACCGATCACCAGCGAGCCGATCGGCGCGCCGAGCCCCTTGCTCAGGCACACCGCCAGTGCGTCGGCCACCCGGCCGTAGCGCTCCAGCGGCACCCCGCTGGCCACGTGCGCGTTCCAGATCCGGGCACCGTCCATGTGGATGCCGGCGCCGGCGGAGTCGGCGAACCCCCGCAGCGCCTCCAGGTCCTCGATGTCCAGGACGGACCCGCCGCTGAAGTTGTGGGTGTTCTCCACCGAGATCGCCCTGGTGGACACGAAGAACGGGCCCATGTCCGGGGCGAACATCGCCTCGATCGCCGGCAGGTCGATCCCGCCGCGCACCCCGGTCCAGGTGCGCATGGTCAGTCCGGTGTACGCCGCGTGCGCCCCCAGCTCGGCGCGGGCGATGTGCGCGCTGGCCTCGCAGAGCACCTCCTCGCCCACCCCGACGAGGGAGCGCAGCGCCAGCACGTTGGCCATCGACCCGGTCGGGGTGAACAGCGCGGCCTCGTGGCCGAACAACGCGGCGACGCGCTCCTCGAGCCGGAGCACGGTGGGGTCCTCGCCGTACACGTCGTCGCCGACGTCGGCCGCTGCCATCGCGGCGCGCATCTCGGGGGTGGGCTTGGTGACGGTGTCGCTGCGGAGGTCGATCACTCGGCCGATCGTACGACGGACGGGCCTGCCGGCCCGGAGCGGTCCAGGACCCGGTCA
>DASSKA010000141.1:0-30466 GCA_035690905.1 Nocardioidaceae bacterium | reverse complement strand
CCATCCGGCAACTCGGCATCCGGCTGAAGCTGAACCCGCTGCGCGACGTGATCGAGGGCAAGCGGCTGGTGGTCGGTCATCGGGCTCCTCGGCTCGGGCGGGTCGGGCGGTCAGGGTCGCCGCAGCGAGTCCCCGGCACCGCCACCGGCCAGCGACGAGGAGAGCCCGTCGACGTCCAGGCCGTTGGCGATCAGCTCGGCCCGGCTGGCGAAGTCGATCCCGTAGAAGCAGGGCCACTTGACCGGCGGCGAGGCGATCCGCACGTGCACCTCGACCGCCCCGGCCTCGCGCAGCATCCGGACCAGGGCCCGCTGGGTGTTGCCGCGCACGATCGAGTCGTCGACGACGACGAGCCGCTTGCCCTCGATGACGTCGCGCAGCGGGTTCAGCTTCAGCCGGATGCCGAGCTGCCGGATGGTCTGCGAAGGCTGGATGAACGTCCGTCCGACGTACGAGTTCTTGACGAGCCCGGAGCCGTAGGGGATGCCGGACTCCTCGGCGTACCCGATGGCGGCGGGGGTTCCGGACTCGGGGACCGGGATCACCAGGTCCGCGTCGGTGGGGTACTCCCGGGCCAGCCGGCGGCCGATCTCGACGCGGACACTGTGCACCCGCTGGTCGCTCATCATCGTGTCCGGCCGGGCCAGGTAGACGAACTCGAACAGGCAGTGCTTGGGGGCCGGCTCGGCGAACGTGCGGCTGCGCAGCCCGTCCTCGTCGACAGCGACCAGCTCGCCGGGCTCGACCTCGCGGATGAACGAGGCACCGACGATGTCGAGGGCCGCGGTCTCCGAGGCGACCACCCAGCCGCGCTCCAACCGGCCGAGCACCAGCGGGCGGATGCCCTGGGGGTCGCGGGCGGCGTACAGGGTGTGCTCGTCCATCCAGACGAACGAGAACGCTCCCCTGATGGTGGGCAGCACCGCGGCGGCGTTCTCCTCCAGGCTGGTGTCCGGGTGGTGCGCGAGCAGCGCGGTGACCAGGCTGGTGTCGTTGGTGGCGTTCTCCTGGTTGCGCATCGGCAGGTCCAGCTCGCCGTTCAGCGGGGCCAGCCCCTGCACGCGCTCCACCAGCTCATGGGTGTTGGTCAGGTTGCCGTTGTGGGCCAACGCGAGGGAGCCGGTCGCAGTCGGGCGGAACGTCGGCTGCGCGTTGTGCCAGGTGCTGGCCCCGGTGGTGGAGTAGCGGGCGTGGCCGATGGCGACGTGCCCCTTCAGGGACTCCAAGGTGGCCTCGTCGAAGACCTGGGAGACCAGGCCCATGTCCTTGAAGACCAGGATCTGGCGGCCGTTGCCCACCGCGATCCCCGCGGACTCCTGGCCGCGGTGCTGCAGGGCGTACAGCCCGTAGTAGGTCAGCTTCGCGACGTCCTCGCCGGGGGCCCAGACCCCGAACACGCCGCACGCGTCCTGCGGTCCGAGGTCGTGCGGGTCGAGGGCGTGGGTGAGGCGTCCGTCTCCGCGGGTCCGAGGCACTACCTCAGTGTAGGGGGCGGCTCGGTCCGCGGTCCGCTTGCCCCGCGGTCAGCGCAGGTTGTTGAGCAGCAGCGCCTCGGCGAGGCAGACCCGCTCGAACTCGGCGAGGTGCAGGCCCTCGTTGGCGCCGTGGGCGCGGGTGTCGGGGTCCTCGACCCCGGTGACGAGCACGGCGGCGTCGGGGAACGCTCCCTGGAAGGCGGCGATGAACGGGATCGAGCCGCCGACCCCCATGTCCACCGGGTCGGTCCCGTCCCAGGCCTCCTTGAACGCTGCCCGTGCCACGTCGTACACCGGACCCTCCGCGTCGATGACGCCGGGCTCGCCGCTCTCGCGGCCCTTGGTGACAGTGATCTGCGCGCCCCACGGGACGTGTGACTCCAGGTGCTTGATCAGGTTCCCGATGGCCGACTCGGCGTGGTCGCCGGGGGCGAGCCGCAGGGAGACCTTGGCCTTCGCCATCGGGATCAGGGTGTTGCTGGCCTCCGCGGTGCGGGTGGTGTCCAGGCCGATGATCGAGATCGAGGGCTTCGTCCACAGCCGCTCCACGTAGGAGCCGGAGCCGATCAGCTCGACCCCGTCCAGCACCGAGGACTCGGCGCGGACCCGGTCCTCGGGGTAGTCCAGGTCCGCGGCCGGGCCGGAGACCAGCCCCTCGACGGCGACGTTGCCCTGGTCGTCGTGGAGCGTGGCCAGCAGCCGGACCAGCACCATCATCGCGTCCGGCACCAGGCCGCCCCACATCCCCGAGTGCACGCCATGGTCGAGGGTGGCCACCTCGACGAACACGTCCACGTTGCCGCGCAGCGTGGTGGTGAGCGCGGGGATCCCGATGTCCCAGTTCCCGGAGTCGGCGATCACGATCACGTCGGCGGCCAGCAGGTCCTGGTGCTCGGCCAGGAACGGCGCCAGGGTCGGCGAGCCGAGCTCCTCCTCGCCCTCGACCAGCACGGTCACCCCCACCGGCAGGTCCTTGCCGTGGGTGCGGATCGCGGCCAGGTGCGCGGCGATGCCGGCCTTGTCGTCGGCGGCGCCGCGGCCGTAGAGCCGCTCGCCTCGCTCGGTCGGCTCGAACGGGTCGCTGTCCCAGGCGTCCAGGTCGCCGACAGGCTGCACGTCGTGATGGGCGTAGAGCAGCACGGTGGGGGCCCCCTGCGGGGCCGGCTTGCGGGCCACCACAGCCGGGCCGCCGCCGGCGCTGGAGAGGATGCGTACGTCGTCGAAGCCCTCGTTGCGGAAGAGCTCCGCGGTCAGCTCCGCCGAGCGTCGTACGTCCTCTGCCTTGGCCGGGTCGGCGCTCACCGACGGGATCCGCACGAGTCGCTCGAGGTCGGCGCGGACCGAGGGCAGCACGTCGGCAAGGGCCGCCCTCAGCTGGTCGGTGGTCTTGCTGTTCTGGTCAGCCATGGCGGCGATTATGCCGCCCGGGTCAGTGCTCCGCGTCGTCGCCTTCCGCGTCCTCGAGGTCGGGCTGGGCCTCGGGGTACGGCTGCAGCATCAGGTAGATGCTGTAGGTCCGCGCGTCGCCCTCCCCCGGCCCGATCCGGCGGCGCCAAGCCTTCAGCACGCCGTCCAGCTCCTCGGAGAGCTGGATCGCCTGCGCCTTGGTCAGCCGCAACTGGCCGTCCTGGATGACCACCTCGGTGTCCGCCAGCCGCGCGCCGAAGTGCGCCTCGTCGACCAGCCTGTGTGCCCACGCGCTCGCCTGTCGCTGCCAGACCGACACCGCGGCCTGACCGCCGGGCTGCTTCCGCAGCTCCTCGAGGTCGAGCCGCAGCCCCTCGGGCGAGGTGGGCCGCCAGACCCGGTCCCGCCGGTCGCGCGCCTCCTCCGGCGCTTCTTCGATCAGGCCGTACTTCGCCAGCTGGCGCAGGTGGAAGCTGGCCTGGTTGGCGGGGATGTTCAGCGCATGGGCGAGGTCAGCGGCGCGGGCCGTGCCCCGCGCGGTGACCTCGTCGAGGATCCGGGTGCGCAGCGGGTGCGCGATCGCCCGCAGGACGGTCGGGTCGTGCGCCGGGCCATCCGCGGGACGCCGCTCAGCAGTCATGAAGCCATCGTAGGGGAGATACGCACGCCTTATTGCACACGTTTCCTTGCGCACTTTTAATTGCGCACGTTATGGTGCGCATATGGTCGGACACCGCGCCCTCGCCCGCAACCACGACTTCAGGCTGCTCTGGATCGGGCAGACCATCAGCGAGCTCGGAAGCCGGATGAGCCTGTTCGTCTTCCCGCTGCTGGCCTGGCAGCTCACCCGGTCGACGCTCGCGGCAGCGCTCGTCGAAGCGGTGTTCCTGCTCGGGGAGGCGGCCACCCTGCTGCCCGCAGGGGTGCTCGCCGACCGGCTGGACCGGGGGAGGTTGATGCGGCTGGCCAGCGGCTCCGGCGTGCTGCTCTACGGCAGCCTCGCCGTCGCCGGGTTCCTCGGGCAGCTGACCGTTCCGCACCTCGTCGGGGTGGCGGTGCTGACCGGGGTGGCGACCGGGATCCACTCCCCCGCCGAGACGTCGGCGGTGCGCTCCGTCGTACCGGACGAGGACCTGGGTACCGCGCTCAGCCAGCTGCAGGCCCGCCAGCACGTCGCCGGCCTGGTCGGTGCGCCGGTCGGCGGCGCCTTGCTCGCCGTGGCGCGGTGGGTGCCGTTCGCCGGCGACGCGCTCTCCTACGCCGTCGCCTGGCTGCTGCTCGGTCGGGTCCGGGCCGACCTGTCTCCGGTGGCGTACGACGGACCGCGGAGCAGCGCCCGCGACGAGATCCGCGAAGGCCTCGCGTTCACGCTGCGTCGGTCGTTCTTCCGCACCATGCTGATCTGGTCGGCGATGGCGAACCTCACCGTCAACGGGCTGTTCTTCGTGGCGATCCTGCGGCTGATCGAAGGCGGCTTCCACCCCGCCGAGATCGGCCTGGTGGAGACCGTGGCCGGCGTGGCCGGCCTGCTGGGCGCGATCGCGGCGCCGCGGATCATCGACCGGTTCGCCACCGGGCGGCTGACCGTTCTCATCGCCTGGAGCTTCGTGCCGCTCGTGGCCCCGATGGTGCTCTGGAACCGTCCCGCCGTCGTGGCGGGCTGTCTCGCGGTGGGCATGCTGCTCAACCCGGCCAGCAATGCCGGCATCGGCGCGTACCGGGTCGCGATGACCCCGGACCGGCTGCAGGGCCGGGTGGGCTCCGCGATGCGGTTCCTGGCCACCTTCACGCTGCCGCTGGCCCCGGTGATCGGCGGCGGGCTGATGGCCGCCCTCGGCGGGCCGGCGGCCATCGCCGCGATGGGTGCCCTCACCGCGGTCGCGGCCCTGGTGGTGACGCTGAGCCGGTCCGTGCGCACCGTGCCGCGGCCGGTGGTCTGGCAGGCCGAGCTGGCGGCCACCAGGCCAGCAGAGCCGACTACAGCAGAGGCAGCAGCGCGCTGAGGTCGGAGCGCTCGCCGGAGGCGGTGAGCAGGCCGTCCTGCTCGGCCTCGGCCCAGGCCAGGTCACCGATGGCGAGCGCCACCCAGGTGGCCGGATCGGTCTCCACGACGGCCGGCGGGGTGCCGCGGGTGTGCCGGGTGCCCTCCATGCACTGTGCTACCGCGTAGGGCGGCACCCGCACCTCCACCGCACCGCCCGGGGCCCGCTTCACCAGCAGCGCGAGCAGGTGCTTGGTGAGCAGCCGGAGGTCCTCTGCGCCGGCCTCGCCGTCCCGGTAGCGGCCGACGGCCTGCGCCACCAGGGCGGGGTCGGCGGGGCGGAGGCGGACCGGACTCATAGCTCGCCGAGCAGCGGCGCGAGCCGTCGCAGCTCCTCCAGGTGCTTGTTGGTCAGCTGCCGCAGCACGTCCTGCCCCTTCTTGGTCAGCACCAGGTGCACCCGGCGGTTGTCATCGGTGTCGCGGACCCTCTCAATGAGCCCGGTCGCCTGCGCCCGGTCCACCAGCTCGCTGACTGTGTGGTGTTTCACAAGCAGCAGTTCGGCAACGTCTCCAATAGTGGGTCCCTGCGGCCCCAGGAAACCGCGAATCGCCAGCAATAGCTGGTGTTGTGCATGGGTCAGACCGTGGTCCTCCGCCGCGGTCCGACTCCACTGGTCGAACCGCCGGAGCCGGGTCCGGAAGGCGAGCAGGTGCTCGTAGTCTTTGTCGCTGGGCACGGTGGAACCCTAAAATGTCGTATTGCGATGTTTCCCTCAAAGGTAACCACTGACGTGTCCTCTGCCCAACCTGTTCCTCCCCGTGACGTGCGCCACCTCGGCGACTTCTCGACGACCCCCCGAGTCCTGCTGATCACCGTGCTGGCGATCCCGATCGGCGCGGTGAGCGCGGTCGTGGCCTGGGCGCTGCTGAGGCTGATCGGGCTGATCACCAACGCGGTGTTCTACCAGCGAGTGGACACCAGCCTGGTCGCTCCGGGCGCCGTCCACCACAACCCGTTGCTGATCCTGCTCGCCCCCACGGTGGGTGGTCTGGTCATCGGGCTGATGGCCCGCTACGGCTCGGAGAAGATCCGCGGGCACGGGATGCCGGAGGCCATCGAGGCGATCCTGATGGGCGGCAGCAAGGTGCAGCCTCGGGTCGCGGTGCTCAAGCCGGTCTCGTCCGCCGTCGCGATCGGGACGGGCGGCCCGTTCGGTGCCGAGGGACCGATCATCATGACCGGTGGCGCGTTCGGGTCGCTGTTCGCGCAGTTCCTGCACCTGACCGCCGACGAGCGCAAGACGCTGCTGGTCGCGGGTTCCACGGCCGGCATGGCGGCCACCTTCAACACCCCGCTCGCCGCCCTGGTGCTCGCGGTCGAGCTGCTGCTCTTCGAGTGGCGCCCGCGGTCGCTGGTCCCGGTCGCCGCGGCGGTGTGCGTGGCCACCGTCGTACGCCACGCCATCCTCGGCACCGGGCCGCTGTTCCCGGCACACGCGCCGCTGCACCTGACCGCCGTTTCGATGGGGCTGTGCGTGGTGTCCGGGCTCATCTCCGGGCTGCTGGCCATCCTGGCCACCGGCCTGGTGTACGCCTCCGAGGACGCGTTCCGGAAGCTGCCGATCCACTGGATGTGGTGGCCGGCCATCGGCGGCCTGATCATCGGCATCGGCGGCCTGTTCGTGCCGCAGGCACTCGGCGTCGGCTACAACATCATCCACATGGAGCTCACCGGCTCGATCGGGCTCGGGCTGGTCGCCGGCGTGCTCATCGTGAAGACGCTGATCTGGTCGCTGTCGCTGGGCTCGGGCACCTCCGGCGGCGTGCTGGCGCCGATGTTCATGATCGGCGGCGCGCTCGGCGCGCTGGAGGCGCAGTTGTTCCCGCACGTGGGCGCCGGCTTCTGGGCCCTGATCGCGCTGGCCGGCGTGCTCGGCGGCGTGATGCGCTCACCATTCACCGGCGTGGTGTTCGCGATCGAGCTCACCCACCAGTACGACGCGATCCTGCCGCTGATCATCGGGGCCACCACCGCGTTCGGGCTGTCGGTACTGCTGCTCAAGCGGTCGGTGCTGACCGAGAAGATCGCCCGGCGTGGCTACCACCTCAGCCGGGAGTACGACGTGGACCCGCTGGAGATCCAGTTCGCCAGCGAGGTGATGTCCGACGACGTGCTCGAGCTGCAGACCGACCTGACCGTCGCGGAGGCGGTCGAAGCGCTCGGCTCGCCGCTGGAGGTGGACACCGGCTGGCGGCAGCGGCTGTATCCGGTGGTCGACCCGCCCGGTCAGCTGCAGGGCGTGGTCACCCGCCGGTCCCTGTTCCGGGCGAACAGCCAGGGCGACGGCACCACGCCGCTGAAGGAACTGATGCGCGAGCCGGTGGCGGTCACCCACGGCGACCAGACGCTGCGGTACGTCGCCGAGCTGATGTCGCAGGCCGAGGTGAACCGGATGCCGGTCATGGACCGCGACGACCCGACCAAGGTGATCGGCATCGTGTCGCTGACCCAGCTGCTCGCCGCGCGCCAGCGAGACCGGCAGGAGGCGCGGGAGCGCGAGCGGGTGCTCCGGGTCCGGCTGGTGTCGCCGAGCTTGTGGACTCGGCGGTAACGTAACCGACCGTGTCCCGTCGCACGCTGGGCGCCCTCGCGGGCGCGCTGACCCTTGCCCTGCTCGGCGCGCTCACCCCGGCTTCCTGGGCCGTGGCGGCGCCGCGACCCACGCCCGGTTCGTTCACCGGCTTCGCGTTCGACACGCGCTGCGCGCCGTCGAACGCGGAGATGGACGCCTGGCGGACCGGGTCGCCGTTCTGGGGAGTCGGCATCTACATCGGAGGCAGCAACAGGCAGTGCCAGGACCAGACCAACCTGGACGCCGCCTGGGTGCGCCGGCAGTCGCGGCGGGGGTGGCGGGTGCTGCCGATCTGGGTGGGTCCGCAGGCCTCGTGCGCCCAGCGGGAGTACGCCTCTGCCGTGAGCCCGGCCCCCGCGGGCGGCTACCGGGCCGCCCGGCGAGCGGGGCGCCGCCAGGCGTTCCACGCCGTCCAGGCCGCGCGCGCTCTCGATATCCCCGCGGGCAGCACCCTCTGGTACGACATGGAGGACTACCCGCTCGCTGACGACGACTGCCGCCGGTCAGTGCTGAACTTCCTGTCCTCGTGGAGCCGACGGTTGCACCAGCTTGGCTTCGCCTCGGGGGTCTACGCGAACGTCGCCGCAGCCATCGCATCCATCGACTTCGCCGACAAGGTGTCGCCCTCGGCCTACGTCGAGCCGGACCAGGTCTGGTACGCCTGGGACAACGGCCGCGCCGACACCTGGATCCGCCGCAGCTGGGTGCGCCCGTCCAGCTGGTCACCGCACCGGCGCATCCACCAGTTCCGGCTGGACCGCTCGGCGACGTACGGCGGGGTGACCCTGTCGATCGACCGCAGCTTCATGGATGTCGGACGCGGCTCAGTGGCCCCGTCCCCGCGTCGTACCTGCGGAGTGCGGGTCGACTTCGCCCGTTACCGCCTGCTGACCCGCGGCACCCGCAGCGGCCAGGTGAAGGCGGCGCAGTGTCTCCTGCGGCAGCACGGCTTCGACGTCGGACGGATCACCGGCCGGTTCACCCGGCCGACCGTGCGCGCCACCGGAGAGTTCCAGCGCAGCCGGCACCTGCAGGTGTCCGGGACGATGACCGCGACCACCTGGACCGCGCTGCTGTCGGCGGGTCCCTCCCCGGTGCTCAAGCAGGGGTCGGCGAGCGACGCCGTACGACGGGTGCAGCGCGCCCTGAACGCGGCGACCGGCGCCCGGTTGGACGTCACGGGCATCTTCGACCGGGCCACCACTGCCGCGGTCAGCGACTACCAGAAGTCACTCGGCCTGCCGGCCACCGGCGTGGTCGCCTCGGACACCTGGGCGGAGTTCCAGTCCGGCGCCCGCTGACGTCTACCGACATCGTGTCGATAGCGCGACCCATGCGTCACGGTTGACGCACCGATATCGGCAAGGATCAGGGGGCGAGGGCGGCGGGGAGGGTCCCGGACCAGGCGGCGCGGAGCTTCCCCAGGCGAAGGGCGAACTGGTCCTGCACGTCCAGCAGCGCCTCGTCCCCGCGACCGTCGGTGACGCCGATCCGCGCGTGCGGGAAGCCGCGGGCGCTGCACATGTCGGTGAACCGGACCTCCTCCGAGCGGGGCACCGCGACGATGGCCCGGCCGGCCGACTCGGAGAACAGGGCCACGAACGGGTCCAGCTCGTCGGGCAGCCACACCCGCGCGCCGACGCCGTACCGCAGGCACGACTCGACCACCGCCTGCGCCAGCCCGCCCTCGGACAGGTCGTGCGCGGCGTCGACAAGCCCGTCGCGGGAGGCGTTGACGAGGATGTCCGCGAGCTCCTTCTCCGCGGCCAGGTCCACCACCGGCGGCAGGCCACCGAGGTGCCCGTGCACCACCGAGGCCCACTCCGAGCCGGACAGCTCGTCACGGGTCGCGCCGAGAAGGTAGATCTGCTGGCCCTCGGCGGTGAAGCCGGCAGGAGTACGACGCGCGACGTCGTCGATCACGCCCAGCACGGACACCACCGGCGTGGGCAGGATCGCGGTCTCCCCGGTCTGGTTGTAGAGGCTGACGTTGCCGCCGGTGACCGGGATGCCCAGCGTCCGGCAGCCGTCGGCCAGCCCACGCGTCGCCTCCGCGAACTGCCACATCACCGCCGGGTCCTCCGGTGACCCGAAGTTCAGGCAGTCGCTGACCGCCAGCGGCCGCGCGCCCCCGGTGGCCACGTTCCGGTAGGCCTCGGCCAGCGCCAGCTGGGCACCGGCATAAGGGTCCAGCTGCGCGTAGCGGCCGTTGCAGTCGGTGGCCACCGCGACGCCGAGCCCGGTCTCCTCGTCGACCCGGATCATCCCGGAGTCCTCCGGCTGGGCGAGCACGGTGTTGCCCTGCACGTAGCGGTCGTACTGGTCGGTGATCCAGGACTTGTCGCACAGGTTGGGGGAGGCGACCAGCCGCAGCAGCGTGTCCCGCAGCTCCTCGCCGGTCTTCGGCCGGGGCAGCGGGTCCGCGGAGTCGGCCTGCAGCGCGTCCTGCCAGTCCGGCCGCGCGAACGGGCGCCGGTAGGTCGGCCCCTCGTGCGCCACCGAGCGGGGAGGTACGTCGACGATGGTCTCGCCGTGCCACTCCACGGTCAGCCGGTCGGAGTCGTCGACCTCGCCGACCACGGTCGCCTCGACGTCCCACTTCGCGCAGATCTCCAGGAACCGCTCGACGTTCGCCGGCTCGACGACCGCCATCATCCGTTCCTGCGACTCGCTCATCAAGATCTCCTCCGGAGCGAGCGTGGAGTCCCGGAGCGGCACCCGGTCCAGCCACACGTGCATGCCGCCGTCACCGGCCGAGGCGAGCTCGGAGGTCGCGCACGACAGCCCCGCCCCGCCGAGGTCCTGGATGCCGGCGACGAGGTCCTCGGCGAACAGCTCGAGGGTGCACTCGATGAGCAGCTTCTCGTAGAACGGGTCGCCGACCTGGACGCTGGGGCGCTTCGTGGGGCCGCTGTCGGTGAAGGTCTCGCTGGCCAGCACGCTGACCCCGCCGATCCCGTCGCCTCCGGTCCGCGCGCCGTACAGGATGACCTGGTTGCCGACGCCCGACGCCTTGGCCAGGTGCAGCTGCTCGTGCCGCATCACCCCGACGCACAGCGCGTTGACCAGCGGGTTGCCCGCGTAGCGGGCGTCGAAGACCGCCTCGCCGCCGATGTTCGGCAGCCCGAGGCAGTTGCCGTAGCCGCCGACCCCGGCGACGATTCCCGGCAGCACCCGGTGCGTGTCGTCGGCGTCGAGCGGCCCGAAGCGCAGCGCGTCCATCACCGCCACCGGCCGCGCGCCCATCGCCAGGATGTCGCGGACGATGCCGCCGACCCCGGTCGCGGCACCCTGGTAGGGCTCGACGTACGACGGGTGGTTGTGCGACTCGATCTTGAAGGTGACGGCGTACCCGTCGCCGATGTCGACGACGCCGGCGTTCTCGCCCATGCCCACCATCAGGTGCGCGCGCATCTCGTCGGTGACGTTCTCGCCGAACTGCCGCAGGTGCACCTTGGAGGACTTGTAGGAGCAGTGCTCGCTCCACATCACCGAGTACATCGCCAGCTCGCTGCTGGTCGGCCGCCGGCCGAGGATCTCCCGGATGTTGGCGTACTCGTCCGGCTTCAGGCCGAGATCGACCCAGGGCTGGCGGTGGTCGGGGGCGTTCTTGGCGGTGTCGACGGTGTCGAGGCGCTGTTCAGTCACCGAGTCGGGCTTCCGGGTCGATCGACGGGTGGGATGGTGCCGCGCCAAATCTACAAGGGCAGACCCTTGCCGCGTCCGGCGCGGGGTGTGAGCGTGGTCGTCGAAGGAGTACGACGGAGGGACGACCGGTGCAGCGACGTACTCTGCTCCACATCGGGCTCGCGGCTCCCGCCGCGCTTGCCGCGGGCTGCACCACGTCCGGCCGCTCGGCTCCCCCGCCCGCCACTCGCTCCTCCGGCTCGCCGAGCCCCGGCTCGTCGGGCCCGCCGGGCCACACCGGCTCCACGGCGAGCCCGGCTGCCGAAGGGCCCCGGATCACCGACGTGCTGGCCCGCGGCCTCGCGGTGCCCTGGGGCATCGCCTTCCTGCCCGCCGGCGGCGCGCTGGTCGCCGAGCGCGACCGGGCGCGGGTCGTGCTGGTGCACCCGCACGGCGGCTACCGGGCCGTCGGGAAGGTGCCGGGCGTGGTGAGCACCGCGCCGCTCGGTGGCGAGGGCGGCCTGCTCGGGCTCGCCCTGCACGGCACCTGGCTGTACGCCTACCACACCGGCAGCGCCGACAACCGGGTCGTGCGGATGCGCTACGCCCACGGCACGCTCGGGGCTCCCCGCCTGGTGCTCGAGGGCATCCGCAAGGCCGTGGACCACAACGGCGGCGGCCTCGCGTTCGGGCCGGACGGGATGCTCTACATCTCCACCGGCGACGCTGAGCAGTCCTCCCTCGCCCAGGACAAGCACTCGCTGAACGGCAAGGTCCTGCGGGTCACCGCGACCGGCGGCGTGCCCGCCGACAACCCGTTCGGCAACCCGGTGTGGAGCTACGGGCACCGCAACGTCGAGGGGCTCGCCTTCGACGGCACCGGGCGGCTGTGGGCCAGCGAGCTCGGGTCGAGCGCCCACGACGAGCTGAACCGGATCGTGCGCGGCGGCAACTACGGGTGGCCGTACGTCGAGGGGCGGGACGGCCCGGGCGGGTACCGCGACCCGGTCGCCCAGTGGCCCACCGACCGCTGCTCGCCCAGCGGGGTGGCCGTGCTGCGCGGCCGGGGCTGGCTGGCCACCCTGCAGGGCGAGTGCCTGTACTCGGTGGGCCTCGCCAGGCCTCATCGGCATCACCGGTTCTTCGCCGGACGGTTCGGGCGACTGCGGATGGTGGCCGCCGCCCCGGACGGGTCGCTGTGGTTCGGGACGTCGAACCGGGACGGCCGGGGTGCGCCGGCCTCCGCCGACGACCGGATCTTCCGGGTCGCGCTCTGACCCGTCCGTGTGACCTGGGTCTCACGATCCGGACGTGAGTGTTGCGCACGTCACGCCGAACCGTACAAACTCCCCTCCACATTTCGAACAACTCTCCAAATAATGGAGGAGATCGTTGGGGCAGGTAGGCGTTCTCGACAAGGTGATGGCGATCCTGCACGCGTTCCCGGACGGTGCGGGCCGGCTCCAACCGCCGGAGATCGCGACTCGACTCGGGATCTCCCAGCCGACGGCCTACCGGCTCATGAAGGGCATGGCGGAGCACGGTCTTCTCGACTACGACACCGGCGGCTACCGCCTCGGGGTGGAGCTGCTCCACCTCGGAGCGCGGGTCACGGACGGGCTGAGCCTCTACCACGTTGCGCGTCCGCACCTCGAGTGGCTCAGGGACACCACCTCGGAGAATGCCGAGCTGCATCTCCTGCACGGTCACACGCGCGTGCCGATCGAGGTAATGGCCAGCCCCCGGAACCTCCGGCCCATGGGGCAGGTCGGCGTTCCGTTCCCGATCCATGTCGGGGCCAGCTCCAAGGTCCTGCTTGCCTGGCTCCCCGCTCCGGACCGGCGTTCGCTGGCCAACGAGAGCCACCGCGCCGACCCGAGCCCGGCGTCCTTCGACCCACAGGCGTGGGAGGAGGAGCTCACGCACACCCGCGAGTGCGGATGGGCGGAGAGCGACGGAGAGCGCGAGGACGGCGTCAGCTCGATCGCCGCGCCGGTGCGCGACCACTCGGGCTCGGTCGTCGCGGCGATGGTGCTGTCCGGCCCCACCACGCGTTTCGTGGACCCGAAGGTGCGCTCCTCCGCGCGCCAGGCCACCCTCGAGGCCGCTGCGCGGGCCTCAGCGGCCATCGGTCACTCGCCGGCCAGCCGCCGGGCGGACGCGGTATGAACCACGAGACCGATGACCAGGACCCACCGTCGCGGGGCCCACTGTCGGGGCTGCGCGTCCTGGACATCGCCACGGTGTACGCCGGGCCTTTCGCGGCCGCACTCCTGGGTGACATGGGTGCGGACGTCATCAAGGTCGAGAAGCCAGGCAGCGGTGACCCGCTCCGAGCGCTGGGGCCCTTCCAAGGAGACGAGTCTCTGGTCTGGGCTGCTTCGGCGCGGAACAAGCGCGGCATCACGCTCGACCTGAAGGCCGCCGAAGGGCAAGAGGTGTTCTTCCGGCTGCTGTCCACCAGCGACGTGCTCATCGAGAACTTCCGGCCGGGCACCATGGACCGCTGGGGCCTCGGACTGGATCGCCTGCGGGAGGCCAACCCCGACGTCATCGTGGTCCGGGTCAGCGGCTTCGGCCAGACCGGACCGTACCGAGACCGCGCTGGGTTCGGCACTCCCGCCACCGCGTTCAGTGGTTACGCCTACATCAGCGGGTACCCCGACCGTCCACCGATCCTGCCGCCGATCTCGCTCGCCGACTACGCCACGGGGATGTTCGCTGCCGTGGGTGCGCTCGCCGCGCTGTACCTGCGAGACGCGCGCGGTGGCGTGGCGCAGGAGGTGGACGTGGCCCTCTACGAGTCGATGTTCCGGTTGCTCGAGGGCCTCGTGAGCGAGCACGACCAGCTGGGAGTCGTCCGCGAGCGTGCGGGCAACCAGCTGTCCGCGTCCGTGCCCGCCGGGATGTACGAGTCCAAGGACGGCGACTGGCTCGTGCTGACCACCAGCACGGACCGCACCTTCAACCGCCTGGCCGCCGCGATCGACCGCCCCGACATGATCACCGATCCCCGCTTCAGCACCAACCGTGCTCGCCTGGACCGACGCGAAGAGGTCGACGCGATCGTCGGCGCCTGGTTCGCCGAGCACCCGACCGTGGAGATCCAGGACGTCTGCAACGCCCACGGCGTCCCGGTCTCGCCGGTCAACGACATAGCGCGGATCTTCGACGACCCCCACTACCAGGCCAGGGAGATGCTCGTCGAGATCGAGCACCCGACCCTGGGCAGCCTGCGCCTGCCCGGCGTCACCCCGAAGTACAGCCGCACTCCCGGGGGCGTCCACCGTCCCAGTCCGGGACTCGGCGAGCACAACGACGAGGTCTTCACCGAGATGGGGCTTTCGCTCGACGAGATCGCCGCTCTGGCCGAGAAGGGAATCATCTGAGATGACGCGCGTGCTGACGCCGAAGGAGTACGTCGGACGACCCGGAAGACTGCCGTTCGACCTGCCCACCCGGGTGGACATCAACGAGGTGGGCCCCCGCGACGGGTTCCAGCTCGAGAAGACGGTCATCGACACCACCGAGAAGATCCAGATCATCGACGCGCTGTCCGCCACCGGACTGGCGCACGTGCAGGCGACCTCCTTCGTCCGGCCACAGGCGGTGCCTCAGCTCCAAGACGCCGAGCAGGTGATGGCGGGCATCACCCGGGTGCCCGGTGTCAGCTACGCCGTGCTGGTCCCGAACCTCAAGGGCGCCCAGCGGGCGCTGCCTCACCGAGCAGATGTCTGGGAGACCATGCTCTCGGTCAGTGACGCCCACAGCCTCGCCAACGCCAACCGCCCCACCGTCGACGCCCTGGAGAGCATGCGCGACGTGGTGGCGCTCGCCCACGAGTCCGGGGCCCAGGTCGTTGGCGGGATGGCCACCGCGCTCGGTTGCCCGTTCGAGGGGCGGATGGCCTATGACCGGATCAGCTGGGTCGTCGGTGCCTATCACGAGATGGGGGTACGACGCGTCACGGCCGCGGACACCTCCGGGGTCGCGGACCCGGCCCACGTCTACGAGCTGTCCAGCCGCCTCGTGCGCGATTTCCCGGACATCACCTTTGCCCTGCACTTGCACGACACCCGGGGACTCGGGCTTGCGAACGTGATCGCCGGCATGGCCGCTGGGATCAGCGACTTCGACTCCTCGGTCGGCGGCCTCGGCGGCTGCCCCTACGCACCCGGTGCCACCGGCAACATCGCCACCGAGGACCTGGTGCACATGCTCGACCTGATGGGCGTCCAGACCGGAGTCGACCTGGCTGCCGTCAGGGACATCTCCAGGACTCGGGTCGCGCGGGTGGTCGACCACCCGCTCGAGAGCTCCCTCAGCCGTGCTGACCCTTCATGGGTCCTGCACCCTTCCCCCTCAGGCCAGCAGCTCCAGTCGTAGGGCTGCGGACTCAACCAAGCGTCACGGCTTCGCGACGCGGAACGGAGTAGAAGTGAAGAAGAGGCCGAAGCTTCGAGGCCTGGGCGGGACACCTGCCCGGCTCACCGCCGCCGCCTGCGCGGCCCTGCTGCTCGCAGGCTGTGGCTCGTCGAACGCGTCCGTCGACGACGCGAGCTCGGGAGGCAGCGACTACCCCAGCCAGCCGGTGACCCTCACTGCGCCTGCCGACCCAGGATCCGGCTGGGACACCACCGCTCGCGCGCTGGTCGAGGCAATGGACAAGGAGGGCCTGACCGACAGCCCGATTCCGGTGCAGAACCGCACCGGCGCCACGGGGTGCGTCTGGCTCGGGCAGATGGTGAGTGCTCACAAGGGCGACGACTACAACATCTCCGTCACCTCGACACCGATCCTGTCGACGTACCTGCGCGGTGAGTGCGACCACAGCTACCACGACGTCACCATGATCGCGACGATCATGGTGGAGAACTACCTGCTCGTCGTGCCTTCGGACTCTGAGTACCAGTCCGCGGACGACCTGCTGGCAGCGATCAAGCAGGATCCCCAGTCGGTCCCGGTCGCCGCCTCGGGCGACGACCAGCTCCCGTTCGCGCTCCTGGTCAAGGCGGCAGGCGGTGACCCCTCGAAGATCAACTTCATCGAGTACGAAGGGGGCGGCGACGAGATCACGGCCCTGCTCAACGGTGACGTCGACGCCGCCGTTGCCGGCGTCAGCGAGTTCCGCGGCCAGATCGAGTCGGGAGACCTGAAGGGCCTCGCCGTGATGCGGGACAAGCCCCTCGACGCCCCGCTCGACGACATTCCCACCGCTCCATCCCTGGGCTACGACGTGACCCTCGGCAACTGGCGCGGCATCTACGGCCCGCCGGGGATGAGCCAGACCGCGATCAGCTACTGGCAGGACAAGCTGAAGCAGACCCTGGACACCCCGACGTGGGACGAGCTGGCCAAGCGCAACCAGTGGACGGAGCTCTACCTGGTCGGTGACGACATGAAGTCCTACCTGGCCAACGCCAACGAGGACATCAAAGAGGGACTGACGGACATCGGCGCCATCAGCTGAAGGACGACACATGAATGACAACCAACCCATACCTCGAGACGTGGCTCTCGGCGGCGTGACCGGTCTGCTCGGGCTGATCTTCGTCGTCGGCGCCTTGACCATCACCCCGGATCCGTCCGCGTTCAAGGTGCTCGGACCTCGGGTTGCTCCGCTCACCATCGGCGTGGCTGCGGTGCTCGTGTCGATAGCTCTCGTGGTGCGGGGGTTGCGTCCCGGCTCTCGTCCGGAGGCGGAGGCGGTGCCTCCGGACGAGAGCGGAACCACCGCTTCGGCCTCGGACGAGGCCGGCGACGGGGCCGAGGAGCCCGCCGCGTCCTCATGGCAGACCCACAGCCGGCTCATCGTGACGTTCGGCCTCCTCACCGTGTACATCCTGGTCTTCATCCCGCTGGGATACGTCGTGTCGACGTTCGCGTTCTTGCTGGCTCTGGCGACGTACACCGAGCCACGGAAGGTGCTTCGCAACTCGCTCTTCGCTGCTGCGTTCGCGGTGGTGGTCTATCTGGTCTTCACGCGCGGTCTCCAGGTGCAGCTGCCACCAGGACTGCTCGGATAGGGGAAAGCTGCATGGACATGTTCTCCGGCCTGGCGTCCGGGTTCGCTCTGGCTCTCAGCCCACAGGCGTTGATGTTCGCGTGCATCGGCGTGATGATCGGCACGATCATCGGCGTGCTCCCGGGCATCGGGCCCATCACAGCCATCGCGCTCTTGATCCCGCTCTCGTTCGGGATGGAACCCGTGCACGGCCTGATCCTGCTGTCGGCCATCTACTACGGGTCCATGTACGGCGGCTCCATCACCGCCACCCTGATCCGAACGCCGGGGGAGGTGGCGAGCGTCGTCACCGCCATCGACGGCTACGAGATGGCCCGGCGCGGCCGGGCCGGCCCGGCGCTCGCGACCGCAGCGATCGGCTCGTTCATCGCCGGCACCGCGGCCGTGGTCGGCCTGATGCTGCTGTCGCCCGTCCTGGTGAAGGTGGCGGTGTTCCTCGGCGCCCAGGAGTACTTCCTGCTGATGCTGCTCGCGCTGATGATGGCCTCCACCCTCACCACGGGTTCTCGTCTCAAGGCCTGGACCGCCACCCTTCTCGGTCTCGCCGTCGGTGTCATCGGGCTCGACCCCCAGACCGGCACGCCCCGTGAGACCTTCGGCATTCTTCAGCTTCAGGACGGGATCGACTTCGCGATCTTCGCGATGGCCCTGTTCGCCATCCCCGAAGCGGTCAACAACCTCGCCCAGCGCGGCAAGGCCGTGAAGCCGATGAAGGTGCAGGGAGGACTGTGGATGAGCCGCGAGGACTGGCGGCGCTCGCGCGGCCCCTACGCGCGCGGATCGGTGCTCGGCTTCGTGATCGGCGTCCTTCCCGGCATCGGCCCGTCGCTCGCCGCGTTCATGTCCTACGTGCTGGAGAAGCGGATTTCCAAGCACAAGGACGAGTTCGGCAAGGGCGCGATCGAGGGTGTGGCCGGTCCGGAAGCCGCCAACAACGCCGGCGTCGGCGGCGCCATGGTCCCCCTGCTGAGTCTGGGCATTCCCGGATCAGCCACCACCGCGCTGCTCCTGTTCGTGTTCATGATGTACGGCCTGCAGCCAGGTCCGTTGCTCTTCCAGAGCAACCCGGGCCTGGTCTGGGCCATCATCGCAAGCATGTACGTCGGCAACGCCGTACTCCTTGCGCTGAACCTGCCGCTGGTGGGCATCTTCATCAAGCTGCTGAGCATCCCCACTCCACTGCTGTTCTCCGGTGTGCTCGCGTTCGTGGTGCTCGGTGCCTACGCCCTCAGCTTCAGCCTCTTCAGCATGCTCACGCTGCTGGTGCTCGGTCTCATCGGCTTCCTGATGGAGGAGACCGGGGTTCCCCTCGCGCCGGCGGTGCTCGCACTCGTGCTCGAGCCGCTGCTCGAGACGAACCTGCGGCGGGCCCTGCAGATCTCCGGCGGCGACCTCGTCAGCTTCGTCGACCGGCCGGTGTCGCTGATCCTGGTGCTGGTGTGTGCAGGCGTGATGGTCAGCCCGTTCGTGTCGCGGCTGGTGACGCGGAGGCAACGGCCGGCGTTGTCCGCGACCGTCTAGGGAGCTGTGCCTGACGGGGCCGGCCGGCACACGACCTCGCCGTGCACGACCACGAACCAGGCATCCGGGGACGTGCTCCAGGCACGCCAGCCCGCGGCGAGGCGTTCGAGATCTTCGTCGCCGGCCATGCCGCGCTCCTTCGCCTGCTCGGCCATCGCCGAGCCCTGGACACGATCCGCCCACAGACCGCCCCACCAGGCGACGTCATCCGGTGAGGAGAAGCACCACACGTCCGCCGTAGACGCGACGACCTCGAGGCCGGCGCGGCGCGCCCAAGACCGGACGCGTCTGCCGGCGTCGGGCTCGGCCCCGTTGGACCGGGCCACAGCTCGGTAGAGCCCGAGCCACTCATCCAGCTCGGGAACTTCCGGCCACCACGTGAACGCCGCGTAGTCGGCGTCACGTGCTGCCACCGCACCGTCGGGCCGGCAGACCCGACCCATCTCACGCAGCGCCTCGACCGGCTCGCTCAGGTGCTGCAGCACCTGGTGCGCGTGGACCACATCGAAGCTGTCGTCGTCGAAGGCGAGGGAGTACACGTCTCCGCACTGGAACTCCACGTTGACCAGGCCGGCCTCCTCGGCAGCCTTGCTGGCCTCGCTGAGCACGACCGCGGACCGGTCCAGGCCGGTGACCCGCCCACGAGTCACCGCGCGCGCGAGGTCCAGGGTGATCGTCCCCGGGCCGCATCCGACGTCGAGCACGTCTGCGTCCTCGTCGAGGTACGGAACAAGGTAACCGGCGGAGTTCTCCAGGGTGCGCCATCGATGGGAACGAAGGACCGACTCCGAGTGCCCATGCGTGTAGACGTCGTCCGGCATCCCGCTCTGGCCTCCTCGGCGGCCACGATAGCCGCGGGCCCGACCCCCGGCGTGACCCGACCAGATGTCAGGACGAGCTCTGCTCGCGCAACCAGCCGGCGAGGACGACCGCCTGGTTGCGCTCGGTGTCCTTGGCGTCGAACAGCAGCAGCACGTCCTGGGTCTCCAGGGCCTCGCGCAGCGGTGTCGTGCTCTCGGGGCGCTCGTCGAGCTCGGCGCGGTAGCGCCTCTGGAACTCCTGCCAGCGCTCCGGGTCGTGGCCGAACCACTTGCGCAGCTGGGTGGTCGGTCCCGCCTCCTTGACCCACTCCGCGTCCAGGTCGGCTTTCGACAGTCCGCGTGGCCAGACCCGGTCGACGAGGAACACCGCGGTCTTCGCGGGGCGGTCTCCTTGTCCGACGTACTCCCTGACGCGCTGCACGATGACCTTGCCCACGGCTCCGACGCTACCCGCCGGGAATCCTCGGCCACATCCGGACGTTGCGGACGAACGTGACCACCACCGTGCCGCTCTCCGTCCTCGACCTGTCCCCGATCCCCGCCGGCCGCCCGCCGTCGTCGGCGCTGCACGACACGGTCGCGCTGGCGCAGGCCGCGGAGTCCTACGGCTACCAGCGCTACTGGCTCGCCGAGCACCACAACATCCCCAGCGTGGCCAGCAGCGCGCCGATGGTGATGATCGCGACGGTGGCGGCGCACACCAGCACGATCCGGGTCGGCAGCGGCGGGATCATGCTGCCCAACCACGCACCGCTCGCGGTCGCGGAGAGCTTCCGGGTGCTCGAGGGGCTGCACCCGGGCCGGATCGACCTCGGCATCGGCCGGGCGCCGGGCACCGACCAGCTCACCGCGTACGCGCTGCGCCGCGGCCGCGTCGACCCCGAGGAGTTCCCGCAGCAGTTCGCCGAGCTGCTGGCGTACGTCGACGGCTTCCCCGACGACCACCCGTTCAAGCCGCTGACCGCGATCCCCGACGACGTACCGCTGCCGCCGCTGTGGATCCTCGGCTCCAGCCTGTACGGCGGGCAGGCGGCCGCCGCGTTCGGGACCGGGTTCGCGTTCGCGGGGCACTTCGGGTCGGCCGACCCGGGTGAGGCGGTCGGGATGTACCGGTCCCGGTTCGAGCCGTCGTCGCGGCTGGCCTCGCCGAAGGTGATGCTCGGGGTGGCGGCCATCGCCGCGGAGACCGAGGCGCGCGCCGAGCAGCTGGCACTGGCCAACGACCTGGCCACCCTGCGGCTGCGGCAGAACCGGCCGGGTCCGGTGCCGACCCCGGAGGAGGCGGCGGCGTACCCGTGGACCCCGGAGGAGCGGCAGGCCGCGCTCACACGGCGCCGGTTCATCTCCGTCGGCACGCCCGAGCAGGTCCGCGACGACCTGGAGCGCCGGCGTCTCGAGGCCGACGCCGACGAGCTGATCATCACCACGCAGGTGCACGACCCGGCCGAGCGCCGGCTGTCGTACGAGCTGATCGCGAAGGCCTACACCGCCTGACGAGCGCGGGCTCGACACCCCAGCCATAGCAGGCATCCCCGGCGATTGATTCCGAGACGGTCGAGTATTCCCAAACCCCGCGAACCGGTCTAGCGTGTCGATTTACCAGCCAGTCTCGGCCGGCGGGCTCGCCGGCCTACGAACGGGGAGAGACCGTGAAGCTTGGTTCGGGCGCCCGTGGCGCCACCGCCATACTCACCGCGACACTGACCGGGGCAGCCGCCGCCACCGCGCTGCTCGCAGCCACCCCGGCCCACGCGTCCGCCGCCCACGAAGGGGCGCAGCAGGCCCGGCCCGCCCACCGGGGCTGTGTCCTCGGCAAGCGCGGCGCCGTCAAGCACGTGATCTACGTGCAGTTCGACAACACGCACCTGCGGCGGGACATGCCCAACGTGCCCTCCGACCTGGAGCAGATGCCGCACCTGCTGAACTTCATGAGGCACAACGGCACGCTGCTCTCGAACGACCACACGATCCTGATCTCGCACACCGCCGGCGGGATCCTGTCCTCGCTGACCGGGGTGTACCCGGACCGTCACGGGCAGACGGTCAGCAACAGCTACGTCCGCTACAACGGCGACGGCTTCGACTTCAAGAGCTCCTTCGGCTACTGGACCGACCCGGTCGCACCGGGCGTCCCGAACATGGTCACCGCGGACGGCACCAACCCGCCCGCGCCCTGGGTGCCGTTCACCCGCTCCGGCTGCGATGTCGGCGAGGTCGCCACCGCCAACACCGTGCTGGAGAACACCAAGACGGATGCGACCGGGGACATGACCGCGGTGTTCGGCGAGGGATCCCCGCAGTGGCGGGAGGCCAGCGACGACGCCGCGGTCGACCCCAAGGTCGATGCGAAGACCCACGCCAAGCCGCAGGCGGACTTCGTCGGCTTCGCGGTGCACTGCGCCCGCCGCTCCACCACCTGCGCCAACGGGCAGACCGACGCGCTGCCGGAGGAGCCGGGCGGTTACACCGGCTTCAAGGGCCTGTTCGGCGCCCAGGAGATCGACCCGCTGCTGACCGGCCAGGACGCCGGCGTGCCGGTGACGGACCTGGCCGGCGACCCGATCACCGACCCGTACGGCAACCCCGGCTTCCCCGGCTTCGACGGGATGTCCGCGGCGGTGTCGCTGGCCTACTCGGCCGAGATGCAGGAGGCCGGCATCCCGGTCACCTACGCCTACATCTCCGACGCCCACGACTTCCACGGGACCTCGGGCAACGACCACGAAGCGTACGGACCGGGCAGCCAGGGGTACGTCGAGCAGCTGAAGGCGTACGACGACGCATTCGCCGCGTTCTTCACGCGGCTGCGCCACGACGGGATCACCAAGCAGAACACCCTGTTCGTGTTCACCGTCGACGAGGGCGACCACTTCGTGGGCAGCAACCCCAACAACCCCGGCTGCGACGGAGTCACCGAACCGTGCGACTGGACCGGGCACATCGGCGAGGTCAACGCCAACATCGACACGCTGATGGCCAACCAGCACCCGGAGATCACCACCAAGTTCACGGTGCACGGTGACGACGCCCCGACGTTCTACCTGTCCGGGGACCCGGGCCAGAACGACCCGACCACCCGGGCGTTCGAGCGAGCCGCGTCCGGCCTGACGGCGGTCAACCCCTACACCGGCAACACCGACCCGCTGATGGTGCGGATGGCCGGGCACGCGGAAATGCGGCTGCTGCACATGTACACCACCGGCGACCCGGACCGGAACGCCACGTTCGCGTTCTTCGGTGACCCGAACTACTTCCTGACCGACTACCCCCAGACCACCTGCGAGACGTGCGTCAACCCGTCGTACGCCTGGAACCACGGGGACATCCAACCGGAGATCGCCAACACCTGGCTGGGCTTCGTCGGCCCGGGCGTCCGGAACCTGGGGCAGACGCATCGGGTGTGGACCGACCACACCGACGTACGGCCCACGATGCTGGACCTGCTGCGGCTGCGCGACGACTACGCGCACGACGGCCGCACCATCACCCAGGTCCTCGACCCGACCACGGCGCCACGCAGCCTGCAGACCCACACCCGGTTGCTGCGCAGGCTGGGCGCGGCCTACAAGCAGCTCGACGCGCCGTTCGGCAAACTCGGCCGGGCCAGCCTGGCGGTGTCCACCAAGGCGCTGGCCAGCGGTACGGCGGACGACGACTCGGCCTACGAGCAGGCCCAGCACCGGCTGCGCTCGTGGCTGGAGAGCCGCAACCACCTCGCCGACCAGATCGGCAGCATGCTGGAGAACGCCGAGTTCTACGGCCAGCCGCTCAACGTACGGCGCGCGAGCGCGCTCACCCAGCAGGCGCGGAGGCTCATCGCTCGGGTGGAGCGGGCGGCTGGCTGACAGACCCCCGAGGGGCCTCTACCCACCGAGGCTCCTCGGGGCCGGGGGATCAGCCGACCGGCGCGAGCAGCGAGGTGAAGAAGCCGAGCCCGTCGGTGCCCGGACCGCACAGGTCCTCCACGGCATGCTCGGGGTGCGGCATCAGCCCGACCACGTTGCCGCGCTCGTTGCTGATCCCGGCGATGTCGCGCAGCGACCCGTTCGGGTTCACGTCCAGGTAGCGCACCACGACCCGGCCCTCGGCCTCGAGCATGTCGAGAGTCGCCTCGTCGGCGACGTAGCTGCCCTCACCGTTCTTCAGCACGACGGTGATCTCGGCTCCCCCGTCGTACGACGACGTCCACGGGGTGCCGTTGTTCTCCACCCGCAGCCGCTGGTCGCGGCAGACGAACTTCTGATGGTTGTTGCGGATCAGCGCGCCCGGCAGCAGGTGCGACTCGCACAGGACCTGGAAGCCATTGCAGATCCCGAGCACCGGCAGGCCGCGCTCGGCGGCCGCGACGACCTCGGTCATCACCGGGGAGAACCGGCTGATCGCTCCGCAGCGCAGGTAGTCGCCGTAGGAGAACCCACCTGGAAGGATCACCGCGTCGACGCCACGCAGGTCGTGGTCGCCGTGCCAGAGCGCGACAGCCTCGTGCCCGGCGAGCACGACGGCACGGCGGGCGTCGACGTCGTCCAGCGAACCGGGGAAGGTGACGACGCCGACCTTCACCCGTCGGCCCCGTCCGTGTGCACGGTGAAGTCCTCGATCACCGGGTTGGACAGCAGCTTCTCGGCGATCTCGCACACCTCCGCGAGCCGCTGCTCGGTGAGCTCCCCGTCCACCTCGAGCTCGAAGCGCTTGCCCTGACGTACGTCCCTGATCCCCTCGAAGCCGAGTCGGGGCAGCGCACCCTGCACGGCTTTGCCCTGCGGGTCGAGGATCTCGGGCTTGAGCATGACGTCGACGACGACACGGGCCACGAAAGGCTCCTTGTGAACGGGGATCCGGCGCGGCTCAGTGTAATTCGCCGAGTTGTCGGGCGCTGCACCGGCCATCGCCGGTCCAGCGCCCGACAGGCCGGTGGTTCAGACGTGCTGGGGCGGCCAGCCCGGGCTCGGGCACGGCCACTGGGCTGAGCATGAGGCGCAGCATGCCGGCGAAGCCGAGGGCACTCAGGGCGAACCCGGCCGCGGCGAGGTAGCGGCTGTCGCTCCCGCACCCGGCGCTCTCGGCGAGAAGCCCCCCACAGGTCACGGCGACGGCCCACCGGGGCGCACCGACGCGGGCTGCGGCCACCGCGAGCAGGACCAGCCCGATGGCTGTCAGGACGGAGAGCGGACCGACCACCACCACAGCGCCGGAGTACAGGGGGCTGATCAGGGCAGCGGCCTGTGTGGCGCTGTGCCCCTGCGCGACCCGAGCGCCCGCGAGATGGACGGAGTCGTCGCACACCACCGAGGAGAGCCCGAGCACCCCCACCACGGCTCCGGCGAAGGCCAGCCGTGGTGAGCGTTCGTGCGTCGCCCAGGTGAGCCAGCTCAGGCCGCCCACCAACACCACCGCGGCCAGCGTGTCGAGCCCGAGCCCGAGCTGTTCCGCGGCCGGATGAGCGGTGAAGGCGGCCGCCTGGTCGACGAGTTGATGCGACTCCGACCGAGAGATGAACCTGGACACCAAAGCGAGAAACGGGCCCACCACCAGGCAGGCGGCTCCCGCGCGGGACCGTGAGGACATGGCTCTCCTTGTCTGGAAGGAGTTGTACGGCGACGCAACCGGCCAACCGGCTGACACATTACGCGGGTCCGCGCCGGCGCATGGGCCGATAGTCGTTCCTGTGGGCGATGCGGCCACGGGTGCCGGGCGGATCGGTGGGGTGTTGCCACCACTTTCCCGGGTGGCCGTGTCGCCGATCCTGGCAGAGCGGAGCCGCGTCAGGCGTGCCGGGCGGCCAGTTCCGGTCGGCCGGCCCGGCTGGCCTCCGGCGTCGTACGCACCACGGCGGCGAAGCCCACGAAGACGAGCGCGAAGCCGACGGCGGCGAGATAGCGAGTGCCGATCCCGAACCCGGCACCCTCGGCGATGACACCGGTGCAGATCACGACGACGGCCCACTGGGGCACACCGGACCGCATCGCGGCCACGGCGAGCAGGATCATTCCGAGGTCGTTCAGCAGGGAGAGTGGTCCTACCGCCACGACACCGCCGGAGTACAACGGAGCGATCAGGGCGGTGGCCTGCGTGACGCTGTGTCCGTTGGCGACCAGGGCGCCAGACAGGTGGACGAGGTCGTCGGCGATGACGGAGAAGATCCCGAGGAGACCGAGCACGCCCCCGGCGAAGGCGAGCCGCGATGAGCTCTCGTGCGTGGTCCAGGCCAGCCAGACCAGCCCCCCTGCCAGCAGGACGACGGCCAGCACGCCGACTCCCAGGCCGAGCTGCGACGCCGCTGGATGAACGGTGAAGGCGGCCGCCTGATCGGCAGCCTTGTGCGACACCGAACGGACGGTGAGCATGGAGATGATGCCGAGCAGCGGGCCGAGCACCAGACAGGCGGCTCCCGCGCGAGACCTTGAGGACATGACTTCTCCTTCGACGGGCGATGAACGACCCGACGCAGCCGAAGCGCGTCGCGCCGTGCCCTCAAGGCTTGCCGTGCCGGCCGAGAACCGGTATCCGGTGGAGTACGTATTCAGCGTGGAGGAGTCAGACGGATAACCGGTCACAGCCGGTCCCGCGCCCGACAAGGCGATCAGGAGAGCTCGCGCTTGAGGATCTTGCCGGTGGCGGTCATGGGCAACGAGGGGACGATCTCGACGATGCGCGGGTACTTGTAGCTCGCCATCTGCTCCTTGCCCCAGGCCACCAGCTCCTCGGAGCTGACCGACGCGCCCTCGTCGAGGATCACGAACGCCTTGATCTCCTCGCCGTGGCTCTCGTGCGGGACACCGACGACCGCAGCCAGGGAGACCGCCGGGTGCGCCATCAGCACCTCCTCGATCTCCCGCGGGTACACGTTGAAGCCGCCGCGGATGATCATGTCCTTGGCCCGGTCGACGATGTAGTAGAAGCCGTCCTCGTCGCGGCGGGCCAGGTCGCCGGTGCGGAACCAGCCGTCGCGCAGCACCTCGGCGGTCGCCTCCGGCCGGTTGTAGTAGCCCCTCATTATGTTGTGCCCACGGATGGCGATCTCCCCCACCTCGTCGGCACCCTCGACGGTCTTCCAGTCCGGGTCGACCAGCTTCATCCAGACACCCCAGATGGGCACCCCGATCGAGCCGGGGCGAGGATCCCGGTCGGGGTCGCTGAAGGTGGCCACCGGGGAGGTCTCCGAGAGGCCGTAGCCCTCGAGGATCTGCACGCCGAACTTGGTCTGGAACTGCTTGAGGATCTCCAACGGCAGAGCGGATCCGCCGGACACGGCACGGCGGAGGTTGCCGGCGATCCGCTCGACGTCGACCTCGTCGCCGAGCGCCCCGAGCAGCCCCCAGTACATCGTCGGCACGCCGGCGAAGAAGGTGATCTCTTCCTTCTGCATCAGCTGCAGCGCCTGGGTGGCCTCGAACCGCGGGAGCAGCACCATCGTGGCGCCGACGCTGAAGCCGGCGTTCATGTTCACCGTCTGCCCGAAGGAGTGGAACAGCGGCAGGGTCAGCAGGTGCGTGTCGTGCTGGCTGGCGACGGAGTCGAACAGCCGGTTGCAGGTGATCGCGTTCATCACCATGTTGGCGTGGGTCAGCTCCGCGCCCTTCGGCTGGCCCGTCGTACCGCTGGTGTAGAGGATCACCGCAGTGTCGGTCGCCTCGGTCGCGACCGACTCGCCCGTCGCGGGCTGGTCGGCGACCGCCTGTCCGAGCGTCTGCACGCCGTCGATAGGCGAGGCCGCGGCCGGGTCCGCGGTGATCAGGAAGAAGTGCTCACAGCCGTCGGCTTGGGCATGGCCGGCAGCGCCTTCAGTCCCCATCGGCAGGTCGGGCGTGCCTTCGAAGCAAAAGTACGCCTTCGCGTCGGAGTCGCCGAGGTGGTAGGCGATCTCGCGGCCCTTGAGGAGCACGTTGAGCGGTACGACGACCGCGCCGGCCTTGAGGATCCCGTAGTAGACGATCGGGAAGTACGGCAGGTTCGGGCACGACAGCGCCACCTTGTCGCCGGGCTGGATCCCGCGCGAGCGCAGCAGGTTCGCGACCCGGTTGGCGAACCCGTCCACCTGCGCATAGGTCAGCCGCGTGTCACCGAGCACGACGGCGTCCCGGTCCGGATGGGATCGGGCGGAGTCCTCCAGGAACAGGGACAGGTTGAGCACGTCGTACCCCTCTCAGAACCGTTGGCCGGTCAGCTTCTCGTAGGCCTCGATGTAGCGGGCGCGTGTGCGCGCCACGACCTCCTCCGGAAGCGGCGGTGGCGGCGCGCCAGAGCCGCGGTCCCAGCCGCTGGCGGGGGAGGTCAGCCAGTTGCGGACGATCTGCTTGTCGTACGACGGTTGGGACCGACCGGGCTTCCACTCGTCCGCCGGCCAGAACCGCGACGAGTCCGGAGTGAGCACCTCGTCGGCGAGCACGATGGTGCCGTCGTCGCGGGACCCGAACTCCAGCTTGGTGTCGGCGAGCAGGATGCCCCGGTCCTTCGCCAGCGCCTCGGCGTGCCGGTAGACCTGCAGCGTGAGGTTCCGCAGCCGGTCGGCGACCTCCGCGCCCACGACGCCAACCACCGCGTCGTACGAGACGTTCTCGTCATGCTCGCCCAGCGCCGCCTTGGTCGCCGGCGTGAACACCGGCGCGGGCAGTCGGCTGCCGTCCTCGAGACCGGCGGGCAGCGGGATGCCGCACACCTCGCCGGTGGCCTGGTAGTCGAGGAGCCCGGATCCGGTCAGGTAGCCGCGGGCGACGCACTCGACGGGATACATGTCCAGGCCCTCGCAGATGACGGCGCGGCCGGCCACCTCGGGTGGTACGTCGGACGACAGCACGTGGTTGGGCACCAGATCGGCGAGCTGCTCGAACCACCACAGGGACATCCGAGTGAGGATCGCGCCCTTGTCGGGGATGGTGGTGTCGAGCACGAAGTCGTAGGCGGAGATCCGGTCGCTGGCGACCATCAGCAGCCGGCCGTCGGCGTACCGGTAGAGGTCGCGCACCTTCCCCGAGTGCACGTGCACGGCACCGTCGATCGTGGCTGTTCCGGTCGCTGGGCTCGCCATGGGCAGATCCTACGGCGTCGAGATCCCAGCAGGGCCGGGACCGCGGGTGGACCATGGGGCCATGTGGAACGACCTGGTCAGCCTCGGGGTGAGCGCGCCCGAGAAGATCCTGCGCACGATCGTGGTGTATGTCGCACTGGCCGTGCTGTTGCGACTGGCCGGCAAACGTGACCTGGCCCAGCTGAACTCGTTCGACCTGGTGGTGATGCTGCTGCTGTCCAACGTGGTGCAGAACGCCGTCATCGGGCCGGACAACTCGCTGGCCGGCGGCCTGCTCGGGGCCGCCGTGCTGGTCGGCTTCAATGCGGTGATGGTGCGGCTGTCGGTGCGCTCCGACCGCACGTTCCGGGTCATGGAGGGCACGCCGACCGTGCTGGCCCGGGACGGCCAGTGGGACAGGCAGACACTGCGCCGGCTCGGACTGCGCGAGGCCGATATCGAGGCAGCGCTGCGTCGGCAGAACGCCAACGACGTCTCGGAGGCCGAGCGGGTCACCCTCGAGCCCGGCGGTGCCGTGGTGGCGACGGTCGCTCCGGCGTACCAGACCCCGACGAAGGCCGACGTCGACCGCCTGGCTGCCCGGCTGCGGCAGGTGGAGGGCGAGACGGTCGCCCGGCTGGAGGCGAAGCTCGACGAGCTGCTGGCTCGCACCGCGCCCGCCTGATTCTCTGGCAGGGTGTGGCCATGCCAGAGTCTGCCGAAGAGATCTACGTCCGCGTGACCCAGGCCGTCGGCGCGGACGGCCGGCTGCCGATGCCGCCGATCCACGAGTGGGACATGTTCCCGTGGGAGGGCGACATGCGCCCGAAGGTGGTGCAGCCTCCGCTCGCTGAAGAGTCGCCCCGCGCGGGCGAGGGCGACAAGCCGTGCTGGTGCGCCCAGGGCGAGCCGAAGCAGGTGGTCTGGCGCAACGAGCGCTGGATGGTCCGCTCGTTCGACAAGCCCGGCGGGCTGCCGCTGATCCTGATCCTGCAGCCGTTCGAGCACTTCGACTTCTCGGACATGGATGACGAGCAGGCGGCGGAGTACGGCCGGATCAGCAACTGGCTGCACCGGATCATGGAGCGCATGCCGAACATCGGCCGGGTGCACGTGTGCAAGTGGGGGGACGGTACGGCGCACCTGCATGTGTGGTTCATCGCCCGCACCGCCCGGTTGCCGCACATCGTGGGCAGCATGGCGATCGAGTGGAACGAGATGCTGCCGCCCGTCCCAGAAGACGTGTGGCGCGCTGATCTCAAGCACGTCGCCCGCCACCTGGCCACCCACGACGGCGAAGCGCTGGTCTGACGCGGCGGCCAAGGAGCCGTTGGCGACCGCGGATCGCGGTCGAGATTTTGCTTTCCGACCGGGGATTCTGGGGTTCTCGGCGCCTGGAAGTGTCGGTGGGCTTGCCTATATTCGTGGGCATGAGCGAAGCACAAGCACTCTTCGACACCGAGACTGACCCGGGCGCCGGGTCGGGCGGCGGCGCGGCGGCTCGTCTGGGCGCAGGGTTCGACGGCGAGTCGATCCCGTCCGGGGTGGAGGACTTCGACGCGGACGGGGCGTTGGCCGAGGCGGTCCGGCTGCGTCGGGGTGCCGACGCCGCGGAGGCGCGGTTGCTGCGGGTGGCCGCGCACTGGGCCGACCTGCACGCGGTGCTGCCCGACGACACGCTGGGTGGGGACGCGGCCGGGCACCGGACCCGGACGGTGATCGGGGGCACCGAGCGGCTGGTGCCGCTGGCCGGGCCGGGCGCGCCGGCGGTCGCGGAGTTCGCGCCCGCCGAGCTGGGTGCCGCGCTGGGGATGTCCACCCACGCCGCAGGGGTGCTGGTCGGCAACGCCCTGGAGCTGCGGCACCGGCTGCCCCGGCTGTGGGCGCGGGTGATGGCCGGGCAGCTGCCGGCCTGGCGGGCCGGGAAGATCGCCGAGCACACCAAGACCCTCTGCGCGCCCGCCGCGGCG
>DASSKA010000140.1:0-9291 GCA_035690905.1 Nocardioidaceae bacterium | reverse complement strand
GGCGACGAAGACCAAGCGAGCCGACACCGTGGGTGTCGGCGCGGTCGACGCTGCCCGCAGCGCGCTGCTGGAGGCGATCGACCCCCACGAGAAGGACGACGTCGGCGAGCACCTCGGCCACGCCTCCGAGGGCGAGCGGGTGGTCACCCACTTCTTCGAGTGCACACGCACCGGCTACCGCGGCTGGCGGTGGGCGGTCACGGTCGCGCGTGCGCCCAGGGCGAAGGTCGTCACCGTCGACGAGATCGTGCTGCTGCCCGGCGACGAGGCGATCGTCGCACCGACCTGGGTGCCCTACCGCGAGCGGATCAAGCCGGGCGACCTGAGCCCCGGCGACCTGCTGCCCACCGACGAGGACGACCCTCGGCTGGTGCCGGGGTGGACCGCGGGCGACGAGATCGTCGATGAGGACTCGGTCCGGCCGGTCATCGACGACCTGGCACTCGGCCGGCGGCGGGTGCTGTCGCTGGAGGGCCGGGACCTGGCCGCGCAGCGGTGGTACGACGGGAGCCACGGCCCGCACTCGCCCATCGTGGAGTCCGCCCCCGGGAGCTGCTCGACGTGCGGGTTCCTGGTCCAGCTCGGTGGGCCGATGTCCCGGCTGTTCGGGGTCTGCGCGAACGGGTACGCCTCCGACGACGGCCGGGTGGTGTCCTTCGACCACGGCTGCGGCGCGCACTCGGAGGCGAAGCTGAGCAAGAAGAACCTGCCCCAGCCGCTGCCCGAGCCGGTGCTCGACACGCTGTCCTGGGACGACCTCGAGGAGTTCTGATCCTCGCGGCTCGCCGTCGGACCGCTACCGGGCGGACCGCTCGGCGTGCTTGTTGCGCCGCCGGCGGCAGTAGTCCCAACCGATGATGCCGAGTCCGAAGCCGGCCAGGCAGGTCCACAACCACCACAGGTGGTGGCTGGCGTGCAGCTGCCCGTAGAACGGGAGCAGCAGCACGAAGGCGACCAGCCACAACCCCGTACCCACGGCCACCGTGCGCACGCCGTCCACGTCCAGCGGCTCGACCCGGGCGACCAGGTAGGTCCGCCGGCCGATCTCGCGGGTCTCCGGCTGCTCCGGCTCGCGCTCCTCCACCCCCCGAATCTATACCGATGTCGTGTCGCTGTCGCGACCCATGCGTGGCGGTAGCCGTACCGACATCGTGTCTAGGACAGGGTGCGGCGGTGCTGCTTCCAGCGCTCGATCATCGCCACGGTCTCCTGGCGGTTGAACCGGAAGAACTCCTTGGTCTCGAGCAGCCGGCGACCGCCGCGGTGGTCGGTGCCGACCAGCTTCGCGGCCTCCTCGACCGCGTCCTCCCAGGTCTCGAGCAGCTCGGCGCGGGCCAGCGTGATCGCGCTCCACACGTCCTCGTCGTGGATCACGTACAGGTCGGTGCGGCTGCCCGGCTCCCGCTCCTTGAACAGCAGCCGGGCGTCGACCAGCCAGCGCACCGCGCCGGAGATCGCCGCGGGGGAGACGCGCAGCGCGTCGGCCAGCTCGGCGGCCGAGTAGTGCTCGGCGTCGTCCGCCAGCGCGTAGCTGAACACCCGGGCCGCCATCCGCGGCATGCCGGCTTCGTAGAGCATCCCCGCCAGCCGCTCCACTGCGCGCAGCAGCTCCTCCTCGTTGGCGCGCGCCATGGTCCTCCCTCCGCCCCCGTGCACTCCCGTCGTCGCAACATTCACAGGTGCATGAAGATTCCCGTGATCGTGGGGTCGTCGGCGCAGCAGTGACCCAGGCTACTGGCCGGGTGAAGCGGTTCGAACCCGCATCCTCCTCACTCCGCCCGCGCCTGGACTCCGGGCGTGCCGTCCTCCTCGAGGGTGACCCCTGACGTGACGCGCTAAACCTCCCGCGGCTGCTGGTCACCGTGCCGGCCGCGCTGCTGGATGGCTGTCGCCGGAGTGGTTGTGCCGTTCGACGTCGGTGAGGGACGAGTCACAGCGGGGACCCGGCACAAATCGGAATGCTTAGCAAAAGTAATGAGTTATGCTAAGCATTATGTCGCCATCCGTGCAGCAGCTGGTCCGTTCCGATGCAGGGCTCGCCGCGGCCCTGCGGGTCTCGGTCGCTCGGCTCAACCGCCGGCTGCGCAGCGAGCGAGACCCGGACAACGAGCTGAGCATCGGCCAGCTCTCCGTGCTGGGCGCGCTGTTCCGCAACGGCGCGTGCTCGATCGGCGAGCTGGCCGCGCAGGAGCGTGTGCAACCGCCGTCGATGACGCGCACCGTCAACTGCCTGGAGGAGGCGGGGTACGTCGAGCGGCGAGCCCACGAGACCGACCGTCGGCAGGTCGTCGTCGCGCTCGCCGACAAGGGTGCGGAGACGCTGGCCGCGGACCGGAAGCGACGTGACGCCTGGCTCGCGCAGCGGCTGCGCGACCTGACTCCCGAAGAACGTTCCGTGCTGCGCCACGCAGCCCCGATCATCGAAAGGCTGGCTCACGCTTGAGTCCCACGTTCCGTGCCCTCGCGAACCGCAACTACCGGCTGTACGCAACCGGTGGTGTGGTGTCGAACGTCGGAACCTGGATGCAACGCATCGCACAGGACTGGCTGGTCCTGCAGCTGACCAACACCAACGGCACCGCGCTCGGCATCACGACCGGTCTGCAGTTCCTGCCCATCTTGCTGCTCTCGCCGTACGCCGGCGTGCTGGCCGACCGGTTCCCGAAGCGGCGGATGCTGCAGGTCACCCAGCTGATGATGGCGGTGCCGGCGCTCGTCCTCGGCGCGCTCGCGTTGACCGGCGTGGCCCAGACCTGGATGGTGTACACCATCGCGTTCGTGTTCGGCATCGGCAGCGCGTTCGACGCGCCGACCCGGCAGGCGTTCGTCAACGAGATCGTGGGCCCGGACAACCTCACCAACGCGATCGGGCTGAACTCGGCTTCGTTCAACTTCGCCCGGATCCTCGGGCCGGGTGCCGCCGGCCTGCTGGTCGCCCTGTTCGGCGGCGGGGTGCCGGCTACCGGTGCGGTGATCATCCTCAACGGGCTCAGCTACGGCGCGGTCGTCTACGCGCTGCAGCGGATGGACCCGGCCCTGCTCGACACCCCGGAGCGGGTCAAGCGTGAGCGCGGCATGATCCGGGACGGACTGCGCTACGTGCGTGAGCGGCCGGACCTGATGCTGATCCTCACCATCGTGTTCTTCGCCGGCACGTTCGGCTTCAACTTCCAGATGACCTCGGCGCTGATGGCCACCGAGATCTTCGGCAAGGGCGCGGGGGAGTACGGACTGCTCGGCACCACGATGGCCGTCGGCTCGCTGACCGGCGCGCTGCTCGCCGCCCGCCGCGGCCGGCCTCGGCACCGGCTGGTGGTCGGTGCGGCCGTGGCGTTCGGGGTCGCCGAGATCGTGGCCGGGACGATGCCGACCTACCTGACGTTCCTGCTGCTCACCCCGCTGATCGGCGTGACCGCGATCACCATGGCCAACGCCGCCAACGCCACCGTCCAGCTGAGCGTCTCGCCGCTGATGCGCGGCCGGGTGATGGCGCTGTACATGGTGATCTTCATGGGCGGCACCCCGCTCGGTGCGCCGGTCGTCGGCTGGGTGGGCCAGACCTTCGGCGCGCGCTGGACGCTGATCGGCGGCGGCGTGGCCACCATCGCGGGCGCGGTGTTCGCGGTGGTGATGTTCGCCCTCGCCAAGGGGCTGATCGGCCCGCGGCACGCGCCCGACGGCCGGCCCGACCCGGGGCACGACCCGGAGCCGGGCCAGGGTGACGACCGCGGCGTGCTGGTCCGCGCCGCCTGACCGGTCCGCGGCGTGCCGCTGGACCAACCCGTGCGACCAGCCGAGGTGCTCAGCCGGGGGAGCTGAAGAAGGGCTCGTGCAGGTCGGTGAAGGTCACGTCGGCCATGGACCCCTCGAGGTCCGCGCGCACCTCCTCGGGCATGTCGAGCTGCTCGCCGCGACGTGCCGACTCCTCGTCGGTGAACGCGATGGTCTGCACGAACCGGCCGTCGTCGTCGATGCCGAGGGTGGCGCCGATGATCTCCGGACGGGCCCGGTGCAGCTCCTCGGCGTGCGACCCGCTGACCAGGGACTTCAGCCTGTCGGCGTCCGTGACCCTGCCGCGCATGACCTGCACGAAGCCGGCCGAGTCCGAGCCCCCTTCCAGCAGGGTGGTCACGTCGCCGCAGTTGACGAACTCCATCGGGCCCACGTAGCACTTCTGCACCTCGTTGAACCACTGGTCCTGCTCCGGCCTCGCGGAGTTCTCCATGGCCTTCTCACGCGACTCGAACCGCACCACCGCGACCGAGGTGCCGTCCTCGGTGAAGCCGTACGTCGCACCCAGCCAGCCGGGCGCGCCCGGGGCGAGCTCCGCCTGCCAGCGGTCCAGCAGCCGGCGCAGGTCGTTGGGTCGGTTGCACTTGCCTTGGATGAGCTGGATGAACACGGGTCTCTCCAATCGTCGGGCCGGCCTCACAGGCCGCTGCCTCGACCCGGACCGCCGCGTTCTTCCCGACGCTAGGCGCCTCCCCGGAGCAGAGCCATAGCGTGATCGGGCTGGCCCGCGCGCCCTCGATAGAATCGACGGCGTGAACCCCCGTTACCGGCGCCTGATGATCCCGGGCGCCCTCGTCGCGCTGCTCGTGATCGTGGTGGTCGCGGCAGTGCTGCGGGGCTGACCGGTGCCCGAACCCCTGCTTCGCGCGCTGTCGCGGATGCGCTCGGCCATCCTCGACCCGGACGTCCTGGTCCGGGCGGTCGGCTCCGGCCGCCGCAAGGGTGCCCGGCCCAGCGTCCGCCGGGTGGAGCTTCGGTACGTCGACCTGAAGGCCGGCCGGCACCTGCAGATCACCAGGTACGACCAGACACAGGCGCACACCGCCAACCACCCGGTCGGGGTCGACGCCCGTGCCGTGGTCGACGACCTGCTCGACGAGCCGTTCGGCAACTGGCACGTGGACACCACCACGCAGATCCACCAGCTGCGGGTCACCAAGAAGCTCGAGGCCATCGTGCACACCGCCGACCGGGTCAGCGGGCCGACCGAGCCGCCCCGGGCCCACGACCGGCGCAAGCCGCGGCTGCTGCCCGAGGACGACCCGGTGCTGGTCGCGCTCGGCATCTCCGACCAGCGAGGCACCGTGAAGCCGAGCCGGCAGGCGAAGTACCGCCAGGTCGAGGAGCTCCTGCGCATGCTGGGCCCGGCCGTCGACGACGCGCTGGCCACCGGCGGGCTGCGCACCCCCACCCCCGACGAGCCGCTGCGCGTGGTGGACCTGGGCTGCGGCAACGCCTACCTGACTTTCGCCGCGCACCGCTACCTGACCGCGGTCCGCGGTGTCCCGGTGCACGTGGTCGGTGTGGACGCCAAGGCCCAGTCGCGCACCCACAACACCGAGCTGGCCGAGCGGCTCGGTATCGCCACCGAAGCGACGTTCGTGCAGGGCGAGATCGGGCCTGGGGTGCTCGACGGCGTGTTGTCCGATGCCCCGGACGTGGTCCTCGCGCTGCACGCCTGCGACACCGCCACCGATGACGCGCTGGCCTGTGCGGTCGGCTGGGGCGCCGCTCTGGTGCTCGCTGCGCCCTGCTGCCACCACGACGTGGCCGCTCAGCTGCGCAGGGCGCCGACCCCCGCGCCGTACTCCCTGCTCACCCGGCACGGCATCCTGCGCGAGCGGTTCGCCGACACGCTCACCGACGCGATGCGCGCCGACGTGCTGCGGCTGGCCGGCTACCGCGTCGACGTGGTCGAGTTCGTGGAGAGCCAGCACACGCCCCGCAACACGCTGCTGCGGGCGGTGCGCACCGGAGGGAAGCCACCCGACCGGGTTCGCGCCGACCTGGACTCGTTGACCAGCACCTGGGGGGTGCGGCCGAAGCTGGCGGAGCTGCTCGGTGTCGAGACCCGGTAGCGCCCTGCTCCTCGCCCTGGCCGTGCTGCTGCCCGTCCTGGCGGCGCCGGCCGCGGGCGCGCAGCGGGGGCCGGAGTCGCGGGTGCTGTGCCGTCTGCACAACCCACGCATCATCGAGTCCAGCGGCCTGGTGGACCACGGGCAGCTGCTGTTCACCACGAACGACTCCGGCGACGGGCCCTACCTGTACGGCGTGACGAAGGCCGGCTGCCGCACCGCGGTGATCACGACGTACGCCTCCGAGAGCCCCACCGACGTCGAGGCGCTCGCCCCCGGTCCGCACGGCTCGGTGTGGGTAGGCGACATCGGCGACAACCAGGCCCGCCGGTCCTCGATCGCGGTCTACCACGTCCGGGAACGGGGACTGCCGCGCCAGGTGGACGCCCCGCGGTACACCCTGGTCTACCCCGACGGGCCGCACGACGCCGAGACACTGCTGGCCTCCCCGGACAGCGGCCGCCTCTACGTGGTCACGAAGGCGCTCCTCGGCGGAGCCGTGTACGCCGCTCCTGCCCGGCTGTCCGCGGCGCACGCCAACCGGCTGCGGAAGGTGGCGGAGGTGTCCGGTCTGGTCACCGACGGCGCGTTCCTGCCCGACGGCCAGCACGTGCTGCTGCGCACCTACGGCACCGTGACGCTGTTCAGCTTCCCGGGGTTCCGGCCGCTGGGCACCGCCCGGCTGCCGCAACAACGACAGGGCGAAGGGCTGGCGGTCTCGCCGAGCGGGCAGCTCTACCTGAGCAGCGAGGGCATCGAGGCGCCGGTGCTCGAGGTGGCGCTTCCGGACGCGCTGGCCCGCCGGGCGGACGTGCCGGCCGCGGACCAGCTGGGCCCGAGGCCGACCCCGCCGCCGGCCGCGGTGATGCGGCACCGGCCCGCTCCGGACGACGTGGGCTGGCTGATCTGGACCGCAGTGGGGGTGCTCGCGCTGGCCGTCGCCGTCTGGGCGGTGCTCACATTCGCTCTACCACGTAGTCGACGCACGCGGTGAGCGCTTCGACGTCCGCGGGGTCCACGGCGGGGAACATCGCCACCCGCAGCTGGTTGCGGCCGAGCTTGCGGTAGGGCTCCACATCCACGATCCCGTTCGCGCGCAGCGTCTTGGCAACCGTGGCCGCGTCCACCTCCTCGGCGAAGTCGATGGTCCCGATCACCAGGGAGCGCTCGTCGGGGTCGGTGACGTACGGCGTGGTGTAGTCGGTCTTGTCCGCCCAGGTGTACAGCCGGGTGCTGCTGTCCGTCGTGCGCCCGACCGCGAACTCCAGACCACCCTGGCCGTTGAGCCAGTCCAGCTGCTCGGCCATCAGGAACAGGGTGGACAGCGAGGGGGTGTTGTAGGTCTGGTTCTTGGCGGAGTTCTCGACCGCGGTGGACAGGTCGAGGAACGCCGGCACCCACCGGCCGCTGGCGTGCAGCTCAGCGACCCGCTCCAGGGCAGCGGGGGAGAGCACGGCCACCCACAGACCGCCGTCGGAGGCGAGGTTCTTCTGCGGGGCGAAGTAGTAGGCGTCGGTCTCGGCGATGTCCACGGGGAGCCCGCCGGCGCCGGAGGTGGCGTCGACCAGCACCAGCGCACCGTCGTCGGCGCCGGCGACCCGTCGTACCGGAGCCATCACGCCGGTGGAGGTCTCGTTGTGCGGCCAGGCGTACACGTCGATCCCGGCCTCCGCACGCGGCTCCGCCCGGGTGCCGGTGGGCGCCTCGATGACCGTCGGGTCGGCCACGAACGGCGCGGCCTTCGCGGCCTTGGCGAACTTGGAGGAGAACTCCCCGAAGGACAGGTGCTGGCTCTTCTCGCGGATCAGGCAGAACGTCGCGATGTCCCAGAACGCCGTGGCGCCGCCGTTGCCGAGCACCACCTCGTAGCCGTCGGGCAGGTCGAAGAGGCTCCGCACGCCCGCGCGGACCCGGCCGACCAGGTCCTTGACCGGGGCCTGCCGGTGCGAGGTGCCGAGCAGGGTGGAGCCGGTGCCGGCGAGCCGTTGCAGCGCCTCGACGCGGACCTTGGACGGGCCGGCGCCGAAGCGGCCGTCGGCGGGCTTGAGGGCGTCGGGGATGGTGACGGTCACGGGGTACCTCTTCAGGAGCGCTCGAGTGGCAGGGTGCTGACCCCGTTGTCAGTGGACCTATTCTGTCATCCGCGCCGGGAGCTCGAGGGGCAGGGGACACCAGATGGACGCCGGGTTGGTGCTGCGGCAGGTTCGGTTCAGCGACCGGGACGCGCAGCGGTTGGTGGAGGCGGTGCAGTCCGAGTACGTCGCCCGCTACGGCGGGCCGGACGACACCCCGTTCGAGGCGACGGTCTTCGACCCGCCCGCCGGGGCGTTCTTCGTGGGGTACCTCGGCGAGCTGCCGTCCGCCATCGGCGGGTGGCGGTTCCGTCCGGACGTGCAGGCGCTCGGACGGGTCCGCGCCGCCGAGGTGAAACGGATGTACGTCGTACCGGAGGCCCGGCGGGCCGGGCACGCGCGCGTCGTGCTCGCCCATCTCGAGGCGTCGGCACGCTCCGCCGGCGCGGACCTGATGGTGCTCGAGACGGGCCTTCGCCAACCGGAGGCGATCGGGCTGTACACCTCGGCCGGCTACCAGCCGGTGCAGCCGTTCGGGCACTACGCGTGGTCGCCGACCGCGCGCTACTTCGGCAAGCCGCTCTAGTGCTTCGGGACCTCGACGCGGCAGCGGATCCCGGCTTCTGGCGCCACGGCGTCAGACCGCAGCACGGCAGGCGGACGGGTCAGCGGATCGTGATCGTGACCGGCTCGGAGGCGTGCCCGCCGGGGGCCACCACGCGGAACTGGTTCGGACCCGGCCGACCGGTCATCACCCAGGTATGGAACCGGCCGCCGGAGGCTGTGGCGGTGGCCGGGAACCGTGACCACTGACCGTGCTCGAGCCGCTGCACCACCAGGGTCGTACCGCTGCCACAGCCGCACCGTCCGTTCAGGTCCACCCGCGCCATGGGCTGCACCCGCGATGCTGAGGTGTGCAGGGTCACCGTGCCGCTGGCCCGCTGGTGCTGGTGGCGGCGCGCGTGCGAGTGCCGGTGAGCCCGTCGATGCTGCTGACGGTCTGCGCGGGCCTGCTCACGCTGGGGATGGTGCGTCTGCTGGTCGTGAGCCGCCTGGCTCGGTGCCGCGGTCTGGTGCTTGGTGGCGGACGGGCTCGGTGCGGGGCTTGGCTTGCGAGACGCGTGGGCGGTGGGCGAGGGAGCGTGGGACGCCGCTGCAGCGGCCTGGGCCGGCGCCTGATGGCCGCCGTTGTCGGTGAGGCCGACCAACCGGGCCGCGGCGTACGCGCCCGCGGCAAGCAGCACGCTCACCCCGAGTGCCAGGCCGACCACGGCTGCCAGGGCTCCAAGCGCGCGTTCACGGACGTGCTCACCGTCTGCCATGCCACTGCTCCCGAGAGATGTCGAAGGCTC
>DASSKA010000139.1:0-2231 GCA_035690905.1 Nocardioidaceae bacterium | reverse complement strand
CCGGCTCACGGTGGGCGAGCTGGCCGACAAGTTCCTGGAGAAGAAGGCCGCCGACGTGACCCCGCGCACCCTCGCCGACTACCGCCGCGACATCGACAACTGGATCCGGCCATGGTTCGGACACCGCGCTGCGGAGAGCATCGACGAGGCCGACGTGCAGAAGTGGGTCGACCACATGCGCAAGAAGCTCGAGCCCAAGTCTGTGGGCGACCGGCACTCGCTGCTCTCGGCGATGTACCGGTTCGGCCGCGCCCGCTCCCGCCGGCTGGTCGATCACAACCCCTGCGAGGAGACCGAGCTGCCCAAGGCGGTGCGCAAGCCGCCCAAGGGCGTCACCGTCCCCGAGTTCCGAGCCCTGCTGGACGCGGCCCACCGTAGGCGCAACCCGGACGCCGCCGACCTGATCCTGTTCCTCGGCGAGACCGGTTGGCGGTTCTCTGAGGCGACCGCGCTGGACGTGCGCGACGTGGAGGACAACGGCACCGACGTGTGGGTCACCGTCTCTCGCGTGCACCGGCTCAACGGCAGCCGCTACGTCATCGTGGAGGACGCCGCCAAGACCGATGCTGCGTTCCGGCGCATCCGCCTGCTGCCCGAGTCTGCGGCGATGGTGCGGCGGCGTGTCGTCGGCAAGCGCCCCGGCGACCTCGTGCTCACCAACTCCCGCGGCAACCCGTGGAACCAGCACACCTTCCTCGACGACACCTGGCCGGGCATCGTCAAGGAGGCGGGCCTCGTTGCGCGGCACCCGACCCCGCACTGGCTGCGGCACTTCCACGTCGCGGTGATGGCCGCCGCCGGGTCGCCCATGCACGAGATCCAGCGGCGCATCGGGCACGAGCACTACTCCACGACCGTGGACGTGTACGGCCGGATGATCGGCGACAGCAGCGACGACGTGATCGGTCGTGCGGCAGCGCTGCTATCCGGACAGGCCAGCGCCCCGAGCATCGCGCCCGTGGTCGCCGGCCAGGTCGTTGAGCAGGTCGCCGGCGAGCTGGAAGCCTAGTCCCGCAGGTATCGCTTCAACGCCCGCACGATCACGTTGGTGATCGTCTCGTCGTTGTCGTGCGCCTTCACCTTGACGGCTTCCCACAGGTCATCGTTGCAGCGGATGCAATGGACGGGCGTGGCGGGTTGGTTCGGCGGCACCTACGCAATACTCGGCACAGGTGTTATACACCTGAGCAAGTAGGGTCGCTAGGCGCTCAGCCGCATCTCCCCGACCGCCATGCACAGGAAGTGCGCCGAGAGATCTGGCGGCAAGTCCTCCCTGAGAAAGATCATCAGTCCCCCCGCGTTCTGCTCCCAGATTGCCGGGACCCCCCCAGGCAGTTCCGGAACTCGCTCCACGCGGTAGTCGATCATCTGTGTGAGCGCCCCTTTCCTTCACGGCCGCACTCCCTCGCGGCACAGCCGGTGTCGGATTCAGACACTAGACGCATGTACCGACAGGCGCATAGAGACTGCTCAGTATTGTTTCCGGCTTGCAACCCAAGCCTGGATCATGCGGAGCAGCTGCTCCTCGTCCTCTGGGGACAGGTCAGCCGGGATCGCAGCGCCGATGCGTGACTGCTTGCCCCGGTTGCGCAACTCGCGCGGCACGTAGCCCCAGTACTGCTGCATGGCCGCAGCGCGCACAGCGTCCAGGCCCACGTCCAGTGCGGCAGCAAGCGCCTCGATCTGGTCCCGGTCGGGCATCTTCTCCACCGAGCCGTTGGCGTAGTCGGCCAGCGACGAGTGCGAGATCTTGTGTCCTCGCTCGCGGGCCCTGCGCTCCATCTCGCGGAACGAATACCCGGCGTCGTGGCGCTCGCGCACCAACTCCGCAAGGGTGACCTGTTCACCTGTCATCGCGCTCACTGCCTTAGCTCCTTCGGGGAAGTTTCTTCGGTCGGTGTCGGATTGCCCCGTCACCGCCATCTCAGTGTTCACACGTTTACACGTGCTGTCCACCCTCAAATTAGCCGCGAAGGCGTGCCCTTGTTCACAAAACGCCCAAACAATCTCGTGTGAACGCCCGGCGTGTCGGTGTCGGATTCTGTTGACACTGCCCTTTCGAGCGCCTACGTTGTGAACATGCCAACCACCCCACCCCCACTGCGGATGCAGGTCATCGACCCTGCCGCCATCCGTCACGTGATGGCACACCCTGCGCGGCGAATCCCGTTCACCGTAAGGGAATTGGCCCCGAAGCTCGGATGCTCCATCGGCACGTTGAGCCACATGCG
>DASSKA010000138.1:0-2202 GCA_035690905.1 Nocardioidaceae bacterium | reverse complement strand
TGAGCAGTGCCGGCTCGTCGGATGCCGCACTGGCCACGTCCGGCGATCTGGTGGTCGGCTCCAGCACGGTCGGGGGCAATCTCCTCCTCAAGGCTCTCGGCTCCCTGACCGTGGGGTCGGCAGCCACCGTGTCGGCCGGCGGCTCGGCGGTCCTCGTCAGCGACGCCGGGAACCCGAGCCCGCCCGCGGTCGGCACCAGCATGCTGACCGTCGCCTCCAACGCCACCCTCACCAGCGGCGGGTCGCTGTCGCTGTACGCCGCGCGGCAGGACCAGGTGAGCGTGGGACAGGGAGCCACTCTCAACGGAGCCACCTACTCCCCTGGGACGGCGTACGTCGACACCGCCTCCGAGCAATGGGGGGTGTACTACCCGGGCGGAGCGCCGCAGCGGCCGTACACGTTCTTCTACAAGGACCAGGGCACCCAGACGATCACGTTCACCTCCAGCCCGCCCGGGCAGGTCACCGTCGGGGACAACTACACCCCGACCGCGACCAGCAGCTCGGGACTGCCGGTCACGCTCACCATCGACCCGTCCTCGAGCGGCGTGTGCTCGATCGGCGCCACCGGGGTGGTCACCTTCGACTCGACCGGGACGTGCGTGGTGGACGCGAACCAGGCCGGAAACACCGACTACGCGCCGGCCGCGCAGGTCCAGCAGTCCATCACCGTCGTGCCTCATCCAGCACCGCCTGGTCCCAGCTTCCCGGGGCCGGTGACCGGGTGGGACGAGGCCACCAGCAGCAGCCCGACCGGCACCGCCACCGCGACGCAGGGTTGTGTGACGGCGACCGCCACCGGGGTCGGGACGGTGGTGGCCGCGAACTACGCGTCGAACCCGGTCGGCGACCCGGCCTTCCGCCCCGCGGGAGTGTGGTTCGACGTCCAGACCACCGGCTCCAGCGCGTTCAGTAGGCTCGACGTGTCCTGTCGCGTGCCCAGCTCCGCGGCCGGCGGCAACACGCTGTACTGGTGGGACGGGTCGAGCTGGCAGATGGTGTCCGGGCAGTCTTTCGACCCGGGCACTTCGACGGTGACCGCAACCGTGTCCGAGACCTCGAGCCCGGCGCTTGGGGACCTGACCGGGACCGTCTTCGCCGTCGCGGTCCGGCCGCTGGTGTCCCGGATGGCCGGGGCCGACCGGGAGCACACGGCGATTGAGATCTCCCAGGCCGTCTTCGGTCCCGCCGAAGCGGGGGCGGTCGTGCTGGCCCGTCAGGACGCCTACCCCGACGCGCTCGTCGGCGGGCCGTTGGCGGTCGCGAGGCATGCGCCGTTGTTGCTGACCAGCCGTACCGGCCTTGACCCGGCGGTGGCTGTCGAGATCCAGCGGGTCCTGGCCCCCGGCGGCACCGTCTTCCTGCTGGGAGGTCGCGCCTCCCTGGCGCCGACGGTCGAGCAGGCGCTGGCCGACCTGGGCTACCGGGTGCACCGGCTCGGCGGCGCGACCAGGTATGACACCGCCGCCATCGTGGCCAACCGGCTGCCGCACGCACACCGGGTGCTGCTGGCCACCGGCAGCGACTTCCCCGACGCGCTGACCGCCTCGACCGCGGCCGCGCACACCGGCGGAGTGGTGCTGCTGACACACGGCGCCTCCATGCCGGCCCGGACCATGGGCTGGCTGTCGCGGCATCCGAGCCTGCCGGTGACGGCAATCGGCGGCCCCGCAGCCACCGCCGACCCAGCGGCGCAAGCCTTCGTAGGCAAGGACCGTTACGCCACCGCTGCGCTGGTCGCCTCGAGCCTCTTCGTCGACCCCACCGCGGTCGGTATCGCCAGCGGGTTGGCGTTCCCCGACGCGTTGACCGCCGTCACCCAGCTCGGGGGACTCGACGCGCCGCTCCTGCTGACCCGCGACAGCCAGCTGCCGGCGACAACCAGCAGCTGGCTGACCGCACACCGAGCGACACTCACCGGCATCGACCTGTACGGCGGCACCACCGCCGTGGGCGCCGATGTGGAAAGCACGGTCACGGCCCTGGCCGGAGGCATCGACCGGTAGCGCCCTCGCATGCGAGCAATGCGGCAGCTCGCCCGACGTTAGTCAGGCTGCGGTCTGCCAGGGGCGGGTCTGTTTGTGCCTGAATCTGACCTCTCCAGTGTCGAGGTATCGGATGTGGTAGGTGGGGTCGTGGGCGCGGTGGTGGTGCCAGCCGCACAGCGGGATGCCGTTGGCGAGGCTGGTCTGGCCGCCGTCG
>DASSKA010000137.1:0-16439 GCA_035690905.1 Nocardioidaceae bacterium | reverse complement strand
TTCGTGCTTCTCAACCGCGGCGTCCGCCTGTCCCGGACTGAGGTTGTTACTGCCAGGTGGAGCGGCCAAGTGCTCGAGCACCTGGCCGAGGCCCTGCACCCAGCAACGCCATGGCTGTGGTAAACGCACCCGCGCCCTATCAACGGCGTCTACGCGGCGGCACGGCGCGCCCGGTCGCCCTTTCGCGTCGCTAGATCAGAGAAACAACTGGAATGCTGGTGCTACACCGGGTAGCACGCCTCCTGGGAATTCCGCGCAAAACGGACGGCAGGTGGCCCCAACGACGGCCGGGTGGCCCGCAGCAGCGGACCGATCCGGCCGTTGTCGTTTCTTCAGCCGAGTCGCAAGTCTCGTCGTACTCCCCATGGGAAAGGGAAGCCCCCCACGGTGAATTCACCATGGGGAGCATCCCCTTACCAGGGGACCCTGGTAAAGGGCCGGGGCCGGGGAGGCAAAGGGCCGGGGCCGGGGTGGCAAAGGACCGGGGCCGGGGAGGTAAAGGACCGGGGCCGGGGAGGTGAGGGACCCGGCGCTGGGCGGGGCGGCGATTCGGCGCGCACGACGGGAGGCCCGGACCAACCGGCCCGGGCCTCCTGCTTCGTGGGTGCGTCACATGGTCACACGGTGGCCGGGTGCTGGGCCTTCCGACCGGGGACGACCTCCTCGGTCTCCGGGACCCGTCCGATGTGCATGAACCCGAGGATGCTCAGCAGCAGCATCACGCCCGCGCCGATGAACGAGGCGATCGCGCCGTAGAAGGCGATCTGGCCCATCTGCCAGAAGGCGTAGCTGTTGAGCAGCAGGCCGCGCAGCGTCTCGCCGCGGAACACGGTCTGCACCAGGCCGGCCAGCTCGGTGTTGTTCGGGTCGGCCAGCGAGGCGGCGCTCAGCTCGGAGTAGGTCTTGCCGCCGGTCATCTCGTTGATGTGCACGGCGATGAAGTGGTCGGCGTAGGCCTTGGCCTGCGCACCGTTGGTCATCTGCTGCCCGGCGTACTGCTCCAGGTAGGGCTTGATGGCCGGGTCGTTCAGCGAGTCGCTGCCCTTGGCGGGGAAGAAGATCTGCTGGGACGACAGCTGGGTGTAGACCTGGTTGCCCACGAAACTGTGGGCCCAGGTGAGCAGCCCTCCAGCCGCCAGAAGAATGGCGGCGACGATCAAGCCGCTTGTGGCCAGGAGCGCGTCAAGCGTTCTGCGGCGCATCTTGATTCACCTCTCCGTCTGATGGCCGCCCCCCTCAGGCGGCTTGTTCTTGACGGTTCAACTCTGGCCGCACGCCCCCACGGCCAAAAGGGACGTAGGTCATCGGGCGTTCCGCTGAAGGTCACCCGACACTTCGGACGTGTCCCGACAAGGCGAACGCAGCGGGCGAGGTCAGCGAGACGCCTGCAGGGCGGCCTGCTCGAAGGTTCCCGGTCGGTGCAGCAGGTGCGCCCGGTCCAGCGGCCAGACGATCGCCCAGACCTTGCCGACCACGTCGCGGACCGGGACGGTTCCGCTGCCGGGAAGCTCCTCGTGGTAGCGGGAGTCGGCGCTGTCCGGACGGTTGTCGCCCATCACCCAGAGCCTCCCGGTCGGGACCACCACGTCGAAGGGCTGGCTGGACGGCTGCGCGCCGTTGACGATGTAGCCCTTCTCGTGCAGCGGTACGCCGTTGACGGTGATCCGGCCGTTCGTGTCGCAACACTTCACGTGGTCTCCACCCACCCCGATCACCCGCTTCACCAGGTGGTCGTTCGTCGGGTACAGCCCGAGACTCGCCAGTATCCGCGGGAACGGTGGCAGCGTCCGGGTCCCCTCCGCGCTCAGCCAGCGGCCGCCCGGGTCGTCGAAGACCACCACATCGCCGCGGTGTACCTGTCCGGTCTCGTAGGAGATCTTCTGCACCAGGATGTGGTCGTCGTGCACGAACAGCGGCCGCATCGACGCCGAGGGCACGAAGAACATCTGGACCACGAAGGTCTTGAGCAGCACCGAGATCGCCACCGCCAGCACCACCAGGAGCGCGATCTCCTGCCACCACGCCCACCGCCGGCGGGTGGCCGCGCGGGACCGGGGGCGGGTGGTGGTGCCAGCGGTCATGGCCGTGAGTTGTGGTGCGCGACGAACTGCCGGGCCACCTCGGCGAGCTTGATGTTCATGTCCTGGGAGGCCTTGCGCAGCATCCCGAAGGCGGCCTCGTCGTCGACCTTGTGGAAGGCCATCATCAGGCCGACCGCCTTGCCGATCTCCCGGTTGCTCTCCAGGCCGTTGCGCAGCGAGGCCGCGGCCTGCTTCTGGTGTGCGGCCAGCAGGGCGACGGAGATGAAGGAGGTGACCACCGCACCCTGGTTCACCGACTGCTCGGTGAATCCGTTCGGAGTGTCGGAGAACAGGTTGAGCGCGCCCACCTTGTGACTGTCGACGAGCAGCCGGAAGCCGGCCATGCTGCGCACCGGGGTCTCGTTGATCACCTGGGCGGCCAGCCGGGGCCAGCGCGAGGGCTGGAGGAGCGTGGGCTCGAGGGTGGCGGCCTCGTCCTTGATCGCATCGACACAGGGCCCGTCGCCGATCTCGCGCTCCAGCTCGTCGACCCGCGCCGCGATGTCGTCGCTGGCCGCGACGGTCTCGTAGCGCCCGCGGCTGCTGGCGAGCATCAGGCTGGCGTGGTCGCAGCCGTGCACCAGGGTCGGGCTGGCCTCGCAGATCGCGCGGTAGGTCTCGGCGTAGTCGTCGCAGTCGTACACGAGCTTCGCCAGACCGCGAAACAGGGAGGCGGTCGCCCCACCGGTCGGGTCGGCGGATGGTGTGCGGCATCCGGGCATACTCGGACGGTACCCCGTAGCTCCCAGGAGGAACCGCATGCGTGCAGTCCACGTCGTCTCGTTGGAGGGTCCGCGCGGCGTACAGGTCGTCGACGTGCCCGAGCCCACCGCCGGGGACGCGCAGCTGCTGGTCGATGTGCACGCGCTCGGGGTCAGCTGGCCCGACCTGCTCCAGACCAGGGGCGAGTACCAGCTCAAGCCCGAGCTGCCGTTCTGCCTGGGCGTCGACTTCGCCGGGACGGTCCAGCAGGCGCCGCCGGAGTCCGGGTTCACCGCCGGGGACCGGGTGGCCTGCTGCCTGCCGTACGGCGGAGGGGCGGAGACCGTCGCGGTCGACCCCGAGGCGGTGTTCCCGCTGCCGGACGGAGTGTCCTTCGAGAAGGCTGCCGCGCTGCCGATGAACTACCTGACCGCCCAGTTCGCGCTGGCCACCCGCGCGGGGCTGCGCGAGGGCGAGACCGTGCTGGTGCACGGTGCCGCCGGCGGTCTGGGCACCGCGAGCGTCCAGGTCGCCAAGGGGTACGGCGCGCGGACGATCGGCGTGGTCTCCACCCCGGAGAAGGCGGAGGTCGCGCGGGCGGCCGGGGCCGACGAGGCCGTGCTCCGTGACGGGTTCCTGACGCAGGTGCGCGAGCTGACCGACGGCGCCGGGGTCGACGTGGTGGTCGACGTGGTGGGCGGCGACGTCACCGACTCGCTGCGCGCACTGGCCCCGCTGGGCCGGCTGCTGGTGCTCGGCTTCACCTCCGGCACCATCCCGCAGGTCAAGGTGAACCGGCTTCTGCTGAACAACACCGATGTGCGCGGCGTGGGGTGGGGGGCCTTCGGGATGGTTCGGCCCGGGTTCATGCGCAAGCAGTGGGAGGAGCTGCTGCCGATGATCCGCTCCGGCGTGGTGGACCCGCCGGTGGGTGCGACGTACTCCCTCGACCAGATCGGCCCGGCGCTGACCGACATGGAGGAGCGGCGCACGCTCGGGAAGTCGGTGGTGCGCCTCAGGTGATCGGCGGGAGGGCCTGCTCCACGCCGAGCAGCGCCCGGAACGGGTCGCCGCGCTCCGTGATCCGGTCCAGCACGGTGTGCACGGTGAACCGGTCCGGCCGCAGGTCCGGGTCGTCGAGCTCGTCCCACTCGACGGGCACCGAAACCGGCCCGCCGGCCGCCGCCCGCGGGCTGTACGGCGCGACCAGTGTCTTGTTGATGGCGTTCTGGGTGTAGTCGAGCCGGGCCAGCCCGCGCCGCTCACTGACCCCCCACCTCCAGCTGACCAGCTCCGGCATCACCGCACCCACGGTCTTGGACAGCCGCTCGACCCAGCCACGGGTCTCCTCGAAGCTCGGGCCGCGGCCGATCGGCACCCAGATCTGGATGCCGCGCCGACCGGTCACCTTCGCCCGCGCGGTCACCCCGAGGTGCTCGAACGCGGTGCGGTGCAGCCGGGCCAGGGTGAGCACCTCGTCCCAGGACGTCTTGGTGCCCGGGTCGATGTCGACCAGGGCGTACGACGGATGGCGCGGCTGGTCCACCTTCGACGTCCACGGATGCCACTCAAGCGCTCCGAAGTTGGCCGCCCACACCAGCGCGGCCGGCTCGTCCACGACCAGGTAGGTGGTCGTCTCGCCGGGATCGGCCTCCGGGTTGTCCCAGCGCGGCAGCCAGCCCGGAGCGTGTGAGGGCAGCTCCTTGTGCCAGAACCCCTTCTCCCCCGCGCCGTTGGGGTAGCGGTGCATGTTCAGCGCCCGGCCGGCCAGGTAGGGCAGCACGGTCGGCGCGATCCGGGCGGCGTAGCCGACCAGGTCCCGCTTGGTCACCTGCGGCCGGTGTGGCGCGGACGGGAACAGCACCCGGTCCAGGTTGGTGACCCGCAGCTTCCTGCCGAACACCTCCCAGGTGCCGCCCTCGCCGAGGGCGTCCAGCGCGGCGAGCTCGTCCTCGCTCACGCCCTCGACGGTCGGCGCACGCAGCGCCACCGACGCGACGGCGGCCGGCAGGTCCGAGCGCCACATACGCTCCGGGTCCGCCTTCACCTCGTCGTTGGTGCGGCCGCTGAGCACCGAGCGCGGATGCTGCTCCGGGTCCCAGCCGGACACCGCCGCGTCGTCGTGCTTGTGCACCAGCAGCCACTGCTCCTTGTCGGACGCGTCGCCCCGGCGCACCAGCACGAGCCGCCCGTTCAGCTTCTGGCCGTGCACGTCCGCGTGCAGCTCTCCGGCCGCGATCGCCGCCGCCGGGTCGTCGGTGTCGTGCGGCTCCCAGGTGCCGATGTCCCAGACGATCACGTCGCCCCCGCCGTACTCCCCGGACGGGATCACGCCCTCGAAGTCGAGGTACTCCAGCGGGTGGTCCTCGACGTGCACCGCCATCCGTCGTACCGCCGGGTCCAGCGTCGGCCCCTTGGGCACCGCCCAGCTGGCCAGCACGCCGTCCACCTCGAAGCGCAGGTCGTAGTGCAGCCGGCGGGCCCGGTGCCGCTGCACCACGAACCGCAGCGCCCCGGGCTCGGTCACGGGCGTGGCCCCGGAAGGCTCCGGCGTCCGCGCGAAGTCCCGCTTGCGGCGGTACGTCGCCAGCGGCTCCTCGCGGCTGGCTCTGCGCGTGCGGGCCATGTCCCACTACTACCCCGATTCGGCGCGGATAGGGTGAGCCAATGACGATCCTCGACGACGCCAAGGAGGGCATGGACCCCTCCGTCCGGCCCCAGGACGACCTGTTCGGCCACGTCAACGGCACCTGGCTGCGGACGGTGGAGATCCCATCGGACCGCTCCGCATGGGGCGCCTTCCAGGTGCTCGCCGAGGACGCCGAGCAGCAGGTCCGGGAGATCATCGAGGCTTGTGCTGAGGCCGACGCCCAGCCGGGCACGAACGCGCAGAAGATCGGCGACCTCTTCACCAGCTTCATGGACGAAGCCCGTGCCGAGCGGCTCGGTGCCGACCCGATCCGCGCGGACCTGGACGAGCTGGCGGGCTTGGAGTCGATCGAGGGGCTGGTCGGCTTCCTGGGCCGGCTGGAGCGCGAGGGCGGTTCCGGGTTCTTCGGCGGCTACGTCAAGCCCGACGACAAGAACTCCGAGCGCTACCTGCTCAACGTCGTCCAGGCCGGCCTGGGCCTGCCGGACAAGTCCTACTACCTGGAGGAGAAGTTCGGGGAGGTCCGGGAGGCCTACCGCCGGCACCTGGCCGTCATGTTCGGGCTGGTCGGGTACGACGAGCCCGAGACCGCCGCCGCCCAGGTGATGGCGGTGGAGAGCCGGCTCGCCGAGGGTCACTGGGACCGGGCCGACACCCGGGACGTGCTGCGCACCTACAACCTGAGCACCGCCGCGGAGCTGGAGCAGCTGGCTCCGGCGTTCGCGTGGACCGCGTGGGCCGAGGCGCTCGGCGGCGGTGCCCAGACCGTCGCCGAGGTGGTGGTCCGGCAGCCGAGCTACCTGGAGCACGTGTCGGTGGCGCTCACCGAGGTGGACCTCGCGGACTGGAAGGCGTGGGCCGCGATCCGGGTGGTCCGGGCCTTCGCGCCGTACCTGTCGGCGGCCTTCGTCGCCGAGAACTTCGACTTCTACGGCCGGACCCTCAACGGCACCCCCGAGCTGCGGCCGCGCTGGAAGCGCGGGGTCTCGTTCGTGGAGGGCTCGATCGGCGAGGCGGTCGGGGAGGAGTACGTCGCCCGGCACTTCCCGCCGCGGTCGAAGGCGATCATGGACGAGCTGGTCGAGAACCTGCTGCGCGCCTACCGGCGCAGCATCACCGACCTGGACTGGATGAGCGAGGACACCAAGAAGCGGGCCTTCGACAAGCTCGACACGTTCCTGCCCAAGATCGGCTACCCCAAGAAGTTCCGCGACTACTCCGCGCTTGAGGCCGTCCCCGACGATCTGGTGGGCAACGCCCGACGCGCGTCGGCCTTCGAGACCGACCGCGAGCTGCGCAAGATCGGCTCCCCGGTGGACCGTGACGAGTGGCTGATGCTGCCGCAGACGGTGAACGCCTACTACAACCCGGTCACCAACGAGATCTGCTTCCCGGCGGCGATTCTGCGCAAGCCGTTCTTCGACCCGGACGCCGACCCGGCCGAGAACTACGGCGGGATCGGGGCGGTGATCGGCCACGAGGTCGGACACGGGTTCGACGACCAGGGCTCGCAGTACGACGAGCACGGCAACATGAACGAGTGGTGGACCGAGGCCGACCGCGCCGCGTTCCAGGAGCGGTCGGCGAAGCTGGTCGCGCAGTACGACGGGTTCGAGCCGCGCCAGCTGCCAGGCGAGCACGTCAACGGCGCGCTGACCGTCGGGGAGAACATCGGCGACCTGGGTGGGCTGACCATCGCCTACAAGGCGTACCTGATCAGCCTCGACGGCGAGCAGCCGCCCGTCGTCGACGGGCTGACCGGGGTGCAGCGGCTGTTCTTGAACTACGCACACGTGTGGCGGTGCAAGCGCCGCAAGGAGCAGCAGCTCCAGCTGCTGACCGTCGACCCGCACAGCCCGGAGGAGTTCCGGGCGAACATCGTGCGCAACCTCGACGAGTTCCACGAGGCGTTCGCCACCAAGCCGGGCGACCGGCTGTGGCTGGACCCCGAGGACCGGGTCCGCATCTGGTGAGCGACCCACTTGTCAGGCGGGTGACCGGCTCTAGCCGGTCACCCGCCTGACAACTCGGGCACACCGAGGCCGCCGAGCGCCATCTCCTCGAGCAGGTCGCGCATCTCGGCTTCCGCGAGCATCGTGCTGTGCGGGGTGGAGTTGATCAGCCCGAACGTGGCGTGCGCCATCGCCCGCGCCCTCCGGGCGGTCAGGTCGGTGTGCACCGACCTCAACGCGCCGACCCACAGCTCGACGTACTTCCGCTGCAGCTCCCGCACCCGCTCGCGCGCGTCGTCGGGCAGGGAGGACCAGTCGCGGTCCTGCACCACGATGAGCGCCTTGTTGTGCAGCGCGAAGTCGACGTGCCAGCCGACCAGGGCGCGCACCGCCTCGCCGGGTGAGTCGGCCTCGGCGACGCGCTCCTCACCGACCTCGAGCAGCTCCTCGCTGATGGAGACCAGCATCTCGGCGAGCATCGCGTCCTTGGACGGGAAGTGCCGGTAGAGCGCCGGGCCGGAGACCCCGCACGCCGTACCGAGCTCGGCCACGGACACGCCGTGGAATCCGCGCACCGCGAACAGCTCCGCGGCCGTGGCCAGGATCTGCTCGCGGCGGCTGCTGTTGCTCTGGGTCCGGCCGGTGCTCACCCTCGCAGCGTAGTTCAGTTCGGTTAACGATCACTCACTGTCTTACCGATATCGGTGTGAGGAGGGTGGGCCGGACCGGTGCGGCGTGGTTGAGTGGGGCCATGCAGCCCGAGGTTCTGCGAGAGCTGGTGGAGAAGCTCCCCGCCGGGGTGGTGGCCACCGACCCCGACGCGATCGAGAAGTACCGCTACGACTGGTCGCACGACAAGTACGCCGGCACCCCCGACGCGGTGGTCCGCGCCCAGGACGCCGAGCAGGTGCAGACCGCGGTGCGCTGGGCGGCCCGGCACCGGGTCCCGGTGGTGCCCCGCGGCGCGGGCAGCGGCCTGTCCGGAGGGTCCTCGGCGGTCGACGGCGGCATCGTGATCAGCCTGGAGCGGATGCGGGCCATCGAGATCGACCCGGACTGCCAGGTCGCGGTCGTCGAGCCCGGTGCGTTCAACCGCGAGGTGAAGGCGGCCGCTGCCGAGCGCGGGCTGTGGTACCCGCCCGACCCCTCGTCGTACGAGATCTGCTCCATCGGCGGCAACGTGGCCACCAACGCCGGTGGTCTGTGCTGCGTGAAGTACGGCGTCACCACCGACTACGTGCTCGGCCTGGACGTGGTGCTCGCCGACGGCACCCTGATCACCTTGGGCGGCAAGCGGATCAAGGACGTGGCCGGCCTCTCGCTGCTGAAGCTGTTCGTCGGCAGCGAGGGCACGCTCGGCATCGTCACTCGTGCCATCCTGCGGCTGGTCCCGGCCCAGGCGGCTCGGTCCACGATGGTCGCGCCGTTCGCGAACGTGACCGCCGCGGCGCAGGCGGTGGTGGCGATCCGCCGGACGCTCCGGCCGTCGATGATGGAGCTGATGGACAACGCCTCGATCAACGCGGTCGAGGACTTCCGGTCGATGGGCCTGGACCGGAGCACCGGCGCGCTGCTCATCGCGCAGTCCGACTCCCCCGGCGTGGCCCGCTCCGAAGAGCTGGAGACCATGCGGGCGGCCTGCGAGACCGCCGGCGCCGGGGAGATCTTCGTGACCGACGACGCCGACGAGGGCGAGATGTTCGTCGAGGCGCGGCGCATCGCCTTCCCCGCCATCGAGGCGCGCGGCGCACTGCTGCTCGAGGACGTCGGCGCGCCGATCCCGCTGCTGCCCCGGCTGCTCGCCGCGATCGCGGAGGTCGCGAAGGAGTACGACGTGGAGATCCCGGTCGTCGCACACGCAGGCGACGGGAACACCCACCCGATCATCGTCTACGACCCCACCGACGCCGCTTCCGAGGGACGGGCCCGGGAGGCGTTCGCGGAGGTGATGCGCGCGGCGATCGCCCTCGGCGGCACGATCACCGGCGAGCACGGGGTGGGCCGCGCCAAGCGATCGGCTCTCCCCGACCAGCTGGGCCCGGACGTGATGGCGCTCAGCCGCCGGATCAAGGACGCCCTCGACCCGGACGGGATCTTGAACCCCGGCGCGGTCTTGTAGGTTCGGGAGCATGCCCCTTCACCACAACCACCCGGTCGTCGCGCGCCACCTCTTCGGCCCCGGTCCCTGCAACCCCTACCCGGAGGCCACTGCCGCGCTCGGCCTGCCGCTGCTCGGCCATCTCGACCCGGTCTTCCTGGAGATCATGGACGACACCTGCGCGATGCTGCGTGAGGTGTGGGGCACCGGCAACGCGCGCACGCTGCCGCTGTCGGCGACCGGCTCCGCGGGCATGGAGGCCGCGTTCGTGAACACCGTGTCCGAGGGCGACGTGGTGGTGGTCGCGGTGAACGGCCAGTTCGGGCAGCGGATGTGCGAGGTGGCGAGCCGCTGCGGAGCCGAGGTGGTGCCTGTCGAGCACGAGTGGGGCTCGCCGGTCGACGTACAACGCGTCCTGGAGGCGCACCCGAATCCGACCGTGATCGCCGCGGTGCACGCCGAGACCTCCACCGGTGTCCGCTCCGACATCGCGGCGCTGGGCGCCGGCAAGGGCGACGCGTTGCTGGTCACCGACGCGGTCACCTCGATCGGCGGCATCGAGCTGCGCGCCGACGACTGGGGCGTCGACGTCGGCTACGCCGGCACCCAGAAGTGCCTTGGCGTGCCGCCCGGCCTCGCGCCGTTCACCATCAACGACCGCGCCTTCGAGCGCCGGGTGGAGCGGCCGCGGTCGTGGTACCTCGACCTCGGCCTGCTCGGCGGGTACGTCGGAGAGGCGGCCGGCCATGGCAAGCGGACCTACCACCACACCGCCCCGGTCGCGATGGTGGCCAGCCTGCACGCGGCGCTGCGCCGGATCCTCGGCGAGGGGCTCGAGAACGTGTGGGCCCGGCACGCCGAAGCAGGCCGCATCCTCGCCGACGGGCTGCAGGAGATGGGCCTGAAGCTGTTCGCGCAGGAGGGTTCGCGGCTGCCCGAGCTGACCACCGTCCGGGTGCCCGACGGTGTGGACGCGAACGCCGTACGGCGCTGTCTGCTGGAGCGGCACAACCTGGAGATCGGGGCCGGCTCCGGCGAGTTCGCCGCCACGGTCTGGCGGATCGGGCTGATGGGACCCAACGCGAGCCCAGACGGCGCGCTGCTGGTCCTCGCCGCCCTCGACGACGCGCTGAAGCAGGTGCGTTAGGTCACCGCCCTCGACTCTCTGGTCCAGGGCTGATACAAGTAACGAATATGTGACCGTGCTGATCGGGTTCTTACCGATGGCAACTCAAGTGGCTATCGTGACTTTCACGAGGGCCCGCGCATTTGCACGAGGTTGGAGGGTGACCAGATGGCCGGCATCACTCTGTCGCACATGGGCAAGGTGTACGACGACGGCACCCGAGCGGTCACCGACCTGAACATCGAGGTCGATGACGGGGAGTTCCTCGTCTTCGTCGGTCCCTCCGGCTGCGGCAAGACGACGGCGCTGCGCATGGTCGCCGGACTGGAGACGATCACCGAGGGTGAGCTGCACATCGGCGACCGGCTGGTCAACGACGTGCCACCCCGCGACCGCGACGTGGCGATGGTCTTCCAGTCCTACGCGCTCTACCCGCACCTGAGCGTGCGCGACAACATCGGCTTCGGCCTGCAGCTGCGCAAGGTGCCCAAGGCAGAGCTGAACAAGCGTGTCGAGCGGGCCGCTGCCACGCTCGGTCTGTCGGAGTACCTCGACCGCAAGCCACGCAACCTCTCCGGCGGTCAGCGGCAGCGGGTGGCGATGGGTCGCGCGATCGTCCGCGAGCCGCAGGCGTTCCTGATGGACGAGCCGCTCTCCAACCTGGACGCGAAGCTGCGCGTGCAGATGCGCGCGGAGATCGGCAAGCTCCAGCGGGACCTGAACGTCACCACCATCTACGTGACCCACGACCAGACCGAGGCGATGACCCTCGGCCACCGGGTAGCGGTGATGCGCAAGGGGTTGCTCCAGCAGATCGCGCCTCCCCAGCACCTCTATGACCACCCAGACAACCTGTTCGTGGCCGGCTTCATCGGGTCGCCGGCGATGAACTTCATGACCGGCACGCTGCAGCGCGACGACGCAGGCGGTTACACCGTGCTGGTCGGCGGCGAGACCCTCCGGATCCCGGAGTCCGTGGTCTCCGCACGCCCGGCGCTGAAGACCAGGGTGGGCAACGAGGTCGTCGTCGGCATCCGCCCCGAGGACATCGAGGATGCCGCCCTGGTGCGCGGCGGGAACGAAGGCGACACCATGACCGGCCGCGCCGAGCTGGTCGAGCCGCTCGGGTCCGACCTCATGGTGCACGTCACGACCGCGGCGCAGCCGCCGCACAGCGAGGGCATGGAGGAGCTGGCCAGTGAGGTCGAGACCCCTGTTTCCGCCTCGGACCGGACGACCATGGTCGCCAGGTTCGACCCACGCAGCCAGGTCAGGATCGGCGACCAGGTGACCATGGCGTTCGCCGCCGACCAGCTGCACTTCTTCGATCCTTCGTCGGGCACAGCCTTGTGGGCCGACTGAAACTCCCCAACCAGAGGAGACACACCGTGCGAATGAAGAGTAAGAAGCTGGCGGTCACGACGCTTGCCGTGGCCTCCCTGCTGACGGTCGCCGCATGTGGCGGGGGGTCCTCGAACACCCCTAAGTCGTCGCAGTCCAACGGGGGATCGCCGTCCGGTGGACCAAACCTCCAAGGCGTCTCCTACGACATCCTCGGTCAGTGGACCGGCGGGGAGCAGAAGGCGTTCCAGGCCGTCATCGACGCGTTCGACCAGCAGACCGGCGCGACCGGCCACTACACACCGGCAGCCGGCGGCGATGAGGCCGGCGTGCTCGGCACCAAGGTGGCCGGCGGCACGCCGCCCGACATCGCGATCCTGTCGCTGCCCGGCGCGATCGCCCAGTACGCAACCTCAGGCAAGATGTTCCCGGTCGGCTCCGACGTGGTCTCCGCGGTCAACTCGAACTTCGCCTCCGAGTGGGGCCAGCTCGGCTCCTACAAGGGCCAGATGTACTGCGTCCCCGTGGACGCCGCGAACAAGTCGACGGTCTGGTACAACGCCAAGCTGTTCTCCAACGCGGGCATCTCTTCACCGCCGCAGACCTGGGACGACCTGATCAAGGACGCGAAGACGCTGTCGGCCTCCGGCGTCCAGGTGCCGATCTCGGTGGGCGGCGGGGACGGGTGGACGCTGACGGACTGGTTCGAGAACGTGTACCTGCGCACCGCCGGCATCCAGAAGTACGACCAGCTCACCCACCACGACATCCCCTACACGGACCCGTCGGTGGCCACGGCGCTCAACACCCTCAAGCAGATCTGGGGCGACCCGCAGCTGATCGGCTCCCCGCAGCAGGCGGTGAAGGTGTCGTTCACCTCGTCGGTCGACAACGTGTTCAAGTCCAACCCGAGCTCGGCGATCGTCTACGAGGCCAGCTTCGTGGCGACCACGATCCCCAGCGACAAGCTGCCCGCCAAGGTCGGTGTGGACGCCAAGGTGTTCCCGTTCCCGTCCATCAACGGGTCGCAACCGGTCGTCGAGGCCTCGGGTGACTTCGCCTGCGCGTTCACCAAGAACAAGGCGGCGCAGCCGTTCCTGGCCTACCTGGCCTCGTCGGACGCGGCCCAGCTGTTGGTCGGCACCGAGGGCAGCGGGTTCCTGTCGGTGAACAAGAACGTGCCCTCTTCCGCCTACAACGACTCCACGTCGGCGGACCTGGCCAAGCAGATGGTCGAGGTCGGCAACAACTTCCGTTTCGACATGTCCGACCAGGCGCCTGCTGAGTTCGGCGGCACCCCGAACAAGGGCATGTGGGGCGACCTGCAGACCTTCCTGACCACCGGGGACGTCAAGGCGACGCAGCAGCAGCTGGAGAAGGACGCCAGCGCCGCCAACTGGGGCTGACCGAAGGCGAGGGCCGAGGTGACCAAGGACGCGGAGCTGCCCCCGACCGGCACCCGTACCGAAGAGGCGGTGGTGCCGGTCGAGGGCGGCACCACCCCTCCGGTCGGGGTTCCGCCGGCGGGCCGGCGGGCCACCGGGCGGCGGCGTAAGCCGCTTCCCGGCGAGTCGCGGTGGATCGCGGGGCTCTTCCTGCTGCCCGCGGCGGTGTTCCTGCTGGGTATCGTGTTCTACCCGTTGGTGTACACGCTGATCCGCAGCCTCTTCCACGACGGGCCGAGCGGCGAGGCGACGAGCTTCGCGGGGCTGGGGAACTACGTCGCGATCTTCACCCAGCCGGACTCGTGGATCGCGTTCCGGAACAACGTGATCTGGGTGCTCATCGTGCCCGCCCTGGTCACCATCCTCGGGCTGATCTTCGCGGTGCTGACCGAGCGGGTGCGGTTCTCCTCGGCGTTCAAGATCGTGCTGTTCATGCCGATGGCGATCTCGTTCCTGGCCGCTGGCATCACCTGGTCGCTGATCTACGTCGACCAGCCGAGCCAGGGCCTCGGGAACGCCGTGCTCACCGGCATCCACGACACGTTCTCACCGAGCACGTCGAACCCGAACCTGCGCCCGCTCAACAACACGGTGCTGAAGGGCAGCGGCGCCAAGGGCTACCAGACCGTCAAGCCGGTGTCGGCGGGATCGGCGGCGCTGCTCCCCGTCACCGGCCTGGACCTCACCTCGCCGCCGCCGAACGCCCAGCAGGCCGCCCAGCCGACCGGCAGCGGCCTGAAGGGCGTGGTGTGGAACGACTTCAAGCTCGGCGGCGGCGGCAAGTCCGGGTTCATCGACAAGGGCGAGCTCGGCATCCCCGGGATGCAGGTCCAGGCCCTGCAGGGTGGCAAGGTCGTCGCCACGACCAGCACTGCCGCCGACGGCACGTTCAGCTTCCCGTCACTGACGTCCGGCAGCTACACGCTCGCGCTGCCGCACAGCGACTTCGCCGCGCCGTACGGCGGGGTGTCGTGGCTGGGCAAGGCCCTCATCACCCCGGCGATCATGGTCTCCTACCTGTGGATCTACACCGGGTTCGCCATGGTCCTGCTGGCCGCCGGGATGGCGGCGATCCCCCGCGACGCCCTGGAGGCTGCCCGCATCGACGGCGCGACCGAGTGGCAGGTCTTCCGACGGGTCACCGTGCCGCTGCTGTCACCGGTGCTGCTCGTGGTCTTCGTGACCATGGTGATCAACGTCCTGAAGATCTTCGACATCGTGTTCATCCTGCAGCAGCCGGCCGGCGGCAACGCGAAGTACGCCAACGTCCTCGCCGTCCAGCTCTACACCGACTACGGCAACCAGCAGTTCGGCGCGGCCAGCGCCGTGGGCATCTTGCTGGTGCTCCTGGTCATCCCGGCGATGATCTTCCAGGTCCGCAACTTCCGGAAGGAGTCGAGGTGAGCGTCGCCAGCTCCGACATCGTCACCGGCTCGATCAACCGGAGCCTGCCGGCGAAGATCGCCGCGCGCACCGGCGGCGGCGCGCTGCGGATCTTCCTGATCGTGATCGCCCTGCTGTGGCTGATCCCGACGTTCGGTCTGCTCGTCGAGTCGTTCCGGGACCCCGCGCAGTACGCCAACGGCGGCTGGTGGGAAGCGATCGTGCATCCTGCGCAGCTGACCGTCACCAACTACGAAGCACTGCTGCAGAACAGCACGATGGTGTCCAGCTTCCTCAACACCATCTACATCACGGTGCCCGCGACGATCCTGGTGATCCTGATCGGCTCCGCAGCCGGTTATGCCTTCGCCTGGATGGAGTTCCCCGGCCGGGACGCGCTGTTCCTGGTGGTGGTCGGGCTGCTGGTGATCCCGATCCAGATCGCGCTGATCCCGGTGGTCAAGCTGTACGGGCTGATGGGCATCTCCGGGACGATCCTGTCGGTGATCCTGTTCCACGTCGGCTTCGGCCTGCCGTTCGCGGTGTTCCTGCTGCGCAACTACTTCGCGGGCATTCCCCGGGACCTGATGGAGGCTGCTCGGATGGACGGCGCCAGCGAGGGGAAGATCTTCTTCCGGGTGATCCTGCCCCTCGGCATGCCCGCCATCGCCTCGCTCGGCATCTTCCAGTTCCTGTGGGTGTGGAACGACCTGCTCGTCGCGCTGGTGTTCTCCAACAGCACCAGCCAGCCGCTGACCGTCGCGCTCGCCGGCCAGACCCGGCAGTTCGGCAGCAGCATCGACATCTTGGCGCCGGGGGCGTTCCTGTCGCTGGTCGTGCCGCTGATCGTGTTCCTGGCCTTCCAGCGGTTCTTCGTCCAGGGCGTGATGGCCGGCTCGGTCAAGTAACCGACGGCCACGCGGTCGTGTCCGGCGGGAGCCGGTGCCCGTCGAGCGGCCCGCTGGCCAGCAGCGGCTCACCGCCCGGCAGATCGATCGTGGCCTCACCCAGGTTCGTGAGACAGTTCCAGCCGCCGGGCCGAAGCCGTACGACGGGGGATGCGACGTCCAGGGCAACGGCACCCGGCAGCCGTCCCGGCCCTTGCGGGTGTGCTTCGAGCGGAACCAGGTGGGGTCGGTTCGTGCCTCGTCGGGAAGGTCGCCCACCTCGTGGAGCCCGAGCTCCTCGCCCTGGTAGAGGTAGCTGCAGCCGAGGGCGCGCACCATGTCGTCGAAGTCCGCGAGCGTCCCCAGTCTCAGGTCCACGTCCCGGTAGTCGTCGACGTCGTACCCACCATCGGCCAGCGCGGACGGGTAGAAGGGGCTGAGCCACACCGCATCCACGCCGAGGTCGGCCAGGTAGGGAACGCGGCTGGTCACGCCGCGTAGGTCGCCGATGCCGTCGTGGTCGGCGAAGCTGCGCGGATAGACCTGGTAGACGACCGCCTGCCGCCGCCATTGAAGCGGCGAATCGAGCACGGTTGACTCCAGCCCAAGAAAGCTCAGGCTGCGGTGGCTGTTTGCCAGGGGCGGGTCTGTTTGTGCCTGAATCTGACCTCTCCAGTGTCGAGGTATCGGATGTGGTAGGTGGGGTCGTGGGCGCGGTGGTGGTGCCAGCCGCACAGCGGGATGCCGTTGGCGAGGCTGGTCTGGCCGCCGTCG